>NZ_KV813943.1:0-23832 GCF_001813755.1 Corynebacterium sp. HMSC074H12
TCCAACAACGGGAAGATCAACGAGTCGACGGGTGGTGTGGTCGCGCAGCTTGCCTAGCTGTCCGCAGTCCGGGCACACGCCGATAACGGCTACGGGCGTGGCCTCAATGATGGTCAGCGGTCCGGCATCAGCGGCACCGGTGATGGCAAGTCCGATTTCCGCGGTACGGCAGATGGTGTCGGCAACGAGGTTTCCAGTAGGCTTCACAGTACGGGTTCCTGGTGGGTTTAGATGGTTGTGTAGGAACTTTCATCTTCACACCAGGGACCCCTACATGTTGTGGTGACCCGCTGAACCCGTCGATTTCTACCTCACCCCGCTACGCACCCCGAAACCGGAAGAGCCGCCAAACCTTCACCCCGGAACGCGTGGAATTCGCCGATTACCTCCGATGGATCGCGGATCACATCACCGTGGACACGCAGTACAACACCACCGTGACGTCCATCGAGACGCTTCCGGAACTGGCCGCAGACGGAGCTCGTTTTGTGGTGCACGTCCGCAGGAAGTTAGGAAGCGGTGAGTCCGAAGGGCAGCGAGCTCAGCAGTCGGAGTCCATTCGCTGCCGCAACGTGGTGGTTGCCCGCGGGCTGGAAGCCAAGATGCCTGCGTGGGCAGAGGACAGCTCCTTGGACACCTCGCGCATCTTCCACAACATCGATTTGCTCCCGCGCACCAAGAAGCTGCTGAACAGTGGGTGGGATATCCGCCGAGCTTTGGTGATCGGCGCGGGCCAGTCCGCAGCCGAGGCCATCCGGTACTTCCACGATTGCCCGCATATCGATACCGTCACGGGCAGCTTGAACAGCTACGGCTTCATCCCCGCCGATGACAGCCCCTTCGCCAATCGGGTGTTCGACCCGGAGGCCGTTGATGACTTCTTCCATGCGCCCGATGCGATCCGCAACGAGCTGTTGATCCGCCACCGGTACACCAATTACGCCTGCGTGGAATCTGAGCTCCTCGATGAGCTCCACGACCGTCAGTATCGGGAAAGCGTCACCGGGCGTCAGCGGCTCGATATTCGCCGGACCACGGAGGTGCTCGGTGCGCGTAATTGTTCCGACGGCAGCGTCGACGTGGACATTCGCCACCGAGTAACCGGAGACGTGGTGACAGAAAACTTTGACGTGGTGGTGTGCGCCACGGGCTTCCGATCTCGCGGTCTTGCGGGGATTCACGCTGATAGTCACGGCAGTGAAGAATTCACCGTCACTAGGGATTACGGCGCCGTGCTCAATGGCGAGCGCGTGCCAGGACTCTTCGTGCAGGGAGCAACTGAGGCCACGCATGGACTCGGTTCCACGTTGCTCTCCAACATCGCGACCCGCTCCGGGGAACTGGTGGAGGCCATCACGGGTCAGCAACGCACGCATCGTGCGCCGGCGGATGAAGATCTCCGCTCCGAGCAACATCGGGATTCTTCGCACCTGATCGCAGGCTGATTTTCCCGAGCCGTGCTCCGCTTGAGGTTGGCTGACACCTAGCCCGACGTCCGCCATCCGCGTCTGATTCCCTGTTTCCCCATCAACCGAAAGGCTCTTTGTGCCCACCCGATCGTCTGCTCACACTCCGTTTTCCTCTGGCGATACGCTTGCTTCTCGAGATGGCGGCGCCGTCATCGGTCATGGCCGCAGTGAACAGGATCGGATCGCCCAGCAGCGCATATGGAATGACACGGATCAGGATCGCGATCGCCCGGACCTGATTAGCCTGCTCCTGCAGCATGCGCAGGAGACCCCGGATGCGCTCGCAGTGGTGGATGACCGGCACAGACTGACCTATGCGCAGCTCGTCGCCCATGCAACTGCTGTAGCGCGAAATTTGCGGGAACACGGTATTGGCGCTGGTCAGAGTGTGGGAATCTCCCTGCCGCGCAGCGCGGAGATGGTGGTGGGTATCGTCGCCACGTTGCTCGCCGGTGGCAGTTTTGTCCCGCTAGACCCCTCGTGGCCGCAGGCGCGCCGGGAATCCGTCACCCACGATGCCAGCCTGAGCTTCGTACTCACGCCGGACAACTGCGCGCTCACCGAAGACGCGCTATTCGACCTCGATGCCACCCGCGAGCTGTTCACCCCGCCGTCCACGGACAGCGTTGCGTACGTCATCTTTACCTCTGGCAGCACCGGCCGCCCAAAGGGCGCAATGATCCGCCACGGTGCGATCGTGGAGCGCTTGCTCTGGCAGCGCGATCAGATCCTGTTCTTCGGCCGCGATGATGCCTCCCTGTTCAAGGCACCGCTGGCCTTTGATATCTCCATCAATGAGATCTTCCTGCCGCTGGTTTGCGGGGGCCGCGTGGTGGTGGCCGCGCCGGGCGTGGAGCAAGACCCCCAACGCTTGGCCCGCCTCATCCATCGCGAGGGCGTGACGTTTGCGTATCTGGTTTCGAGTGTTCTCGACGTCATGCTCAAACAGGCCGAAGGCACGAATCTATTAGACAGCTTGCGGCATGTCTGGTGTGGCGGAGAGATGCTCACCCAGGCGCTGTTCCGTCGCTTTCGCCAGCAGCTGGCCATCCCGCTGTACCACGGGTACGGGCCAGCGGAAGCTACCATCGGTGTCTCCCACGTCATCTACCGTGACGACGAGGATCGCCTCAACACGAGCATCGGTGTGGCCAATCCCAACTGTCGGCTCTATGTGCTCGATGAGCACCTGCGGGTGGTTCCAGACCAAGAAATTGGTGAACTCTATGTGGCCGGATTCCTGCTGGCCAAGGGGTATATCAATGCCCCAGGACTCACGGCCAGCCGCTTTGTTGCGGATGTGTTTGCGTCGGACGGAACCCGGATGTACCGCACGGGAGACCTGGTGCGCCGGCACAACGACGGCTCGCTGGAATTCGTGGGGCGGGCCGATAATCAGGTGAAAATCCGTGGCATGCGTCTGGAGTTGGAGGACGTGGAATCTGCGCTGGTGGGACACCCAGATGTGGAGGCGGCGAGCGTGATTGCTCGGGAGGGGCGACTGCTGGGCTACGTGACGGTGACTGCGGGCCTCGTGGGTGCTGCGATCCGTAGTTGGTGTGCCGAGGTACTGCCCGAATACATGGTGCCCGCGATTATCACCGTCATGGATGAGTTGCCGCGGACGGCCAACGGAAAAGTGGATCGGAAGGCACTGCCGGAACCTGATTGGAGCTCGCTCACTGATGCCCCGGCCGATGCTGAACGTGACGGGGAAACCGTTGCTCTGCTCGCGGAGGCAATGGCTGAAGCATTGGGGGTTAGCGCGGTGGGTGCGGAGACGGACTTCTTCGATATCGGTGGCGATAGCCTGCGGGCCATCACCCTGGTCTCGGCTCTGGGACGGCGCGGGGTGGAGGTGAGTGTGGGAGATATTTTCTCTGCGCGCACTCCACAGCAACTGGCTCGGTGCGCCGAAGAGCGCGGAACCTTCGTGCAGGATCCAGACGATGAACCAACCGGTGAGGTGCAGTCGCTGCCGATTCTGCGCTGGTTCGATTCCATTACTGATCACGTGGACGGCTTCATTCAGTCCGTGGAGTTTTCAGTTCCAGAAGATGTGGATGCGCAGCTGGCCGGGCGAATGGTGGCTGACGTGCTGCAGGCGCACCCTGCACTGCGGGCCCGTGTGCAGCGGAATCCCTTGCGGCTGGAACTCCCGGAGGAATCTGCCGAAGAAGCGGTGGCGATCCACCCCACCACGGACATCGCTGCGCTTTCTGAACTGCTGGATCCGGCAGTCGGAGTGGTGGTAGCGGCTGGGCTGGTGCCCGGAAGATTGCGCCTTGTGGTGCATCACCTGGTGGTCGATGGCGTGTCATGGAACATTATCGGCGAGGACCTCGCCGCGGCGTATCGCGGGGAACAGCTCGCGCCGGAGCGGACGTCCCTGCGCCGATGGACGCAGCTGCTGCAACAGGCCGTTGATACTGGCGAATTCGCGGAGGATGCCAATAGTTCCCTGCCCCCATTGCCGAGTGCAGATGAACCTCTGCGGGACCCGCAGGTGCCAGCGCTTGCTGATAGTCCCGAGAAAGCGCCCACAGTCCGTGAGGAGCGCAGCGTGGTACATGAGGCATCAGTGCAGATCACGGACGAATTACTGGGTGCGGTGCCCCACGCTTTCCGCACGGGGGCGAATTCCGTATTGCTTACGGCATTGAGCGTGGCGTTGGCGCGTTGGCGTCGAAACAAACAAACATGGACCCTGGTGGAGATGGAGGGGCACGGCCGCGATACCCGATTCGTACCCGGGCCACAGGGCAGGGAAGCAGACCTTTCACGCACGGTGGGCTGGTTCACCTGCCTATATCCCATGCTGATCGACCCCACCCGGGCGGCAGTGCAGGAGGCCTCCACAGAGGTCGAGGGCAGCATCGCCCCGCTAGCGCTGGCACTCAACGCAGTGAAAGACCAGCTCGCGGCCATCCCCGGCAACGGCGTTCCTTACCAGGCCCACACCTGGTTGCATCAGTCCGCGAAGACCCCTCCGCAGGCACAGGTGCTGTTCAACTACTTGGGGCGCGTATCCGCAGGAGCACAAGATTTCGCTCCCGCGGGTTCCACCGGCCAACTCGGCGAGCAACGCGACCCGGACCAGCCGTTGGTCCGCGAGCTGGAGTTCAACGCGATCGCCGAAGACACCGGCGAGGGATACGTCCTGCGCACCACGATCTCCTGGGCGCGCGGCAGGATCTCCCCCGAACGGATCGACGAATTGGTCGCGCACTGGGATGTGGCATTGCGCGAGGTGGCAGCGCTTGCCGATCACGGCGTGTTGTCCGTGGGCGACGTTGCCCCCGCACCCGTGAACTCTGCGGACCTGGCACGAATCACTGCGCAGAGCTCCGCGGAGCTGCAGGACGTGCTGCCGCTGACCCCGCTGCAGCACGGCATGTACTTCCACTCGCTATTCGAGGAATCGGCCAGCTCGTATGTGGAGCAACAGGTCTTGCGGGTGGAATGCAGCGAACCGTTTGACCGGGAGCGATTCGCCCGCGCTGCGCGTAATTTGATCCGACGCCACCCCGCACTGAGCACCCGCCCTTGGGAAACTGACGGTGGCGATGTGGTTGCCGTGATTGATCCGGGGATTGCCGAGCATTTGCGGGTGGACTTTCGGGACGTGACGGTGCCTGCCGAGTTGGCTGGGCCTGGATTAGACGGGTGGCTCGTGCAGCGTACGGAAGAGATTGCCGCTGATGACCTCTCGCGGGGAATCTCCTTGCAGCCGCCCGGTGATGCCGCGCCCGAGCCGCTCATGCGATGGACCGTTGTGCTCCCGACCAGTGTCGATGGTGCGGTGTGTGGCCAGGACATCGCCGTGATCCAGACGGTGCATCACCTGATCGCCGACGGATGGTCCGTGCCCATCATGCTGCGGGATCTCCTGGAGATCTACCGGGATGACGATGCCCGAATCCCGCGCTACGACCCGGACGCCGGAATGGCCGGCAGCGTGCGATGGGTGGCGCGCAGAGACGCGGAAGCCGATATGTCCGTCTGGCGCGAGGAAATGCGCGAGGTACGCCCCACGGTGCTGTGCCCTAATCCTTCGAGTTCGCTCGAGCGCCGGGAGTTGCTGGTAGACGATCCGCGGACTGTTGGCTTGTCTGAGCGTGCTCGGGCAGCGGGTGTGGGCCTGCCGGATGTGGTGCACGCGGCGTGGGGGCTGGTCCTTCGCACCTTGGTGGGCTGCGAACCTGGGGCTGACGTGGTGTTTGCCACTTCCGTTTCCGGCCGTGACATTCCCGTTCTTGGCGTGGCCGATGCCGTGGGCATGCAGCTCAACACCATCCCGGTGGTCGCGCCGGGGCAATCTGATCCCACCCTGCCGGTGACCAGCATGCTGCACGCCATGGTCCATCACAACAATCAGGTCCGCGATGTGCAGCACGTCAGCCTGGCTGATATTGCCCGCGACCTGGGAACCAACGCCAGCGAACTGCTGGATACGTTGATGGTGGTGGAGGTGCCGCTATCTCCACAGGACGTGGGCTGCCCCGGCTCGCCACTACAGGTTGCTGACGTGCGCAACAATGGCGCGCCGCACTTTCCCCTGTCCGTCGTGGTCAACCCTTCCGCTGAGCACCCACTGCGCCTGATCTACGATCCGCAGCGAATCACCGAGGTACGTGCCGAAAGGATCGCGCAGATGCTCGCGGTGAGTGTGGATTCTTTGCTGTCTGAATCCGGTGCGGTGGCGACCGTGGGTGAGGTTGCAGAGGCGTTGGGTGCGGTATCTGGTGTGGACACGCTTCCTTCTTTGTGGCGACGCAGCTTCGAGCACTCCCGCGACCGGCCCGCCCTGACCAGCATCGGAGAAGACGGTGCTGCGGAGCATTGGACCTACGAAGAACTAGACGACGCCGCTCAGCGTATACGCGCTGTGCTGGACCGGAAGGTTGCCATCCACACCCCGAGAGTAGCCCTGCTCATGGAGCGCGATGCGTGGCAGGTTGCGGCCATTCTGGCGACCACGATGTCCGCCGGCACCTACGTTCCCGTGGATCCGTTGTCCCCGCAAGCGCGGGTGGAATTGATCCTGGAGGATTGCCAGCCCGATGCCGTGCTGGTGTCTCCCAGCGCGGAAAAAATGGTCTCTGAGCTGGTAGATTGTCCCGTCCTCGTGGTCAGTGAACAGACGATGAGCGGGGAAGCGAAGCCGCCTGCGGGCCGGTCGGCAAGCGTGGCCCGTGCCAATGACATCGCCTACGTGATCTACACCTCCGGCTCCACAGGGCGGCCGAAGGGCGTGGCCGTCACACACGCCAACGTGACCGCGATGCTGGGCAATGCTCGCAGCCACGTGGAGTTTTCGCAGGAGGACGTGTGGTCGATCAGCCACAGCTTCGCCTTTGACTTTTCGGTGTGGGAGATGTGGGCAGCGCTGAGCTCCGGCGGGCGTGCCGTGGTGATGCCGTATGCGCTGATGCGCTCGCCCGAGGATGCCGCAGAGGTGTTGCGTGCCGAAGCCATCACGGTGCTGAGCCAGACCCCAACCGCCTTTGCCGCGTTGGAGCCGCACCTCGGGCAGGACTCTGCGGTGCGCACGGTGATCTTCGGCGGCGAGGCCTTGGAGGCCCGCGCGGAGGCTGCCTACTGCAGTGCTCATCCGAATGTTCGGTTTATCAACATGTATGGCATCACGGAGACGACAGTGCACGTCACAGCACACGAATGCTCCGAGAATGCAGGGGAGGCCCGCAGCCCGATCGGCCGCCCGATGGACGGGTTGCGTACCTATGTTCTGGACGCGCAATTACAGCCGGTGCAGCCTGGAGAGACCGGCATGATGTACGTTGCCGGGCCGCAGGTCACCGCGGGTTATTGGGGGCTTGCTTCTACCACGGCCTCCCGCTTCGTGGCCGATCCTTTCGTTGGCGGCGGCGCGCGGATGTACTGCAGCAATGACATGGCAAAGGTGCTGAACAACGGTCATCTGGATTACGTGGGCCGCGCCGATAGGCAGGTGCAGCTGCGCGGTTATCGCGTGGAGCTGGGGGAGATCGAGAGCGCGCTGGAGAAGGTCAGCGGTGTGCGGGAGGCCACCGTGGTGGTCGTCGATCTGCCCGAAGGCCAGGTGCCGGGTGCGTTGTTGATTACGGATTCTCGTGCCGACGCAAAGGCGATCACCTCCCGAGCTGCCGCAGCGGCCCGAGACGCGCTCCCTGCCTACATGGTTCCGCAGCTATTCGCGGTGAGTACGCAGGTGCCGCAGACCATCAATGGCAAGCGGGATGAGCGCGCGATCCTGGACCTTCTGGGTGAGATTCCTGCTGCTCAGCAGGCTTCGGGCACCTCGGATCTGGTGGAGGCGATCTCGCAGGCAATTGCTGATGCACTTCGCTTGGACCGCGCCGAGGTGGAGCCGGACTCGGACTTCTTCCGCTTAGGTGGAGACAGTATTCTTGCCATCCGCGTTACTCACGCGCTGGCGCGCGCTGATCTCAACGTGACTCCGCGGGACTTCTTCTTGGGCCGCACGCCACGCAAGATTGCCGAGCGGGTCACGCCGCAGGCCACCCAGCAGAAAATCCAGGAAACAAGGCAGAGCCAGGAAGAAGCCCTGCCCAAGGACGGGCACCAGGAGATCTCGGGGGCTTTCCCCATCCCGGCGATGCTGCGCAGGCAGATGGAAAGAGGCATGAGCGACCGCTTTGTGCAGGCGCGCCGCTTGGATCTGGGGCCAGTCGCTGTGGAGGACTTGGAACAGGCCCTGCAGCAGGTAGCGCAGGCACATCCGATGCTTCGTACGCGCGTGGACACCAGTTCTGCGTTCGCGCACTTTGTTGGTGCCGAGGGAGACGGCCCTATGGTTGTGCGGGCTTTGGACGTGGATGCATTGATCGATCACATCGATATTGCTGCTGGTCGTAGCGTGGTGCTCGGGTGTGTGGATGGGTACGTCAAGGCCGTTGCTCATCACGCGGTGATCGATAGCGCCAGTTGGATGATTCTGGAAGACGATCTGCGCGATGCGCTCGCAGGGCGCAGGATTCTCTCCGGGCAGGCGAGCTACAAGGATCTTTGCCTGCAAGAACTGCACGATGCTCACACCGCAGCAGCTCAGGATGCCCTGCACTGGAGTGAACTGGCTACGCTGCCACGGCCCGTCGAGGACTCGAACCAGTGGAGTACGGATCATGTGAGCACGCTCGAAGTGAACATTGACGGACAGACCGCGCAGGTCCTGCAGAGCGTTGCACCCGACGTGATGGGTGTGGACGTTCAGGACCTCGTGGCAGGACTGGTGACCGTCGCGGTGGCTCGAACAATGGGCACGGACGCGCGGAGCTGGGCCGTGGACGTAGAAGGCCACGGACGTCCGGCTGATCATTCCTATGGTCGAACCCTCGGATGGTTTACCACCATCGCGCCGGTGGAAATCCCGTTGGCTGATCCAGCGGATGCAGCACGTGCCGCAGCGGAAATGCGCGCGCTCCACGAGGACGGCACAGCCCCGGACCGCCGCACTTATCAGGCACTGCGATACACACACCCGCAAGGGCAGCGAACCCTGGCCCATGGGGCACAGATCCTGGTCAACTACCTCGGACGGGGAGAGACTGGCGCTGTCCTCCACGCGCCGGGCGATGCCGCCTGCCAGTGGACGGATTACCTGGTGGAGGCCGATGTGTGGTCTAGCGAGCGGGCCGTAAGCATGGAGCTGTCCGTGGTGAATGCGGTGATTTCCGCCGAGCGTTTGCGCAGCGCCATCGGCGAGGTTGCTCGCGAGTTGCAGGAGCACGTCAGCCGCGAGCAATCCTCAGGACGCCGCGCTCCGCTGAGCGTGCTGCAGCGCGGAATCTGGTTCCAGTCACAGGTGGCAGCACCGGGTGCCTACGTTGCACAGACTGCGTTGACGTTTGACCGGAGACTGGATGCCGAGGCCGTGGTGGAAGCCTTCCGGGACACAGTGACCGTGCATCCAGCCATGGGCGCGGAGTTCCACACCGATGCTTCCGGCCAACCCGTGCAGAACTTGCCGTGGAGTGGACAGGGCATTGACCTCCCCGTCGAGACCACCGAAGGGGATCTCGAGGCGATCATGCACGCTGATCGCAGCGCGGGCATCGATCTCGCATCCGTGCCGCTGGCGAAGGCAACCATCGTCACCGGCCGAAGTGACGGACAGCCTGGCGACACGCTGCTTCTTACCTACCACCTGGTTCTGGTCGATGGTTGGTCGCGTGCAGTGATGCTGCAAACCTTCCTCGAGAGGCTGACGTTGAGGTCCGGCCAGGCCCGCACGCAGGGTGCGGGAGAGTTGGTTCCTCGCGGTTGTTCTATTGCTGACGCCCTGCTCGAGTCCGTTGACACTCGCAAAGAGCAGGCAGATAGCGACTATTGGGTACATCGCCTAGAGACGTTGTCTCAGCCCACGCTCGTTGCCCCGCAGGCCGCGGATATCTCTTCAGAGCACGCTGGTAGCGAGTTGCCTCGCCAGGTGTTTGCCGAGGTCAGCGAGCAGCTGACCGGCGCACTGCAGGAAAAGATCCGGGCGCAGGCCGTGACGTTGACCTCCGTGGTCAACGCAGCCGTGGCCGTGGCCTTGGGTGCTGTCACAGGGGATTCGGATGTGGTGTTTGGTCAGTCTGTCAGTGGCCGCGATGCCTTGAGCGACCCCGCCATGTCTGATGTGGTGGGAGTGCTGCTCAACACAGTGCCAGTGCGAGTGACAGCTCGGCCCGGCCAGAGCATAGAAGAACTGGTCCAGGATGTTTATCGCCAGCGCATCGAGGATATGGACCACGATTCCGCGGACCTCGGCGCCATCCAGCGGCAGCTGGGGGTAGGCACGCTGTTCGATTCCATGGTGGTGGTGCAGAACTTCCTCGATCCGCAGGCAGCAGCGGAACTTCGGGAACGCCACGGGGTTGTGGAGGAGCGCGCGGAAGATTCCACGCACTTCCCTCTGACCTGGGTATTCACTCCGGGGCCGAAGCTGGGCATCAAGCTGGAATTCCGCCACGACGTGGTGGACGAGTCCCTCGCACATTCCGTGCTCAAGGCCGCGACCGAAGTCCTGACCGCGTTTGTGGACACACCAGAGGTCCCGCTCGCTCAGCTGGCCCAGTTGGCGCCAGCCCGAGCGGAGGATTCTTCCCCGCAAAGCACGACGGAGCAGATGGCTTCCTGGCAGAAGGCCGAAGGCATTGACCGCACCATTGCGGATGAGCTCAAGGACACCGCCCAGCGCTTCCCAGATCGCATCGCGCTAGCGGATGACGCACAGCAGTGGACGTTCGGTGAGCTGATTGCTCGCTGTTCCGACATTGCGGAAAAGATCAAGAATTGCGGCGTGACCAGCGGCGATACTGTCGCCATTGCGGTGGAGCGCTCCGCGCATTCGGTGGTGGCTCTGCTGGGAGCCCTGTGGGCAGGGGTGCGCTACGCGCCGCTTGATCTGACGCACCCCGATGGGCGGCTCCGGGTCCTCGTGGAGGACAGCCAGCCCGCAGCCGCGCTGGTGGACTCGAGTTCTCGGGAGCGCATGGAGCGGATCGGTGCGCTTCCTTGCGTCGACGTCACCACTGCCGATTCCCACGCCACCACCCACACGCCTGCGGCGGTGCCCGGGGACGATGCCTACCTGATGTACACCTCCGGATCGACCGGCAAGCCCAAGGGCGTGGTGATCAAGCATCGCGGGCTGCACAACATGCTGGACAATCACCGGCGCAAGATCTTCGCCCCAGCTGCTGCCGATGGGCGGACGTTGCGGATCGCGCATGCCATCAGCTTCGCCTTCGATATGTCGTGGGAAGAGCTGTTTTGGCTGGTGGAAGGCCACGAGGTGCGGATCTTCTCCGAGGATTTGCGACGCGATGCTGCGGCCATGGTTGAGGCCATTCGCGCGCATCAGGTGGATGTCATCAACGTCACCCCGACCGTTGCCGAGCAGCTGCTCGCGGAGGGGATGCTGGAATCCGGCGCGCATCGCCCGCGGCTGGTGCTCTTGGGCGGCGAGGCTGTCTCGCACGGCGTGTGGGAGACCTTGCGAAAGGCCGATGACGTGCGCGGATACAACCTCTATGGACCCACCGAGTACACCATCAACGCCCTGGGTGCTGGCACGGATGAGAGCGCCACGCCCGTGATCGGAATGCCGGTGGATCGCACGGCGGCGTTCGTTTTGGACCCGTGGTTGCGCCCCGTTCCTACAGGAGCGCCGGGTGAGCTCTACCTCGCGGGCAGCGGCTTAGCGCAGGAGTATCATGGGCTCGCGGCGCGCACCGCCAGCTCCATGGTCGCCTGCCCGTGGGGCGCCCCGGGTGAGCGGATGTATCGCACGGGAGACATCGTCCGCGTGCGTGCGGATGGCATGTTCGAGTACCTCGGACGCAGCGACGATCAGGTGAAAATTCGTGGTCACCGCGTGGATCCCGGCGACGTCTCGGCCGCCGTGTCCCGCGGCGTTGATCCCCGCATCCTCCACTGCGTGACCGTTCCTGTTCGTATATCCGACGCCACACTCCTGGCCTGTCACCTCGTGGCCCCACAACTGCGCGATGCGGACCAGGGGGAGCGGCAGAGTTTCCTGACTGGCGTGCGTAATGCATTGCGCGAGGAACTGCCCAGCTACATGATCCCGGATCGATGGTCGATCGTGGATGAGTTGCCGGTGACGTCGAATGGAAAGACCGACCTTGCTGCACTGGGTGAGGGAGAAAGGATCACGGAGAAGGGCCGCGAACCGGCGAACGAAACCGAGGAGATCACGGCGGAGCTGTTTGCCGAATCGCTAGATATTGAGCCCGAGGACGTGCCGGTGGATGCTGATTACTTTGACATGGGTGGGCACTCCATGGCGGTCATCAAGCTCTGCGCACTGCTGCGTGGAGAGCTGGGAGTGGAGGTTGGCGTGCGCGAATTCTACGGTCTGCGGACAGTCGAGCGCGTGGCGGAGTTTGTGGAGGCGCGCTCGTAGATTCAGCCCAGCAATTCGGCGAGTGCCGGGATGATCCCGTGGCGCCACATCGCAGGGTCGTGGCCACCGGGCGTGCGGTGATTGGTGGTGGGAAAGCCGCGGCGTGTCAGGGCATCGGCCACTGCATCCACGTGTCGTTGCATGGGCGGCTCTTCTGCACCGCACGTCAGTACGATGCGTGCCAGACCGGAGCCACTGTGAGCCGCAGGATTTTCGAGTGAGGGGCCAGTGAGCTGTGCGGCAATGTCGCCTCCTGCGGGCCCGTCCGAGAGCGTGTCCGCGAGCTCTGCAGAACGGTCAGCGGACCACCAGACGGCAGGGGACTGGGCGATGGCTCCTTTGATTGCAGGCGTGGTTTCGGTGGAAGCCGTAAGAGCTGCGCGCAGGGCGGAGAGACCGCCGAAGCTTTGCCCCACCAGGACTATGTGGCTGCTGTTGATGATCGGCGGAAGCTCGGTGGCCAGTGCGCTGGCGAATGTTTGGGAGGTGTACTCCTCGCTGCGGTCTTTGGCTGCCGGCAGGAAGACGCGGTTGATCTGGGGGATAAGCCCTGCCGTGACTGCCCGGTCCAGTGCGCCCGTGAGGTCATGCAGATGGATCCAGTCATCGCCATCCAAAAACACCACGGTGGTATCCGCACCGCGGTCATCGAGGCGCGCGGTGCAGCGCCTGCCGAATACCTTCCGGTCGATGGACAGGCGTGCGCCGGGCAAGTCCGCGATGACTTCTGGGGAGCGAGGCGGCCAGAGTGTCTGGTCCACAGAATCGCCGCTCAATAGGCTCGCCTGTGGGCCTGCGCCGTGTGCGTTATGTGGATCGGGATATTTCAGCTCGCCGGATTGAAAGCTATAGGTCACTGCTGAGTGCGCCGGGATGCGCACATCGACGGTGGACATCGATTCGGTGAGCTCGACGTTCGAGCGGTAGGGGTCCGGGAAAACGAGGGCTTCCGCATCCGCGGGCACCGAGATTCGGTGAAGGGTGGTCACGTCCGGGGAGTCTGGCATGAAAATTGCGCCACTTTCATCATTGACTACATAGGTAAACCTAAGCTAACATCCCCTGCATGCGAGTTGCTGTTTTCGGCTATCAGTCGTGGGGACACCGGACGTTGTCTGCGGTCATCAATGCTGGTCATGAAGTAGTTTTGGTAGTTACGCACCCTGCCAGCGATCACCCTTATGAGCAAATGTGGGCAGACTCCGTTGAGGAGCTCGCCAGCGAACATGAGCTCCAGGTGTGTGTCACTGAGCGCGTGGGTCAAGACGTCATTGAGGCGTTGCGCGATGCTGCACCAGACATCATCGTGGCCAACAATTGGCGAACCTGGCTTCCTCCCGAGGTTTTCAGCCTGGCCAAGCACGGCGCATTGAATGTCCACGATGGTCTCCTGCCCGAGTACGCCGGATTTTCGCCCATCCTGTGGGCGCTGTTGAACCGGGAAACTCACGTGGGCGTCACTGTGCACGAGATGGATGAAGTGCTGGACGGCGGACCCATCGTTGCCCAGCGCGCGATCCCCGTGGGTCCGCAGGACACCACCACGGATCTCGTGGCCAAGACCATCGACCTCATCGAGCCCCTCGTGGAACGCGCATTGAGTGACGTCGCCCAAGGCACCGCCACTGCGCAACCTCAAGATCCCACCCGCGCTACGTACTTCCACAAGCGCGGCGAGCAGGAATCTCGCATAGATTTCACCCAACCTGCGGAAGATATCGCCTTGCTGGTCAGGGCGCAGTCCGACCCGTACCCCAATGCTTACTTTGAATTCCGAGGCCAGCGCGTCCGCGTGCTTTCCGCGCACGTCTCGCAGGGCCGCTTCGGCGGAACCCCCGGCCGAGTCACCATCCCTCACGAGGGAGGAATCGCGGTGGTCTGTGGATCGCCCCGTGCCAACGTGCCGGCGCCGGCGATTGTTCTGGATCGTGTTCGTCTCGACGACAACTCGGAACTGACCGCCACCGAATTCTTTGGACATAGGGCTGGATATATCCAACCAAAGGTTTGACCTTTCCCTTTTGTGTACGGGCCACGCCTCGCGCGGAAATCCGTCACCAGTAACAACGGAGAAAAATGACACTCAAGAAGATTCTCGTTAGCACCGCTGCTGTGCTGACCTTGGGCGCGGCACTGACCGCTTGCTCGACTGATGACCAGTCCGGAAATTCCGGGGACTCCCAGGCAGTCAACGCCGAGCAGGGCGCATTCCCCACCACCATCGAGCACCGCTACGGCTCCACCGAAATCAAGGAAGCCCCGCAGCGCGTGGTCTCCTTGGGCTACACGGATCAGGACGCACTGCTGGCGCTGGGAGTTACTCCTGTCTCCGTGAAGTACTGGGACGGAATGACCCCGGATGGTCAGGCTGCGGGCAACTGGTCCAATGACAAGATCGAGGGCGACACTCCTCGGATCGACAAGGACACAGAAGTCAACGCGGAAGCCATCGCCAAGGACAATCCAGACCTCATCGTGGCCGTGTACTCGGACATCGATGAAGACACGTACAAGAAGCTGTCTGAGATCGCCCCTGTCGTCGTACAAAAGGGCGAATACGAAGAACTACAGCAACCATGGGACGTGACCACGGAAGAGATCGGGCAGGCCGTGGGCAAGCCTGAAGAGGCAAAGCGCCAGGTGGAGCAGGTCAAGGAGAAGTTCGCAGAGCTCAAGGGCCGCCACCCAGAATGGGCCGAAAAGGAACTCGGCGTGGCCACTGTCTCCGACGAGAGCCTGGCTGTCTTTGCCGAGGGCGATCCGCGTAGCCGCTTCTTCACCGAGCTGGGATTCAAGATCAACCCGGCCTACGCGGGCATCACCAAGGACAAGTTCTACGGTGAGGTCTCCAAGGAAAACGCAGACCAGATCAACTCTGACGTGCTGGTGTGGGATCAACTGTCTTACTCTCCGAAGCAGAGCAAGGCTTCTGTGACCGAGGATCCGATCGTGGGCAAGCTGCCCGCCGTGAAGGACGGACACAGTGTCTACCTGGAAGGCGACCTGGAAAAGGCCTTCGGATGGCAGACCGTGCTGAGCCTGAACTACCTGCTGGACAAGATCGAGCAGCCGTTGACAGACGCCACGAAGTAGTCTGAATCAACTGCCGAACCGCCCCGCATGAACGTGCTGGGGCGGTTTTGCTGTTGCTGGCTAGGGGACGGGCACTCATGGGGATAACGGATGCACGCTAGGGGCGAGCTGCCTGTATTCCGGTCAGAAACCGGGGTAAGAATAGACCAGTTGTTTTCTAGAAGGGATTCCCTGTGCACTTAAGCGACCTCATGGACGCCACCACCCTGCTCCAGAACTTTGGCGGCTGGGCGCTCGGCGGCATTGCGCTGATTATCTTTATTGAATCCGGCGTGCTCTTCCCGTTCCTCCCCGGCGATTCCATGCTGGTCACCGCGGCAATCTTGCGCGATCAGCTGGGCTTGAACGTTCCGATTCTGGTGGGCGTGGCCATCGTCGCGGCGTTCTTGGGCGACCAGGTAGGTTTCTGGCTCGGCCACCGCTTTGGCCGCAAGTTGTTTAAGCCCGACGCCAAGATCCTCATAACCGAGCACCTCGAACAAGCCGAGGCTTTCTTCCTGAAGTACGGGCCGTTGGCTCTGGTACTGGGGCGCTTCATCCCGATCGTGCGTACCTACATTCCCGTGGCCGCTGGTACCGCGGAGATGCCGTACAAGAAGTTCGTGGGATGGAACGTCACGGGTGCAGTGCTGTGGATTGTCAGCATGGTCGGCATTGGCGTGCTGCTGGGGGATATCCCGGGCATTGCGGATCGCATCGACATGATCGCCATCGTCATCGTGCTGGTGTCTGTGACTCCGGTGGTGATTTCCGCGATGATCAACTGGCGGAAGTCCAAGAAGACTCCCGCCCAGGAGCTGATGGAGGACTAAGCCCTGATCGTCACTTGGGGACGATCAGCGGACCGCCGGTGACAGGATCCTCGATGACTAGCGCGTTGAGGGCAAACGCCTCGAGCAGTAGCTCTGGGGTAATGACCTCGCTGGGACGCCCGGTGGCGAGGACCTGTCCATCCTTCATCACCACGAGATTATCGCTGTAGCGTACAGCCAAGTTGAGATCGTGCAGCACCATCACCACAGTCCGATCCAGCTCTCGGCGTAGACGCTGCACCAGCTCCAAAATCTCTACCGACGTGGCCAGATCCAGGTAGGTGGTGGGCTCGTCCAGGAACAGGATGTCCGTGTTCTGCGCAAGAACCATGGAGATCCACACACGCTGCCGCTGCCCTCCGGACAGAGAATCCAGGGTGCGCTCCGCCAGCCCCATCGAGCCAGTCATTTCCAGCGCCTTGTGCACCTCGGCTTCGTCCGTGGACGACCACTGACGGATCCACGATTGGTGTGGGTGCCGACCGCGCGAGACGAGATCAGCCACGTTGAGTCCCTCCGGGGCGGTAGGGGTTTGTGGCAGCACGCTGATGGTCCGTGCGAGGTCCTTGCGCCTGATGGATGAGATATCGGCGCCGTCTAACAGCACTTCGCCCTCATTCGCCGGAAGGAGACGAGACATGGCTCGCAACAACGTGGATTTGCCGCAGCCATTGGGGCCGATGATTGTGGTGATCTGCCCGCGAGGAAAGTCCACGTCCAAGCCTTCGATGACCGTCCGGTCGCCGTAGCCCACGGCGAGGCCGCGTGCGCTCATGCTGTGCTTCTGAGTCATGTGTCCTTCTTTGTTCGCGGCACTGCTAACTTCCAGGGTGGGATCTTTTCTCATGCCGTGGTTGACCTATTCCGTTGGACCAGCAAATAAATAAGGAACGCACCGCCGATTGCCGAGGTGAGAATGCCCACCGGCAGCTCTACGGGCAGAAGAGTTTGGGTGCTGATATCTGCCAGCAGGAGTAGCGCAGCGCCGGTCAGCGCAGAGGCCAGAAGCGGTGGTGCAGAGCAGTTGCACAAGCGCAGCGCCACCTGTGGGGCCACGAAGGCGACGAACCCGATGGGGCCAGCGGCCGAGACCGCCACTGCTGCCAAAGCCACGGCAGCGGCGAGCAGAAGCACCTGCACACCCTGGACGTTTTGTCCCAAAGCCCGTGCAGTATCCGAGCCCAGCAAGGTGGCTAAAAGTTGGTGACCAATCCAGGCCAGCAGCGGTGTAAACACCAACACAACAATGGCGATGGGCCACATCTTGGACCAGTCCGCAGTGCTCAGGGAGCCAGTAAGCCAGAACTGCGCGGCCGCGGCATCGCGCAACTCCGTGCGGATCATCAGGAAGTTGATATACGAGGTCAACAGAGCAGAGATGATGATGCCGAACAGCACTAGCCGGAAGGAATCAGTCGATCTCCTCCACGCCAGAGCCCACATCACCGTTGCGGTGACAGCCGCACCAAGCACCGCGGCCAAGGGAATGCCGATGCTGCTGAGCCAGCCGAGGAAACCACCAGCGCCACCACCCAGAGTGATGACGGTGACCGCGGCCGCGGACGCGCCCGTAGTGAAGCCCAAGATATCCGGGCTGGCCAGCGCATTGCGAGTCACGGACTGAGTGAGGGCTCCGGATAATCCCAGCGCACAGCCCACCAGAATGGCCGTCAGCGCACGAGGCATGCGCCAATCCAAAACCACCAGACGCTCAATGCGGGTGCCCTGGCCGGTGAACAGCACCTCCAGCACACGAGCCGGGGACACAGGATAGTCACCCAGGCCGATGGAGACCGCCGCTAGCAAGACGATCGCCACGAGCAGCAATAGAGACACCGTCAACGCGCGAGGGCGCCAGACCACAGAAAATGAGCCCACGCGGAATGGCGGGCGCCCAGGGATAGTGGAAGAGGTAGGGCGGGCAAGGAGGGAACTCATTAAATGGCCACCACCCGGCGTCGATAAATAAGGGCGATGAAGAACGGCGCGCCCACGAACGCGAGGATGATGCCTACTTGCAACTCGCCCGGACGAGCGATCAGACGGCCCACCACGTCTGCGAACAGCATCATCACCGCACCCGTCAGGGCAGAGTAAGGGAGGACCCAGCGGTAATCAGGGCCCGTGATGGCGCGCACGAGGTGCGGGACCACCAGGCCGATGAAGGTGATGGGGCCGGCGGCAGCTGTCGCGGCACCGGCCAGCAGTGCGATCAGAGCCATGCCAATCAGGCGGGCGCGCTGGGTGTTGATGCCCAGTCCGGAGGCGATGTCATCGCCCAGATTCAGGAGGTTTAGCTGCGGTGCCGTGATGAACGCCAGCAGGAGGCCCACCAGGATAAACGGCAGCACGCCGTAGAACACGGTGAGATCCCGGCCCGCGATGGAGCCGACGGTCCAGAAGCGCATGCGATCCAGATTGGCATCGTCAGTGAGGATAAAACCGCTGATGATGGCGCTGAGGACCGCGGACAAAGCCGCGCCGCCGAGGACCAGCGTCATTGGATTGGCCTGTCCTCCTCCTATGGACGCCAAACTAAACACCAACGCAGTAGCAGCGATGGCCCCACCGAACGCCCACATGCTGGTAGCCCACACGGACGTCACACCCAGCAAGGAGAAGCTGGCAACCACGGCCAGGGACGCACCGTAGTTGATGCCGAGAATGCCCGTGTCCGCGAGAGGGTTGCGCGTGTGCCCTTGGATCAATGCACCGGAGGCGCCAAGGGCAGCACCGGCGACTAGGCCCAACAGGGTGCGGGGAATGCGGAGCTCGACGATCACGCGCTGATCCACATTCAGCCCCTCCGCGTGGCCGAACGCCGTGCCGAGATCGCGGAACACGGCGGACACTTCTCCAAAAGGGATCTGCCGTGATCCAAACACGATGCTGGCAACGATGCTGGCGAGCAATAGGAGGAAAAGGACGCCGAGGCCGACGAGGCGACGCGGGATTTTACCTGATGGAGCGCTGGCAGAAGCGTCCGCAGTAGCGTCCGCGCGAGACCCCAGGTGTGATTGAGAAGGGGATTGCGCATGCGGGGTAGAGATAGCCATGCATCCCTCCTTGACGCGTGAAAGTCCATGATCTTAACGGGAGCAAGCTTATATGAACAAGGTAAGCCTAATCAAAGTACTACAAGGAGGGATTGTGGAGCTGTGCAGGTGAGTGTGTGAGCCAGCAGGTGCGGCTAGTGAGGTCGGTCGGCCCTGAATGGCGCCGACCCTACACCTCAGCTCTATGCTTCTGAGCAGGGATTTGGACATGTTTTAGCTGGTTGCTAGGCTAGTCAGGTCTTGCCGTAGGTAGGTACCCCCATGTTCTTTTTTTCGACGCTAACGCGTCAAAATCCCGGGAATGTCACATGACCTGCGGAAAGAGTCTCCCGCTACAAGGGAGAAAAACTGTACATCCACTTTGTTACAGGCCCCTCGCCCGAAGCGGCCGCACGGATAAAGGCAGCGAGCACCCCTAACTACTGAGTTAGGCGGAGCGTGAGTAGCCAGCGATCGTGCGGTACACGCGATTCATCAAGGGTGAGCACGGGAACCGTAACGAAAAAGGCAACAGGTCACTTCACATGACCATGACTGATCCGATTGCGGACATGTTGTCACGAGTGCGCAACGCAAACAATGCGTTCCACGACACCGTGTCTATGCCATCCTCCAAGATCAAGGCCAACATCGCCGAAATCTTGAAGCAGGAAGGCTACATCGCCGACTACTCCGTTAACGACGAGACCGTCGGCAAGACCCTGGAGCTTAACCTGAAGTACGGCCCATCTCGCGAGCGTTCCATCGCTGGCGTGCGTCGTGTTTCCAAGCCGGGTCTGCGCGTTTACGCAAAGTCCACTAATCTGCCAAAGGTTCTCGGTGGCCTGGGCGTGGCTATTATCTCCACGTCCCAGGGTCTGCTGACTGACCGTGAGGCCAACAACAAGGGCGTGGGCGGAGAAGTCCTCGCCTACGTCTGGTAAGAGGAGGTTTAACCATGTCTCGTATTGGCAAGGCACCGGTGACCGTCCCCTCTGGCGTCACCGTCACCATCAACGGCCAGAACGTTGAAGTCAAGGGTCCTAAGGGCACCCTGGCTGAAGAGATTCCGGCACCAATCACCGTGGCTCAGGAAGGCGAAGAACTCGTCGTCTCCCGCCCCGATGACCGCCGCAAGAACCGTTCCCTGCACGGCCTGTCCCGCTCCCTGATCAACAACATGGTCGTGGGCGTTACTACTGGCTACACCATCAAGATGGAAATCTTCGGTGTGGGTTACCGTGTGCAGCTCAAGGGCCAGAACCTGGAGTTCGCACTGGGCTACTCTCACCCAGTCCTGATTGAGGCGCCTGAGGGCATCAAGTTTGCCGTCGACGGAAACACCAAGTTCTCCATCGAAGGCATCAACAAGCAGCAGGTTGGACAGATCGCCGCTAACATCCGCCGTCTGCGGAAGGATGACCCATACAAGGGTAAGGGCATCCGTTACGAAGGCGAGCAGGTCCGTCGCAAGGATGGAAAGACGGGTAAGTAATGAGCAACAACGCAACGAACAAGGAAGGCCAGCGTTTGCCGGTGGGCAAGGACATCTCCACCCGCCGTCGCAACGCTCGCGCACGTCGCCACTTCCGTATCCGCAAGACCCTGTCCGGCACCCCAGAGACTCCACGTCTCGTTGTGCACCGTACCTCTCGTCACATGCACGTTCAGGTCATCGACGACACCGTCGGTCACACCCTGTGCGCTGCGTCCACCCTCGAAGCAGAGGTCCGTGGAGTCGAGGGCGACAAGAAGGCACGTGGCGCCAAGGTTGGCGAACTGATCGCACAGCGTGCGAAGGAAGCTGGCATCGAGGCAGTCGTCTTCGACCGCGCTGGCTACCAGTACCACGGCCGCGTCGCCGCTCTGGCTGACGCCGCCCGCGAAGGTGGTCTGAAGTTCTAATGACCACCAACACCATGAACTCCAACGGAAGGAACGCGTGATGTCGGAACGTGACCGTAACGGCGGACGCTCCGCCGATAACAACCGCAACGATCGCAACGAGCGCGGCGGCCGCAACGACCGCGGTGGCCGTAACGATCGTCGCAACAACCAGCAGGACGAGCGCAACCAGTACATCGAGCGCGTCGTCACCATCAACCGTGTGTCCAAGGTCGTCAAGGGTGGTCGTCGCTTCAGCTTCACCGCTCTGGTGATCGTGGGTGACGGCCAGGGCATGGTCGGTGTCGGCTACGGCAAGGCCAAGGAAGTCCCGGCTGCTATCCAGAAGGGTGCCGAGGAAGCTCGCAAGAACTTCTTCCGTGTCCCGATGATCAACGGCACCATCACCCACCCGGTGCAGGGCGAGGCCGCAGCAGGCGTCGTCATGCTGCGTCCGGCTGCACCAGGTACCGGTGTTATCGCCGGTGGCGCAGCCCGCCCGGTGCTGGAGTGCGCTGGCGTCCAGGACATTCTCTGCAAGTCGCTCGGCTCGCCGAACGCCATCAACGTTGTTCACGCAACGGTGGCCGGCCTCAAGGAGCTCGTGCGCCCAGAAGAGGTCGCCGCACGTCGTGGCAAGAGCCTCGAAGAGGTTGCTCCGGCAGCCATGCTGCGCGCTCGTGCTGCAGGACAGGGGGCATAACCCATGGCACTGAAGATCCGTCAGATCAAGGGCACTGTTGGTAGGAAGCAGAACCAGCGTGACACGCTGCGTTCCCTCGGCCTGAAGCGCATCGGTCAGGAGATCATCCGCGAAGACAACGCTGTCACCCGCGGCATACTCTAAATAATCTTTCGGGAACCTTACATTAAACAGTCTTTCCCCATAGGCTGCGATATAGGAGTAGAAAACTCCCGGAAGTTGAAAGGAGACTTTGCAAAATGGACAATCTCGTCAATGAATTCCCTTCCGAAGACAATCCGTTCGTCAACGTGGGAAAGGAAGTTCGCAGTAAACCCCACATCGCTCACGCAGAGGTCTTCGTGTCCACTAATGATGTCCTGGTGGACCCTTCCCTCACGCAGCAGCTTGCCGACGCCCTCTCGGCCGCGCCCATCACCATCCACGGCGCTGGACATTTCCTTGAGAGTGACGGCTATACCGAGTTTCCACAGCTGGGGGATCGCATAGCGCAATGGCTGCGCAGCCTATAGGCCCTCAGTCATGGCTTTGAGCGCCTTCACGTGCTGCACGTAAGCTTGTGCGCCTGCCTCAGTAAGCGTGACCCACACGGTGTCCTTGGCGCGGGTAGAACCGTACTCTCGGGCGCGGCTAATATAGCCGCAGCCTTCGAGGTGCTTTAGCTGCTTGGAAAGCGTATCGGCGGGGAGCTCGGTCAACTCGGCGAGCGTACTGTACTTCATTTGCCGGTCTCCGGTGGCGCCAGCGGAGTAGAGTGTAGCGCAGATCTTGAGTCGTTTAATCGGGTGGATAACTGGATCCAGCTCAGGGGATTGGTTGGGTGCGTCCTTAGGCATTTGATCCCTTTATGGCCGCGTTGCGGTTCTCGTAGAGCATCCAAGCCATCGCTGCGGAAACGACGACCCCGCTGGTGATCATCCATGGCCATGTATCAGGTGTCGGCGTGGTGGAGAAAATCATTGCGGCGGGAAGCAGTACGCGTGACCACGTGGCGCGATCGTTCCTTGGCCCCATGTTGGGATTGGGGCGAACAAAAGGGTTCGCGAGTTTGTCCTTGAGGAGGTAGCCGAGAATGAAGGTCGGTAGGAGGATTGCGAGGGTGTACCACCACGACAGCTTAGAGAATGCGAGGCTACTGCCGATGCCGAGCGCTACAAGTGCTACCGCCCACCCGCTCTGCTTCCAAGCTGTGCGCTGTTGAACCTCTCCAATGACTTTAAGGTCGCTGTTCATGATGTGCCTCCTTTACTTGCATCTAGTGCAAGTGTAACGCTTGCACTAGATGCAAGTAAAGGGGCGTGGCTTCTCGTGACATCTGAGTGGTCTGGTTTTACCCCATACCGGTGTGCATCTTCGGCGAGGTGGACGGGAGGGGCGGTGGAGTACCAGGGGGTGGACCAGTGGCCAATTGGTCTAAGTCCTACCGGTATGCCTTTTCTGGCCATACACTGCAGGTACAACGCATTCCCGACAGAAAGGAGAGCGGATGGCGGAAGTTGAAAATCATCACTATCGCCGACGCGACTCTAGCAGATAATACAAGGCGGCATCGCCATAATCCACAACTTCTTAAAGCCAACACTCGAGCGAAGTAGGAGCCTTGCATCGCATGCTGTTAGCGCACGTGTCCTCCCGAACCTCCAGCGATGACTAACTAGTGCTCCGGCCCCAGCAGCCAACGGCACGCCAGCGGAATAACCACTGATTCGATCCGCACCTAGGCCTTGAGAGTCGAAGTTTACATCGCAGCCATAAGTGGCAACGAGGTTCGGGATTTTATCTGTGTAAAAAGGGTCCGTTACCTGCCGATTTGTGCAATCTTTCGGGGATCCTATAGTGTTTAGCAAGTCCGAAACGGACAGCTAAGCGAGCCCCGTTCGTCTAGCGGCCTAGGACGCCGGCC
>NZ_KV813943.1:23932-24272 GCF_001813755.1 Corynebacterium sp. HMSC074H12
CCGGTAACACGGGTTCAAATCCCGTACGGGGTACAAATAAAGAGGGCGACAAGCTATATAGTTGTCGCCCTCTTTCCTGATCGGGTTATGGGTTAGCGGTCTGGAGTCTAGAGGCTTAAGGGACATTTCGTGTGGATTTGCGGCGTGTCGCGTTAAGGGACATTTCGTGTGGATTTAGGCGCGTCCGGCCCAGCCTTTTCTTACGCCTAAGCTGGGGTTCCATTCGTTGTCGATGCCGGTGTCGAATGCGGCAGGTCGCCCGTCTGGGTGGCCGCGCCGTTTAAGTTCTTCTTTCGCCCATGCCTTGCGTGCGGCTTTTTCTCCTTGGCGTCCGAAGTCT
>NZ_KV813943.1:24372-177998 GCF_001813755.1 Corynebacterium sp. HMSC074H12
CTTCAGGCGGGTCAAGGAAGGTAAATAATTGTCCGGCGTGGATGAGTTTTTCCAAACGTTTTAGAGCCCTGCGGGCGTTGCGGTGGGTGTACCACCATTTCTGGTTAGCGCTGACCCATTTCGGTACTTGGCCTGCCGGTATAGCACTGCGGTAGGTGCGCTGTTTAAGCCAATCAGCAAAGGTGATGCGGGTGTGGTGGACTGCAGCAGTAAACCGCGCAGCATCTTCACGGTTGTGTACCTGAACAAGCATGTAGCCCAGTTTCCGGATTGCTTTATGCGCTGGGTGAATCGGGTTGCGGCTGATATCGGCGAAAGTGTTGCGCTGGACGTGAACTAGGCACCGCTGGATTTTCACGTCGGGCCATTTAATGCGCAGTGCCTTGAGCGCTCCGCCTGCCCCGTCGGTGGTGACGATAAGTGGTTGCGCGATTTTGTCGAGCAGCTTTAGGTACTCGTATGAGCTTTCGCGCAGGCACCAATGCCAGGCGATGACGTGTGTATTGGTGCAGGCGACCAGCAGGCATTTCTTGTGAAAGTAGGTGCCGTCGATAAAGACCTGGTCGTAGACACGATAGGGGTCAGTAGACGTGGGCACGGTGATAAACCACAAAAGCTTGAACCATCGGGTCAACGTTCGTCTGGTTACCCCAAGGCGTTTAGCTAAATGGTCTGCGGATTCACCGGAAAGAATCCAGTCAATAAAGATTTTGAAGTGCCGAATCTCGCTGGCGCGTGCGCGGGTATTAATCGATGAAACGTTGCACTGAGGACACAGCCAGCGTTGGGTTCCTGCCGCGGTTTTGCCGTTCTTAACCAGTCCGTGCCCGCACATGTCACATGACGGTCGATTCCTATTAGCCATAGGAATTGGCCTTACCGCACCAGCTGCAGTCCTCCTATCACAGACCTAGGACTATCCGGTGTTGATTCCATCGATCGGGCTGTTGGAACCGATTCAAAATCAAGATCACCGCATTATCCCAGGCTGTTCCAGGAAACCGTACCGGTTTATCCACACGAAATGTCCCTTAAGCCAGTCTAGACAATGAGGACTTCAGCGCTATTACCGCCCGTGCAGCGAATCACCTCGTGCTCATCAATGTTGCACGTCAATGAGTAGTTCTGCTGTGTGACCGAGCTGTTGACGGTTACCTGTGCGGGGATATAGGCGCGGAGGTCATCCTGGGAGCTTGGGGCTAAGGTCATCAAGCGGCCGGCTGTGGAGCGCGCAAAATCGCAACTAGTGTTTGCGCCGGCCATGACGAAGGCGATGTTATAGCCATCGCCCATCTGGCACACCGTGGCGGGTGTGCCGTGAACGTTGACTGCTGCGCCGTTGGCTTCGCCTTGGGGAAGCTGTCCGGAGAGGCTATTGTAGGTGGACATCTTTGCAGCCTGAGCGGTCTGGTGCTGGCCTGCGCCTGGTTGGGCCCCTTGCACACTCTGCGCTTGAGTATCCGGCTGTTGAGGCTGGCCCCCAGGCTGATCGGCTGCGGTGCCGGGCAATGTCGGTTCGGGGCCGGATGGGGCTCCTTCGTCGGCGGAGTTGGGAACGTGAAGTTCAGCGTCATCATTGAGCGGCTGAAAGGCTGGGTATGTGTTCTCGAAAGTTGGCTCACCCGATACTTCGCCCGGGCCTGACGATGCTGCCATGTCGGATGACGTGGAGCATCCAACCGTTAAAACACCGGCGGTGGCTATGGCTGCAAAAGCTGCGACGGGTCGGAGGGTGCGCGTGGAAGTCATAAGTTCCACCCTAACGGGATGTGCCGAGATGCGCTGGAGAAAACGGGGAGAGCTGCCCAAGCCCGGCATCGTGGGCGCGGGCTAGGCAGCTCAGAAAAACGGAATCCGGAGTGCTCTTAGTGGCAATCCCAGTGGCCATCATGCGCTGCGTGGCGGTGGCCATCGTGCAGGTAGTCCACGTGATCGCCGTGCGGGACGGCTACGTGGCCGCAGCCTTCGCCGTGCTCGTGGTCGTGGCCCTCGTGAACGGTGTGCTCGGATGTCTCGCACTCGTCCCAGTGGCCTTCATGCTCGCGGTGGATGTGGCCATCGTGGGCGTAGTCAGTCTGATCGTCGTGCGGGAATGCGACGTGGCCACAGCCTTCGCCGTGGGTGTGCGTGTGCTCGTCGTGAATGGTGTGGGTCATGACTCCTCCTTGAAAGGCTGGGGATTTTCAATCAGTTTTCAGTAGCTGTCACTGTCAGTAAAGCGTGTTTTTAACTCAGTTTCATTAGTGGGGGGGTGCTAGGGGGTGTTAGTAGAGTGACGTGCGGGGCGTGAGGTGTATGTGGGGTGAAACAGGCTAGAGTGAGAGTATGATGAATAAGTCTCCTCAGCGTCGCCTTTCGCTTTTTGCTTCCGGCCTTGGTTCTGTGGTTGGTGCATGCTCGCTAGCCATTGCTCTTGCTACCCCCGCAACGGCTGCCGAGGGTGTGCCGGTGAGGCAGGGGCAAAAGGTTGCTGCTGCTGATGGCACCTTGTGCAGTGTCGGTTATGTTGAGGCTAGCCGGGCGTGGACTTCGGCCCACTGCGGTCTCAACGGGGAGCAGATGTATAACGAAGCGGGCCAGCACGTAGGAACCTTGCGTTGGTTCAAGCCTTCTGGGGCGGCAGGGCATGACTTGGCCTATATTCAGTTCGCCGGCGGAACGTACTCGGCCGGAAACCCCCTGACAGGGGATGGCATGGCGCCGGTCCCAGGCGAAGGAGCAGCTGTGTGCTTCGACGGGCAGGCCACGTCGCGTCAATGCGGTACTGCGGTGCGGGGGCCAGGCCTCTTTCCTGGAATGAACTATGCGGTCGACGTGTCGCTGGCACCAGGGGATAGCGGTGGAGCAGTCTCCGTTCCAGGGCAGCCAGGTGTGGTGGGTATTTACCAGGGGATTACCCAGACCAATCGAGAAGGCCGGACGGTAATTTTCTCAAACTATGCACGGATGCCACACGCGGATGAACTGGCGCGCTTGCCGCACCAAGGTTGGGTACCGCGACGTCCCAACCGGGAACCAGGAAATCCAATCCGGGTGGCGCAGGAAAAGGGTGAGGCGTTGTCCTCGACAAGCAGCGTGGGCCCAGAAGGACTGCGTGGCCTCGCAATGTATTTTGGTTTGAGTATTTAGAGGTATCTGGGGGCGGAGTTTGCAGGCCTAGCCGTCGGCGGTCTTAGCGGTTGCCATTGTTCGGTGCGCTGTTGGAAAGGGCGGCGCTCAGCCGGTTGGAAGCGCTGACCAGTACATCCGCAAATTTCTCCGCTGGGGAGGGACGGAAGCGCTCGGCCGAACCAGAAATGGAGAGCGCGGCGATGAAGTTTCCGGCGCCGTCGAAAACTGGTGCGGAGATGGAAGCGAGATTCGACTCGCGCTCCTCGATGGATTCGGAGTAGCCGTTGGTGCGCGCGAGCTCGACATCGTGCTCGCTAAAGAGGGCATTGGGAACGTGTACATCCGCAAAAGCTGCGAAGATGCGGGCGGCTGAGCCGGACGTAAGGGGTAGCTGGCGGCCGACGGGTACGACGTTGTGCAGGCCAATCTCCGGCTCGCGTGTAGCAATGCACGTGCGGGTTGTTCCAGATAGCTCATAGAGCTGTACGGACTCACCGGTGGCCTCAAGGAGCTCTTCCATGATGGGCCCGGCGGTTTCAATGATGCGATCGCGGTTGCCGGGAAGGGCGGGGCCCGCACCCCACTTTCCGTCGGGTGTGCGGGTGAGGATCCGGTGTGCCTCGAGTGCTGTGGCGAGACGGTGTGCGGTTGCTCGGGGCAGGCCGGTGGTCTCACAAAGCTCGTTAAGCGTGGAGGGGCGGTTGGTCGCGGCCATCATGATGGCAACTGCGCGATCCAATACCTTTATTCCTGATACTGCGCTATACTCTCCCATATAATGAAATCTACGTCCCATTAATTGAGATTTCAAGTGGAGAGAAACATGACTGAGAAATTGACACTCGCAGAGAAGGTATGGCGCGACCATGTCGTGCGCAAGGGGGAGAACGGCGAGCCTGATCTCCTCTACATTGACTTCCAGCTCTTGCATGAAGTTACCAGCCCGCAGGCCTTCGACGGTCTGCGCCTGGCTGGACGGACGATGCGGCACCCTGAGTTGCACTTAGCCACGGAGGATCACAACGTTCCCACCGTGGGTATAAAGACCGGAAATCTCCTGGAGATTAAGGACGAAGTTTCCCGTACACAGGTGTCTACCCTTCGCAAGAACTGCGAGGAGTTCGGCGTACGCCTGCATTCGATGGGTGATGCCCAGCAGGGCATTGTCCACACCGTTGGTCCGCAGTTGGGTATCACCCAGCCCGGCATGACCATTGTGTGTGGTGACTCGCACACCTCGACGCACGGCGCCTTCGGCTCCATTGCCATGGGCATCGGTACCTCCGAGGTTGAGCACGTCATGGCCACTCAGACGCTTTCGCTCAAGCCTTTCAAGACGATGGCTATCGAGGTTAGCGGTGAGCTGGCGGAAGGTGTTTCCGCCAAGGACTTGATCTTGGCTATCATCGCCAAGATTGGCACTGGCGGCGGCCAGGGCCACATTATCGAGTACCGCGGCGAGGCCATTCGCAAGATGTCGATGGAAGCGCGCATGACGATCTGCAACATGTCCATCGAGGCTGGTGCCCGCGCTGGCATGGTTGCTCCGGATGAAACAACCTTTGAGTACGTCAAGGGCCGCGAGTTCGCCCCGCAGGGCGAAGACTGGGACGCAGCGGTCGAATACTGGAAGACGCTGCCGACCGACGAAGGCGCCGAGTTCGATACCGTCGTCGAGATCGATGGCTCCGCCCTCACCCCGTTTGTCACCTGGGGCACCAACCCGGGCCAGGGTCTGCCGTTGAGCGCTGCGGTGCCCGACCCGGAGGAGTGCGGGGACGACGGCGAGAAGGCCGCAGTCGAGAAGGCCCTGGCGTACATGGACCTCACGCCGGGCACGCCGTTGCGCGATATCCAGATCGACACTGTCTTCCTGGGATCGTGCACGAACGCTCGTATCGAGGACCTGCGCGCCGCCGCCGAGGTGGTCAAGGGGCGCAGTATCGCGGCTGATACCCGCATGATGGTGGTCCCGTCATCGGCCGTGGTCAAGGCGCAGGCTGAGGAGGAAGGCTTGGACAAGATCTTCACCGATTTCGGCGCTGAATGGCGTACCGCGGGTTGCTCGATGTGCCTGGGTATGAACCCGGACCAGCTGAAGCCGGGGGAGAGGTCGGCGTCGACAAGCAACCGCAACTTTGAGGGCCGCCAAGGCCCCGGTGGCCGTACCCACTTGGTGTCCCCGGCCGTTGCCGCGGCGACAGCAGTCCTGGGCCACCTGGCCGCACCAGCTGATATCGACGATGCCGCCGTAGCCGGCGCCTAAGGAAAGGGAAAAGACAATGGAGAAGTTCGTAACTCATACTGGCGTCGGCGTTCCGCTGCGAGTTTCCAATGTGGATACCGACCAGATCATTCCTGCGCGCTATCTGAAGTCCGTCAAGCGCACTGGCTTTGCCGAAGGCCTGTTTTCTAACTGGCGCAGCGACGAGAACTTCATTCTCAACCAGGAACCGTTCAAGGAAGGCTCTGTGCTTTTCGCGGGTCCGGACTTTGGTACCGGTTCTTCTCGTGAGCACGCGGTGTGGGCGCTTGCTGAGTATGGATTCAAGGCGGTGTTTTCCTCCCGCTTCGCCGATATTTTCCGCGGCAACTCTGGTAAGGCCGGGCTGCTGACGGGGCTCATGGAGCAAGAAGACATCGAGCTCATCTGGAAGCAGTTGGAGTCCGGTGAAACCGAAACCACCGTGGATTTGGAAGCGCGCACGGTTACCGTCGGCGGCAACAGCTATACCTTTGAGATCGATGACTACACCCGTTGGCGCCTCATGGAGGGACTCGACGACATTGGGCTGACCCTGCGCAATGAGGACGATATCGAGGCTTTCGAATCCGCACGCCCGGCATTCAAGCCCCGCGTCGTGGCGTCTTAGCGTGAGCAATGGGGGTGTGGGAGTGTTCCCCGCCTCCTGTGGCGCCGGACACATATCGGCGTTAACATCCTCGGCATGAGCAATCCTTATCAAAGCTTTAGCGGGGACAGTGGCAATCAGTTCGGCGGTGCAGGTGGGTATGGCGATTATGACTATCACCAGTCTGGGAGTTACGGCTACCAGCAACCCAACGGCTACGGCTACCAGCAGCCGGGAAGCTTTGGGTACCACCAGCCCGGCGCCGCGCCTGGCAATCCACCAGGCGGGGCCCCGCGCAGCCCATCGACGCCATGGATATTGTGGGCCAAACCTTCAAGGGCTACCTGAAGCAGCCTGTGCCAGGGATGCTGGCCATGCTGGTGCATCTCATTATCTCTTTTGCTCTTCTTCTTGTGCCGGGAACCGTTTTAGGCGGCATCTCCGCAGCGATGGAAGAAAGCGGCAGGGACATTGAACCCCTGGTTCCTACCGTGGGGATACCTCTTATCGTGGTCATGGCGCTAGCCGCCTACGCTTATCTCTGCTGGATGATGGCGAACCTCTTCAATGGTTCCCGGAAGATCGCCGATGGGGAGAAGGTCACCTTCCGCGACTACTTTAGGTTTGCCCAGCTGAGCGGATGTGCCGGTGTCTATGCTTGCTTCTTTATTTTGGTAACGCTCGGATCTATTGCGGGTGGCTTCCCCGGACTGATTCTCTATGGGCTCCTGTGGCCGGCGCCCGTGATCAAGGCTGATAACCCCGATAAGCCTCTCATGGACTGCTTCCGAGAGGCCCTCGACCTAATCATGGAGAATCTAGGGCAGTCGCTGCTCTTTATTCTGGTCTGTTCCCTCATCACGAGCTTTGTCGTATTTATCCCCATCGTCGGCTTCCTTGCCGCCTACCCGATCTGGGCTTTGGGGATGGTCCTGTTCACCCGCGCTATGCAGCGCCGCCCTGCAGCACGGTTTGAATAAGGCAGCAGGGCGGCGTAGAAACTCCTGAGGGACGTGGGCGATGCCCTGCTCAGCGCACGGGAAGCGGGCTCGCCAGATAGTCCGCTCCGGTAAGTTCACCGTCGTTGAAGGATAGAACCCACACCGAAGCTTTCTTGAACTTGAGTTCTTCGATTGGTTCTTGAATGAACTTCGGTGCATAGGACTCGATGATGCCGGGGATTGTCAGCCCTTGGCTGACGATAACCGGAACGCCGCCGCCGTCGACCACGCGCTGAAAGGCGGCGCGGGCGGTATCAGGAGATTCGACGAAAACATCATCGCCGAAAGCCTTGTTAACGGCGATGTCCATGCCGAGTTCATCGGCCAGCGGGGCAGCGGTGTGCTGGCAGCGCTGCGGCGGGGCGCTATAAATGGCGGTCGGATGGAAAGGCGTGAGCATCGGAACGAGCATCTCCGCCTGGCGGCGCCCCTTCTTATCCAGCGGGCGCAGGTCATCATCACCCTCCCAGGTGCGGCGCTGGTGCGCGCGGGCATGGCGCACGTAGAGAACGCGGGTCGTTGGTGCGAGGCGCAGGCGCTTCTTTGCCTTGGCCAAGACCTGTGCATCAACGTCATAAGAGAGCAGTGCGCAGGCATCATCGATCTTCATCCAGCGCAGCTCGTCGGTTTCCTGATTCGGGGTGTATTCGCCATCGAGCACCCGCGCCAGCCAGTAGTAGACCACCTTGGTGCGGCCTTGTACTGGGTAAGCTACCTTGCCGATGAGTTTGCCCAAGCGCACGGTATAACCGGTTTCCTCGAGGATCTCGCGCGCGGCGGTAACAGGAAGGGATTCGCCCGGATCCACCTTGCCCTTGGGCAGTGACCAATCGTCATAGTGCGGGCGATGAATGAGGGCGACTTCCGGATCGTGCGGGTCACCGCGCCAGAGAACCGCACCGGCGGCCAGGGTCGTGCGCTTAAACTCATCGGCCGGATCGACGGGCACTTCTTGGTGTCGACCGGAAATAAAGACCTCGGATTTAATGTCTTTGTCCGTCTCGTGCATGTTCTTTGCCTTGGGCATGCTGCTCCTTTTGCGCCAGTAGCTTCTAACCTTTTCCATTTTCCTCCACTTACTGCCGCGATGCAGCCTTGCGCGCCGAGCGTGCTTTGATGCCGAGCGTGCTTTAATGGGGAAAGCCGATAAACCGGGAATCTACAGTGAGGTGGCACATAGTGAACGTAGCAGTATTGGGTGCGGGCTCGTGGGGAACTACGCTGGCAAAGGTTTTTGCCGATGCCGGCAATGACGTCCGCTTGTGGGCGCGCCGTGAAGAGCTAGCCCAGGCCATCAATGCACGCCACGAGAACCCGGATTATCTCCCAGATCTCCCGTTGCCCGCCTCCATCCGCGCTACCACCGATCCAGCTGATGCGCTGGAGGATGCGGACATCGTCATCTTCGGCGTCCCCTCGCAGACCTTGCGGTCCAACCTAGAGAAATGGTCGCCGCTGCTGCCGGAGGATGCAACTTTAGTATCGATTTCCAAGGGCGTGGAGAAGTCCACCCTTAGCCTGATGAGCGAGGTGATTGCCGATGCCGCAGGGGTTTCCCCCGACCGCATTGCGGTGCTCTCCGGGCCCAACTTGGCCAAGGAGGTGGCCCAGGAGCAGCCGGCAGCTACGGTTATCGCGTGCCGCGACGCCGACCGTGCCAAGGCTGTCCAGCATGCCGCCGCAGCACCCTATTTCCGGCCCTATACCAACACCGATGTTATCGGCGCGGAAATTGGCGGTGCCTGCAAGAACGTGATTGCACTTGCCTGCGGCATGGCTGCGGGTAAGGGGCTGGGAAACAACACCATGGCCAGCATCATTACTCGAGGTCTCGCGGAGATTACTCGTCTCGGCGTGAAGCTGGGAGCGGACCCGTTCACCTTCTCTGGTCTGGCTGGTATGGGTGACCTCGTGGCAACCTGTAGCTCGACGTTGTCCCGCAACCGCACCTTTGGCTACCGCCTCGGCCAGGGCGGCACCCTGGAGGAAGCCACAGCCGCCACCAATGGCCAGGTAGCGGAAGGCGTTATCTCTTCCGATTCCATCTTTAGGCTGGCGCAGCGCGCGGGCGTAGAGATGCCTATTACCCAAGCGGTCTTCGGTGTGTGCCACCGCGGCGTGACTGTCGACGACATGATCGTGGCTCTGATGGGTCGCACCAAGAAAGCTGAGTAAAGCCGAGTAAAGTTGCTCGGTATGACTGAAGCGAATCCTGTGCGCGTGGCCGTAGTGTACGGCGGGCGCAGCTCCGAGCATTCAGTGTCGTGCATCTCCGCCGGCGCAATCATGGAGCACCTTGACCCGGACAAGTATGAGGTTGTGCCGATCGGCATCACGCGAGAGGGCACCTGGACTCAGGGCAGTCGGGAGGGCCTCGGCATCGTAGATGGGCGCCTGCCCGAGGTAGAGCTGCACGATGAGCTGGCGCTTTCCCTCAACCCCGCCACGCGCGGACGCATCCACAACGTCACTCGCCATGAGCACTACACCGAAGTGGATGTCATTGTGCCGGTTCTCCATGGACCCTACGGTGAAGATGGGACGGTCCAGGGGCTTTTCGAGCTCTCCGGCATCCCTTACGTGGGCGCGGGCGTGCTGGCCTCGGCCGTGGGCATGGACAAGGAGTTCACCAAGAAGCTGCTGGTTGCGGAAGGTCTGCCTGTGGCGCCCCAGGAGGTGCTCACTGGGGAAGCCACGCTGAGCGACGCCCAAAAGGAGCGCCTCGGCCTGCCTGTCTTTGTGAAACCGGCGCGCGGTGGTTCCTCCATCGGTGTGTCCAAGGTTTCGGCGTGGGAGGATTTCGCGGACGCGCTGGCCCTAGCCTACGAGTCCGACGAGAAGGTCCTTGTCGAGCCGGAAATTCGCGGTGCAGAGGTGGAAGTGGGCGTCCTCGAGCACCCAGACGGTAGCCTCCAGGCTTCCGTTCCCGCCAAACTTTTGGGCACTACGGAGTCCGAAGAAGGCTTTTATGACTTCGATGCCAAGTACATCGACGAGGGCGTTTCGGCGGAAATCCCTGCGCCGTTGAGCGATGAACTAACCGCTGAGCTCCGCCAGCGCGCTATTGAGGCTTTCCGTGCTCTGGGCGCTGCCGGCCTGTCCCGCGTGGATTTCTTCGTCAGCGAGGATTCCTACTGCATCAACGAGGTGAACACCTTCCCCGGCTTCACACCCATCTCGATGTACCCCCAGGTATTCGCCGCCGTGGGTGTGGGCTATGCCGAGCTGCTGGATACCCTCATCCAAACCGCGCTCGCGCGTTCCTAGTCCTTAGCCCGCCTAGTCCCTCAGCTGAGTGCGAAGGGCAGGCGGTAGAGGAGCAGGCCGCGGTTGCTACTGGGAAGGGGTGGCGGCCACGAGGGCGTCGCTCAGCCGCACCAGCGCGGAATTGGCTGCCTCCTGCGGAGCAGACAGCGCGAGATCCTCCGCCCGGCCGAGCGCGAACCACGTGCCGGCCGTGGTGCCCTCCGCCAGGGTGGTGTCCTCGAACCAGGGCACGTCATTGACCTGCTGAAGCTGGACACCTGCACGGTAGTTCTCCGGTGCAGCCACACCACAACGCACGACGATCTCTTCCTGGCCCGGCGCGCTGTAGACCCAGGTGTTCTTGTCACCGACATCCTCGCGGCGCGAGTAGCCCTCCGCGAGGGTCTCCGGCAGGGCCTTTTCCAGCCGGCTGCACATGGAATCCGGGCCCGCCTTCAGCTGCGATAGCGGAGCGGCATTGGGCTGTTGCTGTTTCTGTTCCAAGTGGTCGAGAGCATCACCGAGACCCTCCGGGGCGTCGTCGCGCGCGTTGTCGGAGGTGGTGGTGACCGCGACGGCGGGAACGCGCTTGGTGCTGTACCACGTCGTGAGATTCGAGCCGGGAGTGGCGTCGACGACCTGCAGCCAGGATTCGCCGTCGGCCTCGACGGTCTGGGAATACTCAGTAAATTGCTGCGGCAAGTCAACACCGCAGCGCAGCGTTATCTTGTCCTCCGAGCTCTTCGCCCACGCCGCAGCACCCGCGGGAGCTGGCTCGACAAGATCGACGCGTGGGTACCCCAGTAGTTTGTCTGGCAGCGCATCGACCACGGCGGCGCACTCGGGGGAATCCGCCGCCTCAGATGGGGTGGGAGGCAGCGCCACCGGTTGCTGGGCAGCGGTGGTGAAGACGTATTTTGCCCCAAAAATCACCGCGAAGACCATCGCGATGGCGATCCCGAGTGAGACGTAGATTGCGGTGCGGTTAAATTGGGTATCCATAGGGGCTTATCCTATCGCTGATAGTCCAGGAAGAACGAACGTGGACGGTGCGCACGCGTACAGTGCGTGGCCCGCGCAACACAAAGGAGTCCGTGACGGTGGGTTTATCGCATACCCTCGACCAAGCCGGTGAGCGGCAAGTCATCCATGAGATTGTCACCGCTGCCCCGAGCGCGCTCAACGGTGACGATGCCGCGGTGCTGTACCCGGCAGCGCCCAATTCCCGCACGGTGGCAGCGACAGACATGATGGTGGAAGGCAGGCATTTCCGCCGGGATTGGTCGACTGCCGCAGAAATCGGGCAGAAGGCCATCGTGCGTAATTTCGCCGATATCGAGGCGATGGGTGCCCGGCCCACCGCAGCACTGCTGGCTATTGCCGCGCCAGGGGAAACCCCGGTGGATTTCGTGCGGGGGATTGCGCAGGGCATCGCTGAGCGCTGCGCGGTCTATAACGCAGAGCTGGTCGGCGGCGACCTTACCCGCAGCGACAGCTTAGTCATCAATGTCACGGCGATGGGCTCCTTGGGAGGAAGTGGGGCGCCGCTGACCCTAGATGGAGCACGCGCGGGCCAAAAGCTGGTGGCGCACGGCAAGATTGGGTACTCCGGAGCGGGCCTTGCTCTGCTTCAGCGCTTTGGCCGCGCGCTGCCCCCGGAACTAGAGGAGCTGTGGCCGCTGATCGACGCCCACTGTGCACCCACCCTGAGCCCAGGGCGTGGGGTTATCGCTCGGGCAACGGGGTCGACCGCGATGACAGATAATTCGGATGGCTTAGTGCGTGATGTGGGGCATCTGGCACAACGCTCCGGGGTGCGCATCGACCTCGACCGCGCAGCCATTGCCCCGGATCCGCTCCTAGCTGCTGCCGGCGCGGTGCTTGATATCGATCCGTGGGAATGGGTCCTAACGGGAGGGGAGGATCACACGCTGTTGGCCACCACGTACAAGGCCGCTCCCTCTGGGTTCCGGGAAGTAGGCCGGGTGATGCGCGGTACCGGTGTCACCATCAGCGGAGAGGAGCCTCGCTATCGCGAGGGCTGGGAGGGATTTGCGTGAGCCACATCGATACCTCTCGTATTCACTATTCGTGGATGCCCCACATCCGGCAGGCGCTGGAGGAGAATCTGCCGCGCCTTGAGCAGCAGATCGGCCAAGACTTTCTGCCCCCGGCCGAGGACGTCTTCGCTGCCTTGTCGATGCCCCTCGACGACGTACGTGTCCTCATCGTGGGCCAAGATCCCTATCCCACCCCGGGCCATGCCATGGGCTTGTCCTTTTCTACGCGCCCCGGGGTGCCGGCTCCCCGCTCGTTGCAGAATATCTACGTCGAGCTTCACGATGACCTCGGGATCGACGGTCGCGCGGATGGGGACCTGCGGGCGTGGTTCGACCAGGGCGTGCTGCTGCTGAACAGGGTGCTTACCGTGGCCCCGGGCCAGGCCGGCTCGCACCGGCGGATGGGCTGGGAAGCGATTACGGAGGCCGCCATCAGAGCGTTGGCGGGGCGCGATATCGTGGCCATTTTGTGGGGGCGCGATGCCCAAACCTGCCAGGCCTTCCTGCCGGGTACGGAGTGCATCACCTCCCCGCATCCTTCACCCCTGTCAGCACGACGCGGCTTCTTCGGATCGCGTCCATTTTCCCGGGCGAATGCGGCCTTAGAGGCCCGTGGCGTCTCGACAGTGGACTGGCGCTTGTAGACTAACCAACATGTCTTATCCCGCCGAGTTGGATGCCCGTGGCCTGCACGAGTGGGCCGCGCGAACCGTTAAGGAGCTACAGCGCCGCCGCGCCGAGATTAACGCCCTCAACGTGTTCCCGGTGCCCGATTCTGACACGGGATCCAACATGGCGCACACCATGGAATCTGCCCTGGCGGAGGCCGATAAAGGCGAGATGGACGTGGCTGAAGCCCTGGCCATCGGTTCGGTACGCGGAGCGCGCGGCAACTCCGGGATGGTGCTGTCCCAGGTATTGCGCGGGGTGGCTGACGCCACGACGGATTCGCGGGTGGATGGTTCGGTCTTGGCGGATGCCCTCTCGCTGGCCGTCACGCTGGTCGACCGTGCTCTGGCCTCCCCAGTGGAAGGCACCATCATCACCGTGCTGCGTGCCTCGGCCGCCGCTGCTAGTAAGGCCGCCGAGGAGTCCGGCGCGCAACTGCACGGTATTGTGGTCGCGGCGGTCGACGCCGCCCGGCAAGCCTTAGCGGAGACTCCTTCCCAGCTGCCGGCGCTGCGCGAGGCCGGTGTCGTAGACGCCGGCGGAGCAGGCTTCGTCATCTTGTTGGAATGCTTGCTGGCCCAGCTCACCGGTGAAGACACCGTCCCCGAACCTGTGGCTATAGAGACTGTAGGGGCAGAGCCCACGCAGAGCGAATCGCTGCCGTCTCACGGAGAGAACTGTGCCGCGCCACAGCCTGGGGCCGGCCCGGAGATTGAAGTCATCTTCTTCTTCGAGGGAGACCTCGCCCAGATCGAGGAGGCCCTCAACCCGTTGGGCAATAGCCTCGTCATCGCGCGAGCCACGGAGGATTCTGCGAGCGTGCACATCCATAGCTCCCAAGCCGGTGCGGTCATCGAACAAGCCTATGGCCTCGGAAAAGTCAGTAACCTGCGCCTCGAGGTGCTTCCCTCCGCCGGAGATACAGCGGCCGGCGAAATGCAGGCCATCGATCGTGCCGGGCGGCGAATCTTCGCCGCAGTGCCCGAAGGAGCCGCCCGCGAGCTTTTTGAAAAGGCCGGGGCGGATACCGTCAAGCCCGGCGACGGCCCTCGCGCCGCGAAGGCGGGTGATCTCTTCTTGCCCAACGGCTACGGCGGTGCGCCCGGCACAGCCACGCTTATCCCGACTGATTCCCTCGTCTCCGGGCTCGCCGCGCTGTCGGTCTACTCACCGGGTTCCACCCACACCGCCGAGGCAGTGGCCACCATGGCGGATGCCGCACGCTCGATGCGGGTGGTGCATCCGGATACAGAATCCATCGACGGGATTGTGGCGTCGTGCTGCAGCCAATTGGCCTACGGCGGGGAGCAGATCACCGTGCTCACCGGACTAGAGATCGATGAGGACGAGCTGGCGCAGCTCTTGGGCGTCGACGTGGTGGTGCTGCGGGTTCCCGGGCTGCGTACCGAGATCGGGGTGGAGTAAGCCATGCTGGGGTGGCAGGATGACCGTGCGCTGACGGAGATTCTGGCAAAGAAGGATGCCTCAGCAATCAAGCGCGCCTTCGGGTACACCACGTGCGGGGAGCTGCTCAGCCACTATCCACGCGACTACATCCGCCACAACAAGGACGTCGGCCTCGGCGGTGCCGAGGACGGTGACCACGTCACCATCACCGGTGTCATTGAGGATGTCCGCGTCAAGCACACCTCCAAAGCCATGGTCTTTATCCTCTACATGGATAGTGGAGTCCAAGCCTCATTCTTTAACGCGCATTACGTGCAGCGCGTGCTGGGGCGCGGCATGCGCGTCATGCTGTCTGGCAAGCTGAAGTACTTTCGGGGATACCCCAGCCTGCAGCACCCTGACTTCCTCATCCTCGACCCCGGCCGTTATCAGGAATCCTTGCTGGATAGCACGACTGGGCAGGGGACAGGCTCGCTGAAGAAGCTCTCCCAATTCGGGTCGCTGGAGACCTTCCTGCAGCGCGAGTGGATTCCCGTGTACCCAGCCAGCGGGAAGGTGACGTCGTGGTACATCATGGGTGCTATCCACAAGGTGCTGGAAAATACGCCTTCGATTCCGGAGCCACTGGACTACCGCATGATGGTGACGCTGGACCAAGCCGTCCGCGAGATCCACGAACCGGGTGAGCACGGGCCCGAACGCGCCATCCAACGTTTGAAATACAATGAGGCGCTGTCGATTGGGCTGGTTATGGCCCTGCGCCAGCGCGATGTCAAGGCGCGTACGGCAACCCCGATGCCAGCGATTTTGGAGGGCTACCGCGACGAACTGCTCAGCGAGCTGCCCTTTGAACTGACTGCGGGCCAGCGCCGCGTCATCGCGGAGATCGACGCGGACCTGTGTGGCACCGCGCCCATGATGCGTCTTCTGCAGGGCGAGGTGGGCTCGGGCAAGACCCTGGTGGCCACGTGCGCCATGCTGCAGGCGGTCGACGCTGGCAAGCAGGCCGCGCTGCTCGCGCCGACGGAGGTGCTGGCGGCGCAGCATGGGGCGTCGATTAGCGCCAGCGTTCCCGAAGGAGTCACCGTCACCGTGTTGACCGGCTCGATGAAGACAGCGGAGAAGCGGCAGGCGTTGCTGGAGATTGTCTCCGGCGAGGCCGATATCGTCATCGGAACGCATGCCATCATCCAAGACACGGTGGAGTTCTTTGACTTGGGCCTCGTCATCGTGGATGAGCAGCACCGTTTCGGCGTGGAGCAGCGCGATAGCCTGCGCACCAAAACCCGGGAGGGCACGAGCCCCCACCTTCTGGTCATGACGGCGACACCGATCCCGCGCACGATTGCCATGACCGTCTTCGGTGACTTGGCCGTGTCCACTCTCAAGGAGCTGCCTGGCGGGCGAAAGCCTATCTTGTCCGCGGTGGTGCCCGAATGGAAACCGGAATGGGTACGCCGCGCCATCGAGAGAATCCGCGAAGAGGTAGAAAAGGGCCACCAGGCCTATATCGTCTGCCCGCGGATTGAAGGCGAGGGCGGCGTGGAAACGATGTCCGTACAGCTGCGCAACCTGCCGCTGCGGGGTCTGCGGGTGGAGATGCTGCATGGCAAAATGCCCGATAAGGACGAGGTCATGGAGCGCTTCGCCCGCGGGGAAATCGACGTCCTCGTGGCTACCACCGTCATCGAAGTCGGCGTCGACGTACCCAACGCCACCGTGATGCTCATCCGCGAATCGGAGAATTTTGGCGTCTCGCAGTTGCACCAGTTGCGTGGGCGCGTGGGGCGCGGTGGTAACGACTCCGTGTGCTTGCTGCATACCACCGCCGAGCCCGACAGTAAGTCCTACCGGCGCATCCAGGCCATAGCTGATACGCCGTCCGGTTTTGATTTGGCGGAGCTGGATCTTCGGCAGCGCCACGAAGGGGACATCCTAGGAACGCTGCAATCTGGCACCAAGCGCACTCTGAAACTGCTCGATCTCAGCCATGATCGGGACATTGTTGAGCGCACGCATGCTGATGCTGCCGCATTGGTGGAGCGCAATCCCGAGCTAGCGGAGGAGTTGACACACAATTTGAGTGCGGATGAGCAGGAGTTTTTGGAGAAGAACTAGGCCAGTCACCGCGCGCAGCTGAGGGGAGATAGGGTAGAGGCCATGACCAGAATCATCGCTGGGGAGGCCCGGGGGCGCACCATCAAGGTGTCGGAAGCCGGGACTAGACCTACCTCTGACCGTGCCCGCGAGGGCCTTTTCTCATCGTTGAACGTGCGTTGGGGTTTCATCGACTCCCGGGTGCTGGACCTTTTTGCTGGGTCCGGTGCCTTAGGTCTGGAGGCAGCCAGCCGCGGCGCTGAGGAAGTGGTCTTGGTGGAAAACAATCCTGCGGCGGTGAAGATCATCCGCCACAACATTGGGGTGGTGAAGCACCCGCGCGTCGAGGTACGCGAGATGAAGGCCTCGTCCTATCTAGCGACCGCCCCGCGCGGGTATTTCGATATGGTGCTCGCGGATCCTCCCTATGAGTTCGATGATGTGGATGGGCTGTTGGCCGCGATCGAACCGGTGTTGGATGATGCCGCAATCGTCGTCATCGAACGCCATGTGGATTCCCCGCAGACGCAGTGGCCGGAAGGCTTTGAGCCCACCGGCCAGAAGCTCAAGAAGCGGACCTTTGGCATTGCGCGTTTTGATATGGCGATTTATCACCGCGCTGAGGACAGTGACTACAGCGACAACGCGGGTAGCGAAGATACCGCCATGACCGAAATCAAGGAGGATTAGCCATGCCCACCCACGCCGTCTGCCCGGGATCTTTCGACCCCATCACGCTGGGCCATGTTGACGTGTTCAACCGCGCCAGCGAATTGTTTGACAAGGTCACCGTGCTGGTGACGGGAAACCCCGATAAGCCGTCCGGACTGTTTAGCGTGGAGGAGCGCGTGGATCTCATCCGCCGTACCGTCGCGCCAGAGATCCAGGTGGACTGGTGGGGCGGCCTGCTCGTGGATTACACCAGTGCCCATGGCATAGACACCATTGTCAAAGGCCTGCGCTCCTCCTTGGACTACGAGTATGAGCTGCCGATGGCACAGATGAACCGGCGCCTTTCCGGGATCGATACTGTCTTCTTGCTCACTGATGAAAAGTACGGCTATATCTCCTCCTCCCTGTGCAAGCAGGTGGCACAGTACGGCGGCGATGTCACGGGTATGTTCCCAGAGCACGTTGCGGCCGCCGTAATGGAACGCTACCGAGGCTAAGGAGACATGTCTGTACTGGCAATACCTTTCGTCGTCCTCGTTACCGTCATAGTCGGCTCCTGCCTGCAGCGAGTCTCCGGCATGGGGTTGGGCCTCATTGGCGGGCCCATCTTGACGCTCTTCCTCGGCCCCGTGGAAGGCATCATGGTCATCAACGTTTTGGCCTGCATTAACGCCATCCTCACGACCTATTCCATGCGCGAGAATGTGGCGTGGGATAAGTGGCTGCGCATCGGCCCCTTCATGGTCCTCGGCTCAATCCCGGCGGCGCTGCTTATCGCGCGCATCGATACCTCGGCGTTATTGGTGCTCGTGGGCGCCGCCTTGTTGATCGCGCTGGGCGTGGTGGTCTTCGGCCGCAAATTCGTCCCAGAGATGCGGGGGACGGGGCCCGCGATCTCCGCGGGTATCTTGGGCGGTTTTACCAATACCCTGGCCGGCGTCGCCGGCCCCGTCATCACCGTGTACGCCCAGGCTGCGCGGTGGCCTAAGTCAATCCTCGCCGCGACCCTGCAACCCTGCTTTGTCATCGGCGGATTGTCCTCTGTTCTGACGAAGTACTTCCTGGGCTCCGGCGGTTTCGAGGGCCTGCACTGGCTGGTGTGGCCTTGCGGAATAATCGGCATGTGCGTCGGCATCCTTGTAGGCAAGAAGATCGCCGGGCACGTCTCGCGGGAGAAAGCCCACACGCTGTCGCTGGCGCTGGCTAGCCTGGGAGCGCTGAGTGCTCTGCTGCGCGGTCTTTCCACGCTGGGCGCTTAAAACACTGCCTGGGTAAGGTGGACCCATGGCGAAGTTCAAGATTGAAGACGCGCTCTCCCTGCGCGCAGGCAAGAATTTTCAGATCGACTCGGTCGATGCCTCCGCAACCCCCGGCTTCGACGGTGACAAGGACGAGCTCGATGCCCGTTTCACCAAGTACGATGACGAGCTCTATGAACTGCAGGAGCGGCTCTTTGCCAACGGTCGCAGCTATGGTGAGGACGCCCCAGCGGTGCTCATTGTGTTGCAGGGAATGGATACCTCGGGCAAGGGCGGTGCTATTCGCCACGTGCTCAGCACCTTCGACCCGCAGGGAACCACCACGGTTGGTTTCGGAAAGCCCACCGAGGAAGAGCTGGAACATGACTTCTTGTGGCGCATCCGCAAGCACGACCCGCAGCCGGGACAGATTGTGGCCTTTGACCGCTCCCACTACGAAGACGTCCTCATTCAGCGCGTGCACGAGTGGGTCGACGAAGAAGAAGTGGACCGCCGCATCGAGGCTATCCGGGATTATGAGCTCGACCTGACAGCGAAGGGTGTCAAGGTCATCAAGATCTTCCTACACCTGTCCAAGGAAGCCCAGAAGGGGAATCTGCTGGAGCGCACGGAGCGGGAAGACAAGTTCTGGAAATACGATCCCGCCGATGTGGAGGAGCGCGCCTATTGGGATAAGTACATGGCGGCCTACCAGGACGCCATCCAGCGCACGGATGAAAACTATGCTCCCTGGTACGTCATTCCTACCGATAACAAGAAGTATGCCCGCATGGCGCTGAAGTTCCTCATCGTGGATCTTCTGCGCCACCTGGACCTCGAGTGGCCAGCGCCCGACTTCGATCCGGACGTGGAGCGCCAACGCATCGAGGACGCCGACTAAGAACTAGTCGCTCTGCCTATCATCGACGTCGCTGGCGAGTTCACGGGCGGCGGCGTTGAAACTATCGAGGACAGACAACAGCGCTTCCTGGGCATTGATAATTCCCAGATTGAGGGCGTGAAAGAGCTGGTCTTCGTTCAGACCCGCCGTGGTGACGAAGCAGGCATCACCACGCAGCTCCACCTCATCCTCAACGAGGCCAACGAGCGCGCGCCCATCGAAGGCACTGGAATTGAACTCGTTGCACAAGACGTGGAAGACCGGGAGCATGTCCGCGTCGAGCTGCGTCGGCAGCACGCATTCCATGCGCACGAGGCCATCGTCGACGGTGATAACCCAATCAAGCTCATTGAGGCGGGCAACCGCAGCAGTGGGGTCTTCTGGGTGCGCGGTGGCCGCCATATCTAGTTCCGTACCGTTGAGCACGCTCAGCACGCTGTCCCGGCTGACGGCGGGCAGCGGTGACCCGGACAGGATGTCGAAAGGATCGGTGCCTTCACTAGCGTTGTGGCTCATTCCTACTCCTCCTCGTTCCAGGTGACTGCCTGTGGAAAACGCTGCGCCACGACGTCGAAAATCTCCGCGAAGCTGGCGAGGGAGCTCAGCAGGAAATGCCCCAGCTGGGCCAAGGACAGACCTTCGCCCACGGCCATGGCGCGGTTGGCACCTAGGTGGATCTCCGCGTTGCCCTTCGCGTCCTCTTCGACGAGGAAGTTCAGGGTGGGCGCCACGCTGGCCCAGTTCAGCTCCGCCACGGCAGCAGCAACGTCTTGTTCGAGGTGCGCGGGAAGCGTGCCTTCCCAGGAAGCGAAGGCGCTCAATACGTCGCCCTCCGCGTCGAGGTCACAGTGCACCGCGATGTGCGGCACACCGGTCTGCAGGACGCGGCGCGCGGGGGCGTTGTCGCCGCCGACACCGAGAGCGTCGCCTTCCTCCGGGGCAGCTTCGATGAGCGCGTAGTCGGCGTCGATAAGCTCGCACAACTGCGCCAGCCGGTCGATGGTGACCGGCTCAACCACGTGGAGATCGGTCACTGCTGCTCACCCTGGGCGCCCTCGGTTCCCTCGCCTGCCTGTGCGGCAGATTCGGAACCGAGCTTGGCCATCTCCTCGGCGGCGGCGACCATGGCGTTCTGGGCGTTGATGACACCATCCACGGAGGCGCGCAGCGCGGCCGCGAGTTGTTCGTCGGTCATGCCGGCCGCGCACGGAATATCGGCCTCGGTGCGCACGAGCAGCATGCCGTCGAAGTCAGCGATGACAGCGCGTGCCCCCATGGCCACGGAGTTGATCTGGTTAGCCGCGAGGAAAAGGCCGGCGTCGGCCTTGGCGTAGTTGACGTCCGTTGGCACATCGCAGCGCACGATGGCGACGCTTTCCAGCACAGCGAACATGCACGGCAGGCCGTTGAGGTTGGCGGTAGCGGCGTCGTCGCGGCCGGTGACCGGCTCGAGTTCGATGTCGAAAGTCTTCATTGCCTCGATAATGCGGTCGAGGGTGACCTCCGGCAGTGCGTGCGGATCCTCGGCGGGGGTAGTCGCAGGATTAGTCATGGTTGTGCTCCTTCCAGGTGACGAGCTGCGGGTACTGCTGTTCAATCCACTCGAAGGACTGCAACACGGCATCCAGGGTGGACATGACGAATGCGCCTAACTGGTTGCGGGAAGCGCCGTGGGTCAGGTCGAGATCGCGCGCACCGGAGACCGCCAAGGCGTTGTCCGGAGCCTCAAAGAAGCGGAACGTCGGCGTGAAGTGATCCTGGTTCCAGGCGTTGATGTGCATGAGGAGCGCGGGGCCCTCGGAGGCGGGCACGGAACCGCGCCACACGGAATCGACGATGAGGGACGAGCCAACCAGCTGGAAGGCGATGGCGGCGTTGGAGAAGCCGGTGCGCAAAAGGTTGACCGTTTGGCCGTCCTGCGTCTTTTGCTCTTCGATGCGGTATTCCAAGCCCTCTGACTTAAAGATCTCCGCAATGCGCTCGAGTGTGACCTCCTCAATCGGAGTATCGGGCTGCAGCTGGCGTTGCTGCGCTTCGTCGTGATTAGTGGTGTCAGTCAATTCTTCTACTCACTTCGCTACATTCTTCTTAATCTTTTCCGGCCCCGACACTACCGGAGCCGTCTTCCTTGGGTGCGGAGGTGGGGGTCTCGACGAGCTTTTCTCCGCCCAGCTCGTGGGCAAGCGCTGGAGCGATCTCGGGATAGCGGAAAGTATGGCCGAGCGCTTCTGCGCGCGTGGGCAGAACTTTTTGGTTAGCCAGTGCAAGCTCACGCGCACCTTCCTTGCCCAGCAGCAGAGCCGGGCCGACGCTGGGAATCGGAATGATGGTGGGGCGGTGAAGCAAGGAGCCAAGGGCATCAACATAATCGCGGTTGAGCACCGGAGTGGGGGAGACCGCGTTGATGACGCCGTGCCAGGCTGGGTCGAGCGCGGCGCGGATGAACATGTCAGAAAGATCATCGTGCGCAATCCAGCTATTCCACATGGTGCCTTTGCCGAAGGCGCCGCCAAGACCTGTGGAAAACAGCCCGCGTAGCAGCGGCAGGATCCCCGCATTGGCTGATTGCACAATACCCGTGCGCAGGTTAACCACGCGCTTTCCAGCCTCGCGCGCCGGCCCGCACGCCGCCTCCCAGTCGGCGACGACGTCGGCGAGAAAACCCTCGCCGCGCTCCGATTCCTCGGTCAATTCCGTATCACCCCTGTCCGGGCCATAGATTCCAATGGCGGAAGCACACACCAGGGCGGTTAGGGACGGGGTCTCAGCAGCTACCTGGGCGAGTAGGCGGGTAGGCTCGACGCGGGAATCCCGAATGGCCTCTTTGTGCGCGGAATTAAAGCGCCCGAAGATAGGTTCGCCGGCCAAGTGGATGAGAACGTCAACGCCCTCCAGCAGGTCCTTCGCTGGCAGCTGGGGGCGCCAGAGGCGCTCGCCAGGCCCGGGGTTGGAGCGCACCAAAGGAATGACGGTGTGGCCCAGGGTGCCCAGTTGTGCAGCCACAGCCGCGCCCACCGTCCCGTGCGTTCCGGTTACCGCTACCGTGCGGGGCTCGGCGTTGAGCGCGCCGAGCCTGTGAGCAAAGCGAAAGTCTTCGAGGAGCTGCTGCTGGCGGTAAGCAAAGATCGATTCCAGGGCTCCGGCAGGAATGCGGGTCTCCACCTTGTCCGTGATGAGCGTGCCCTCCGGGTGATCCTCAAAGAAGTGCTCGTGGCGCCAATTCGCCAAGGAGCGGAAGGGGGCGTTGATACAGACATCCGCGAAGGACCGCCGCGGTTGGTAGCGGCTGAGGTCGTGGCGGGCAACCCATTTCAGGCCGCCGGGAAAGCCCAATATTGAGGTTCCATCGGCCAAGGACTCGGCTTGCTGAAGCGGGGTCATAAAACCGAAAGGTGGGGTGAGGCGAGCAAACGCCCCCTGGCGGGTATGCCACTGCCATACGTCTTCGCGCGGGGCGGGGACAACGTGCTGGGTAGTGAAACTCACTGTCTATAGACCTGCCTCAGGAGATTCGGGGGTGCGAGGGCGTACCAAGCACGCGTGAAGAGTGCTATGGTTAGTGCTGGCTTTCAAGCATAGACAAGTCCACTGAACCATTGTCCGACATCCTTTAAAGACCGCACCGTGAGGCGGGGAAGGAGGTCACGATGAGTGAATCCGGCACCCACGCGGAGTCCAACGAGCTGCTGAGCTCCTCAGACGTCGCGCGTACTGTCGCACGCATCGCGCACCAGATCATTGAAAAGACGGCGCTAGATTCGAGTGATTCTTCTCGAGTCCTGCTCTTAGGCATTCCCTCTGGTGGCGTGCCTTTGGCGCAGCGCCTTGCCGAAAAGATTGAGGAATTCTCCGGGGTGGAGATTCCCTGGGGCTCCCTCGACATCACTTTGTACCGAGACGATTTATATGCCCGCCCGCACCGTGCCTTGCAGCCCACGACGGTGCCTGACGGCGGGATCGATGGCGCCACCGTCATTCTTGTCGACGACGTCCTTTACTCCGGCCGCACCATCCGTGCCGCCCTCGATGCCCTCGCGGACATCGGCCGCCCCGACATCATCCAGCTCGCCGTCCTCGTGGACCGCGGACACCGCCAGGTACCCATCCGCGCCGACTACGTGGGCAAAAACATCCCCACCGCGCGGGATGAGGATGTCACCGTGTACAACGCCGACATTGATGGGCGCGATGCCGTCGTTCTCACCCGCTTCACTGCACAGCCCGGCAAGGAGGCATAAATGAAGCACCTCATTAACATCGCCGACCACAGCGCCGAGGAGATTCTCGGTCTGATGGATGAGGCCGACCGCTTCCGGGAGGCCCTGGAAGGCCGCGAGGTCAAGAAGTTGCCCACGCTGCGCGGGCGCACCGTTTTCACCTTGTTCTACGAGAATTCCACGCGCACTCGTTCCTCTTTCGAGACGGCGGGCAAGTGGATGTCGGCGGATGTCATTAACCTCTCCGCTTCGACGTCCTCGGTCAAGAAGGGCGAGTCCCTCAAGGACACCGGGTTGACCTTGGCGTCCATCGGGGCGGACGCCATCATCATGCGCCATCCTTCCTCCGGTGCGGCACAGCAGCTAGCTAGCTGGGTAGCGCCCGGCGGCCAGGGCCCGAGCGTGATTAACGCCGGCGATGGCTCCCACCAGCACCCCACGCAGGCGCTTCTCGACGCCGTCACGATGCGCCAGCGCCTGCACCTGGGCGCGGATCGCTCGGCAGCCGGCACCGGTTTTGAAGGTCTAAACGTGGCTATCGTCGGTGACTGCCTGCATTCTCGCGTGGTGCGCTCCAACGTGGACCTGCTCTCCACGCTGGGTGCTGAAGTCACGCTCGTCGCCCCGCCGACGCTGCTGCCTTTCGGCGTCGACACCTGGCCGGTGCGCGTCTCCCACGATTTCGATGCAGAGGTTGCCAAGGCAGACGTCGTCATGATGCTGCGCGTGCAAGCAGAGCGCATGAACGGCGGTTTCTTCCCCTCGCACCGCGAGTACGCCACTCTCTACGGGCTGTCCAAGGACCGCGCAGCGGCCATGAAGAAGGACGCCATCATCATGCACCCAGGCCCCATGGTCCGCGGCATGGAGATCAACTACGCCGTGGCTGACTATGACAACACCGCGGTACTCCAGCAGGTTAACAACGGTGTCCACGTGCGCATGGCGGCTTTGTTTACGCTGCTCACTAACGGCGAGAACGCCGGTATCTAAATCGATATGTCCCACTTAGCAACGAGGAGAGCTGAAGAATCCATGACTACTTATCCAGACACCGGCGTGCTCTCTGCTCCCGCGGCCGGCACTCTGCTCATCACCAACGTTCGCCCCTATGGCGAGGGTGAGCCCACCAGCATCCTGATCAAGGATGGCGTCATCGAAGCCATCGGTGCTGCCGCTGACGCCGGTGACGCCAGGGACGCCGGGGGCGTGACCCCGGCGGTCAAGGCGGACCGCACTATTGATGGTGGCGGCAACGTGCTGCTGCCAGGGCTGGTGGACATGCACGTTCACCTGCGTGAGCCGGGCCGCGAGGACACCGAGACCATCGAAACCGGCTCGCGCGCTGCCGCCAAGGGCGGCTTTACCGCAGTGTTCACCATGGCTAACACGTCACCGGTGACGGATCAGCCGATCATCGCCGAGTCCGTCTGGGCCAAGGGCCAGGCACGCGGCCTGTGCGATGTCCACCCGGTTGGCTCCATCACGAAGGGCCTCGAGGGCAAGACTCTGACCGAGTTTGGCATGATGGCCCGCTCGGATGCCAAGGTGCGCATGTTCTCTGACGACGGCAAGTGCGTCCAGGACCCGCAGCTCATGCGCCGTGCCTTGGAGTACGCGAAGGGCCTTGACGTTCTGCTGGCTCAGCACGCAGAAGATCACCGCATGACCGAAGGCGCTAGCGCCCACGAGGGTGAGGTCGCCGCCCGCCTCGGCCTGCGCGGCTGGCCGCGCGTCGCCGAGGAATCCATCGTCGCCCGCGATGCACTGCTCGCGCGTGACTACGGCAACCGCATGCACATCTGCCACGCTTCGACGAAGGGCACCGTGGAGCTTCTTAAGTGGGCCAAGGAACAAGGCATCCCGCTGACCGCCGAGGTGACCCCGCACCACCTGCTGTTGACCGATGACAAGCTGGTGACCTACGACGGCGTCTACCGCGTCAACCCGCCGTTGCGCGAGGAATCTGACACCCTGGCCCTGCGCCAGGCATTGCTCGACGGGCTTATCGACGTCGTGGCGACCGACCACGCCCCGCACGGCAGCGAAGACAAGTGCGTCGAGTTCGAGCACGCCAAGCCGGGCATGCTGGGGCTGGAGTCCTCCCTGGCGGTCATCGCCAAGCTTTTCGTCGCCACCGGTCTGGCCGACTGGCGCTTCGTTGCCCGCGTCATGTCGGAACGCCCGGCAGAGATCACCCGCCTGCCTGGCCATGGCCGCCCGATTGCCGTGGGAGAGCCAGCGAACCTCACCATCGTTGATCCGGAGCACCAGTGGGTATCCGATTCCACGCGCCTGGCATCGAAGTCGGAGAACAACCCATACGAGGGGGAGGAATTCGGCGCACGCGTGGCCTACACCATCCTGCGCGGTGCGGTGACCTACGACCTAGCGGCTGAAAGCGGCAGCGAGGCGGCCGAGTAATCGGGATAATCGACAATCAGAGTTGCTCACCACTTAAGTAGTCAACGCACACCAACGCACGTCCCCAACACAATCACCCTTCACCGAGAAAATTCACTGAAAGGTTCAACACACAGTGACTTCCACTACCACCACCCCCGCCATCCTGGTCCTCGCTGATGGCCGCACCTTCCGTGGCTTTGGCTTTGGCGCCACGGGTACGACCCTGGGCGAGGCCGTCTTTACCACCGCCATGACGGGCTACCAGGAGACCATGACGGATCCGTCGTACCACCGCCAGATCGTCGTGGCCTCCGCGCCGCAGATTGGTAATACAGGCTGGAATGATGAGGACAATGAGTCCCACGGCGACAAGATCTGGGTTGCCGGTCTGGTCATCCGCGACCTTGCCCGCCGCGTCTCCAACTGGCGCGCCGAGCGCTCACTGCCGGAGGAGATGGAAAAGCAGGGCATCATCGGTGTCAGCGGCATCGATACCCGCACCCTGGTGCGCCACCTGCGCAACCACGGCTCCATCAAGGCCGGTATCTTCTCCGGTGCCGATGCTGAGCGGGACGTCGAGGAGCTCATCGCTGAGGTGAAGAACCAGCCCTCCATGGCCGGACTCGACCTGTCGGCAGAGGTCTCGACTGATGAGGTTTATACCTTCCCGGCCGTAGGGGAGAAGCGCTTCACCGTCGTGGCCTACGACATGGGAGTCAAGACCGCCACACCGAAGAACTTCGCCGAGCGCGGCATCGAGACCATCGTGGTTCCCGCCAACACCCCGTTCGAGGAGATTAAGCAGTACAAGCCGGATGGTGTGTTTGTCTCCAACGGCCCGGGCGACCCGGCTACTGCGGACACCATGGTTGGCATTGTCCGAGACATCCTCGCCGCCAAGTACCCGTTCTTCGGTATCTGCTTCGGCAATCAAATCCTCGGCCGTGCGCTGGGCATGGATACCTACAAGCTGAAGTTCGGCCACCGCGGCATCAACGTGCCGGTGCGCAACCAACTGACCGGAAAGATCGACATCACCTCTCAGAACCACGGCTTCGCCCTGGCCAGCCCCTCGGGCAAGGAAGACCCGGCCGGTGAGGAATTCGAGACCGACTTCGGCCCGGCAGTGGTGTCTCACACCTGCCTCAACGACAACACCATTGAAGGTGTTGCGCTCAAGGATGGCATGGCGTACTCCGTGCAGTACCACCCTGAGTCCGCGGCTGGCCCGCACGATGCTAACCCGCTCTTTGATCAGTTCATCGAGCTCATGACTGAAAAGTCCCCGAACAAGTAGAACGCAACCAGGAAAAGGAAGAAGAAACACATGCCAAAGCGCAACGACATCAATCACGTCCTGGTTATCGGCTCCGGTCCGATTGTTATTGGCCAGGCCTGCGAGTTCGACTACTCCGGTACCCAGGCCTGCCGCGTGCTCAAGGAGGAAGGCCTGCGCGTTACGCTGGTCAACTCCAACCCGGCAACGATCATGACGGACCCGGAGTTCGCCGACCACACCTATGTGGAGCCCATCGAGCCCGAGTTCATTGAGAAGATCTTCCAGAAGGAAAAGGAAGAGGGCAACCCCATCGACGCCGTGCTGGCAACCCTGGGCGGCCAGACCGCTCTGAACGCCGCGGTGCAGCTGGACCGCCTGGGTATCCTGAAGAAGTACGATATCGAGCTCATCGGTGCCGATATCGATGCGATTGAGCGCGGCGAGGACCGCCAGAAGTTCAAGGATATTGTCGCCTCCATCGGCGGCGAATCCGCGCGCTCCCGCGTCTGCCACACGATGGAGGAGGTCCACGAGACTGTCGCCGAGCTCGGCCTGCCGGTTGTCGTTCGCCCGTCGTTTACCATGGGCGGCCTCGGTTCGGGCCTGGCCTTCAACGAGGAGGACCTTGAGCGCATTGCCGGCGGCGGCTTGGCTGCATCCCCAGAGGCGAACGTCCTCATCGAGGAGTCCATCCTGGGCTGGAAGGAGTTCGAGCTCGAGCTCATGCGTGACGGCGACGATAACGTGGTGGTCATCGCGTCCATCGAGAACGTCGATGCCCTCGGCGTCCACACCGGTGACTCCGTCACCGTGGCGCCGGCCCTGACTCTGACGGATCGCGAGTACCAGAAGATGCGCGACCAGGGTATCGCCATCATTCGCGAGGTGGGCGTCGACACCGGCGGGTGCAACATCCAGTTCGCAGTGAACCCGGATGACGGCCGCATCATCACCATTGAGATGAACCCGCGCGTGTCCCGCTCCTCGGCGCTGGCCTCCAAGGCCACCGGTTTCCCGATTGCCAAGCTGGCCGCCAAGCTGGCCATTGGCTACACTTTGGATGAGGTACGCAACGACATCACCGGTGTGACCCCGGCTGCATTCGAGCCGACTCTGGACTATGTCATCGTCAAGGCTCCGCGCTTTGCCTTTGAGAAGTTCCCGGGCGCCGATGACACCCTGACCACCACCATGAAGTCTGTGGGCGAGGCCATGGGTATCGGCCGCAACTACATTTCCGGCCTGAATAAGGTCATGCGTTCCCTGGAGTCCAAGCCCGCAGGTTTCTGGACCCAGCCAGATGAGTACTTGGCCGGGGAGCGCGCTACGGATCTCGAGGCCGTTCTCAAGGACCTGGAGCGCCCGACAGAGGGCCGCATGTACGACGTCGAGCTGGCCCTGCGCCTCGGTGCCACGGTGGAACAGTTGCACGAGCATTCGCACATCGACCCGTGGTTCCTCGCCGAGCTTGAAGCGCTTGTTGAGTTCCGCGAGGAGCTCGTGGGCGCTCCGGTGCTCGACGCCGAGCTGCTGCGCCGCGCTAAGGTCTTTGGCCTGTCCGACGCCCAGATCGCGGCTCTTCGCCCAGAGTTCGCCGGTGAGGATGGCGTGCGCTCCCTGCGCTGGTCTTTGGGCATTCGCCCGGTGTACAAGACCGTTGATACTTGTGCGGGTGAGTTTGAAGCCCAGACCCCGTACCACTACAGCGCTTATGAAATGGACCCGAACGCTGAGTCTGAGGTGCGCGAGAGCAGCGAGAAGACCAAGGGCAAGGTCATCATCTTGGGCTCCGGCCCGAACCGTATTGGCCAGGGCATCGAGTTTGATTACTCCTGCGTGCACGCCGCCTTGGAGCTCTCCCGTGAGGGCTACGAGACGGTCATGGTTAACTGCAACCCGGAGACGGTGTCGACCGACTATGACACCGCCGACCGCCTCTACTTCGAGCCGCTGACTTTCGAGGACGTCATGGAGGTCTACCACGCGGAGGCCGCGTGCGGTGAGGTTGCCGGAGTCATCGTCCAGCTGGGTGGTCAAACCCCGTTGGGCCTGGCTGAGCGCCTGACTGCTGCCGGCGTTCCGGTCGTGGGTACTTCTGCCGCTGCCATCGACTTGGCGGAGGACCGCGGTGAGTTCGGCAAGGTGCTTGCTGAAGCCGAGCTTCCCGCACCGGCCTTCGGCACCGCGACCTCCTTCGAGGAGGCACGCCAGGTTGCCGCGAAGATCGGCTACCCGGTACTGGTCCGCCCGTCCTACGTGCTGGGAGGCCGCGGCATGGAGATCGTCTACGACGAAGATTCGCTGCGCGATTACATTGAGCGCGCTACCGAGATCACCTCGGATCACCCGGTCTTGGTTGACCGCTTCCTGGATAACGCCATCGAGATTGACGTCGACGCGCTGTGCGACGGCGAGGAAGTCTACCTCGGCGGCGTGATGGAGCACATCGAGGAGGCCGGTATTCACTCCGGTGACTCCTCCTGTGCGTTGCCGCCGATGACGTTGGGCCCAGAGGATATTGAGAAGGTGCGGGAGTCAACGCGTCGTCTAGCGCATGGCATTGGTGTTAAGGGCCTGATGAACGTTCAGTACGCCCTGAAGGATGACACTCTCTACGTCATCGAGGCCAACCCGCGTGCCTCCCGCACCGTGCCTTTCGTCTCCAAGGCCACCGGCGTTCCGCTGGCCAAGGCCGCCGCGCGCGTCATGCTGGGTGCATCCATCGCCGAGCTGCGCGAGGAGGGCATCATCCCGTCTACTTACGACGGTGGTTCCCTGCCGCTGGAGCACCCGATTGCGGTCAAGGAGGCCGTGCTGCCGTTCAACCGCTTCCGTCGCCCCGATGGCCAGCTACTGGATACCTTGCTGTCTCCGGAGATGAAGTCCACCGGTGAGGTGATGGGCTTGGCTGATAACTTCGGTGCCGCCTATGCCAAGGGTGAGATGGCCGCCTTCGGCGAGCTGCCCACCGAAGGCACCGTGTTTGTCTCCGTAGCCAACCGCGATAAGCGCACGCTTATCTTCCCGATTCAGCGCCTGGCCTACATGGGCTACACCATTGTGGCTACCGCTGGAACCGCGCAGATGCTGCGCCGCAATGGCGTCGAGTGCGAGGTCGCCCGGAAGGTTTCGGAGGCCACGGAGGGCGAGGAGTCCATCGTGGATCAGATTCTCGCTGGAAAGGTAGATCTCATCCTTAACACCCCGGCAGGCTCCGCCGGTGCCCGCCACGACGGCTATGACATCCGCGCTGCTGCCGTATCCGTGGGTATTCCGTTGGTGACCACCGTCCAGGGCGTGACCGCCGCCGTGCAGGGCATTGAGGCTCTGCGTCGCGGGGATCTCAAGGTGCGCGCGCTGCAGGAGCTTGAGCATGACCCAGCAAACTAGGAAGACGCCGTCTTTCGGTGAGCGCCTCGTAGCAGCCGGTGCGGAGCGCGGGCGCCTGTGCGTAGGCATCGACCCGCACCCGCATCTGCTGGAGGACTGGGGCCTGTCGGTTGATGTGGATGGTCTGCGCACGTTTACCCTGCGCTGTGTAGAGGCCTTCGCTGAGACTGCCGCAGTGGTGAAGCCACAGGTGGCCTTCTTTGAGCGTTTCGGTTCGCGCGGCTTCGCAGTTCTTGAGGAGGCCCTCGCGGGGCTCCGCGAGCAGGGCTGTCTGAGCTTAGCGGACGCGAAGCGCGGAGACATCGGTTCCACCATGGCGGGCTACGCGCAAGCCTGGCTGGGGGAGGACTCGCCGCTGCGTTCCGATGCTGTGACGGTCTCGCCCTACCTTGGTGTGGGCGCTTTGAGCCCAGTCTTCGACCTAGCGGAGCATACTGGACGCGGGGTCTTTGTCCTTGCGGCGACCTCCAACCCGGAGGCCGTGGCGTTGCAGTCGTTGAGCGTCGACGGCCGCAGCGTGGCACAGCGCGTCGTCGATGAGCTTGCACAGCGCAATGCGTCCGCGGCTGGGCCAAACACCACCGTGGGTGCCCTTGGTGTTGTCGTTGGCGCGACATTGGAGGCTCCGCCTGCACTAGACCAATTAAACGGTCCGGTGCTGCTGCCGGGTGTGGGCGCCCAGGGCGCCACGCCCGCCGATGTAAGGGAACTCACCGCAGCGGCGCCCGAGCTCGGCTTTGCCAACGTTTCCCGGGCCATTCTTTCGCAGGGGCCGAATGTCTCTGACCTGCGGAAAGCCGTAGTGGATGCGGCGGCGGAGTTCCGGGACTAATAATCAGACCAGGTAGCGGCGTGCTGGATTAACGGGCGCGCCGTTTACCTGGTATTTTGTTTAAGGCATGTGCGTTGACGTGCGGGAACCTTTAAAAGAAGGGGGCCGCGTTACGTCATCGCGTACAGACCAGTGCTAGGATTGCCAGAAGTCGGTTCGTGGAGGTAGCAAAAGCTATCCCGCGCTGGGGAAACCTTCCCACCGTGAGCCGAGATTCTGGTGCTAGCCATCAGATGACAATGTTCGAACTAATGAAATCGGAGGAAACCCGTGGCCCTTCCCAAGTTGACAGATGAGCAGCGCAAAGAAGCTCTCGCAAAGGCCGCTGAGGCCCGCAAGGCTCGCGCTGAGCTCAAGGCTGCGCTGAAGCGCGGCGAGACCAACCTGCAGGAAGTTCTAGAGAAGGCCGAGACCGATGAGATCATCGGCAAGACCAAGGTCTCCGCTCTCCTCGAGGCCCTGCCGAAGGTTGGCAAGGTCAAGGCTAAGGAAATCATGGAGGACCTGGAGATTGCTCAGACCCGCCGTCTGCGTGGCCTGGGTGACCGTCAGCGTCGCGCCCTTCTCGAGCGTTTCGGCTACGGCGAGTAATTAGCGCAATGGCTGACGAAACTGCACGCGGGCGCCTGGTCGTTCTGGCCGGGCCGTCTGCTGTGGGTAAGTCCACTGTGGTTTCGCGCCTGCGCGACGATGTCGACAACCTCTACTTCAGCGTCTCCATGACGACGCGCCAACCCCGTCCCGGAGAGACTGATGGGGTGGACTACTTCTTCGTCTCCCCAGAGACCTTCCAACAGCATATCGACGCCGGTGACATGCTCGAATGGGCAGAGATCCACGGCGGTTTGCAGCGTTCCGGGACGCCCGCTCAGCCGGTCCAAGAAGCGATGACGGCTGGACGCCCGGTGTTGGTAGAGGTTGATCTTGCAGGCGCCCGCAACGTGAAGGCGGCGATGCCGGAGGCGGAAACCGTGTTTCTCGCCCCACCATCTTGGGAAGTTTTGGTCGAGCGCCTGACAGGGCGTGGGACCGAACCGCAGGATGTCATCGATCGCAGGTTGCAGACCGCTGAGTCGGAGCTTGCCGCGCAAAAGGAGTTCGACCACATCGTTGTCAATGAAGATCTCGATGAGGCCGTTGCTGCTATTAGTGCTATCCTGCGTGGATAGACCACGATTTTGACCATCTACCAACAGTAAAGGTGCATGTGACCAACGTGACCACACCTGCTAATTCTGAGGCCGTTAAGCCGGAACCAGTATTCGATCCGCCGACGGGCATTACCGATCCGCCGATCGATGAGCTGCTGGGCAAGGTCTCGTCCAAGTACGCTCTGGTGATCTTTGCCGCTAAGCGCGCACGCCAGATCAACAGCTACTACCAAGAACAGGATGAAGGCGTCTTCGAGTTTGTCGGACCGCTGGTGACCCCGGAACCGGGGGAGAAGCCGCTGTCCATCGCTTTGCGCGAAATCGAAGCCGGCCTGCTGGACCACGAGGAAGGCAACTAAGCTTTTCCGTGCCGGTAGCTGCCTACAGCACATTCTGAACTGAACCCACCCACGTGTCTGCCAAGATACTGGGTGGGTTCAGTGCGTCTTGGGTAACATCGTCCGAGTGAAGGACGTACAGCATTTCCAAGAAGCTCAAGAAAGTAGCGCCGTGAATCATCCAGAGTCCGCAGGGGCGGGGTCGGCTCAACGGCGGCGCATCCTCATCGGAGTGGCGGGAGGAATTGCCGCCTACAAGGCGTGCCATCTTATCCGCGATTTCACTGAGCATGGCGATGATGTTCGCGTGATTCCTACCGAGGCTGCGCTGAACTTCGTTGGGGCAGCGACCTTTGAGGCCTTGTCGGGGCATCCGGTGTCGACCACGGTCTTTGATGCGGTGGATGAAGTCCAGCACGTCTCCCTAGGCCAGCAAGCGGATGCCATCGTTATTGCCCCGGCAACCGCGGACCTGATCGCGCGTTTGGCTGGTGGTCGCGCCGACGATCTTCTCAGCGCATCCGTCCTTGTTGCGACGTGTCCGGTGATTATCGCCCCAGCGATGCACACGGAGATGTGGCTTAACCCGGCAACCCAAGACAACGTGGCTACGCTGCGCCGTCGCGGAGTTACTGTCATGGAGCCCGCCCACGGCCGCTTGACCGGTACCGATACGGGCGCAGGCCGGTTGCCGGATCCGGAGCAGATTGCGGAATTTGCTCGCACCATCATTGCCGGCCACCGCGTGGACCATGATTGGCAGGGCCGGAAGGTCGTGATCTCCGCTGGCGGCACGCAAGAGAACCTTGACCCAGTGCGCTACCTTGGCAACCGCTCGTCCGGACGACAAGGCTTTGCGTTGGCTGAGATTGCCGCACAGCGGGGTGCCGATGTCACCATCGTTGCCGGTAATACGGAGGCGCTTCCGGTTCCCTCCGGTGCCACGGTCGTGCGGGTGACCTCAACCCGCGATATGCAGGAGGCAATGAATACAGAGTCCGCCGACGCGGACATCGTCATCATGGCCGCGGCCGTTGCGGACTATCGCCCAGCCTCCGTGGCTGATTCAAAGATGAAGAAGGGTACCGCGGACGCTGATTTGGCGCATCTGGAACTGGTGGAAAATCCGGATATCCTCAAGGGCCTCGTCGAGCGTCGCGACAGTGGCTCCCTCAACCCCGATGCCATCATCGTCGGCTTCGCCGCAGAAACCGGTGATGAGACGACGACTGTCCTGGAGTACGCCCAGCGGAAGTTCGCAAAGAAGGGCTGCGATGTACTCATGGCCAATGAGGTCGGGGAGGGAAAGGTCTTTGGCCAGCCCACGAGCGCTGGGTGGATCCTGCGGCGTGATGCCGAGCCAGTGGTGGTTGAGCCTGGCTCGAAACAGGTCGTGGCCGCGCAGATACTTGAAGCTGTGAATGAAATCCTGAAAAAGTAGTGGTCGTTCTTGCAGCTGTAGACCGCTTGGTCTACGATGGGGCGGTGTTATCAGCCGAGGCGTGGGCAAGGCGCTGTCCCACCCACGACGCGCAGAACTAGCTTAAGGAAAACTTGTGACTGACAAAGCTGCACAGGCGGTACGCCTCTTTACCAGCGAATCCGTAACTGAAGGCCACCCGGATAAAATTTGTGACGCGATCTCGGACGCCATTCTTGACGCCCTCCTCGAAGAAGACCCCAACGCCCACGTCGCCGTAGAAACCCTCGTGACTACGGGGCAGGTGCACGTCGTCGGCGAGGTGCGCACCACTGGTTATGTAGAGATCCCCCAGATCGTTCGCAAGACCCTCGTGGAGATTGGCTTTACTTCCTCCGACGTTGGCTTCGACGGCCATACCTGTGGCGTCAACGTCGCCATCGGTGAGCAGTCCCAGGAGATCGGGGCTGGCGTGGATGCCTCCACCGAGGTTCGTTCCGGCACCTTCGAAGACGATGACCAGTACGGTGCGGGTGACCAGGGCCTCATGTTTGGCTATGCCACCAATGAGACCCCGGAGTTTATGCCGTTGCCGATTTCCACGGCGCACCATCTATCGCGCCGTCTCACCCAGGTGCGCAAGGAGGGCATCGTGCCTTCCCTACGCCCCGATGGCAAGACCCAGGTCACCTACGCCTACGACGAGAATGATGTACCCACGCGGCTGGAGACGATCGTCATCTCTACCCAGCACGATCCGGACGTCACCCAGGAGTGGTTGGCCGAGCAGCTGCGCACGCACGTCGTCGAATGGGTCGTCAACGACGCCGACTTGGGCAAGTACTACACCGAGGACACCGAGCTGCTCATCAATCCTTCTGGCTCCTTCATCCTCGGCGGACCCATGGGTGATGCCGGGTTGACCGGCCGCAAGATCATCGTGGATACCTATGGTGGCATGGCCCGCCACGGCGGCGGTGCCTTCTCCGGTAAGGATCCGAGCAAGGTGGACCGCTCCGCTGCCTACGCCATGCGCTGGGTGGCCAAGAACATTGTGGCCGCCGAGCTTGCCGACCGCGCCGAGGTGCAGGTGGCGTATGCCATCGGCCGCGCCAAGCCAGTTGGCCTCTACGTCGAGACCTTCGGTACTGCGCACGGCGGGCTGAGCGACGCCGACATCCAGGCCGCAGTGGACAAGGTCTTCGATCTGCGCCCGGCCGCCATCATTCGCGAGCTCGACCTCCAGCGCCCGATCTACCGCCAAACCGCGGCCTACGGTCACTTCGGCCGCACCGATGTTGACCTTCCGTGGGAGGACACCTCGCGGGCCGTCGACCTGCGCCGTGCCGCCGGCCTGTAGAATCGGGCGCTATGCCCAAGAAGACACCCGCCGCCCAGCAACCGGTCGCGCGGGTGTTGCCCTTGTTAGGGGTGGCGCACCTCGACCGCGGCTTCGATTACCTTATTGAGGAGGCGGATTCCGACGCCGCGCAACCGGGCGTCCGGGTGCGTATTCGCTTCAACGGCAGGTTGGTTGACGCCATCTTGCTCTCGCGCAGCAGCGACTCTGATTTTTCCGGTTCGCTCCGCTATATCGAACGCGTCATCTCCCCCTATGCGGTGTACACACCGACCATGGCGGCGCTCATCGAATCCCTTGCAGCCCGCTACGGCGGCGTGCGCTCCGATATCATCCGCACCGCCATCCCGGCGCGCCATGCCAAGGCCGAAGAAGCGGATATCACCACTCCCTGGGAAGAGCTCGGCACGGCAGAGCACCCGGATCTCTCTGCGTGGTCGAGCTACCAGCATGGCGAGTCTTTCGTGGATTCGGTGCTGACGGGGAACATTGCGCGGGCAGCGTGGCAGATCGCACCGGGGTCAGATTGGGCTGGCGCGCTTGCGGCCTTGGGCGCTAGCGTGGCGCTGCAAGGCGGCGGGGTGCTCATGGTTGTGCCGGATCAGCGTGACCTTGACCTGTTGGAAGCGGCGTTTCGTCGCCACCTCTCCGCCAAGCAGATCACGGTGCTCGCGCACAGTACTGGCCCGCAGGCTCGCTACCGCCGCTATCTGTCCGCACTGACGGGGCAGGCACGCATCGTTATCGGCACGCGCTCCGCGGCCTTCGCCCCAGTAAAGAACCTGAAGCTGGCCGTTGTCCTCAATGACGGTGACGATAGCCTGGTGGATAACCTCAAGCCCTACGTCCACACGCGAGAGGTATTGAGCACGCGCTCCGCGCAGGAAGAATGCAGCCTTATCCTTGCTGGCCACGCGCGCACGGCCGAAGCGCAGCTGCTCGTTGAGTCGGGATGGGCACACGATCTTCTCCCAACTCCGGAAGCCCTGGAAGCGGCGCGCCCCGATATTGTTGCGGTGGGTGCGTTCGGTATCAATCTGGCGCGGCACATGCAGGGCGGGACGACGTCGGTCAGCGGCCCAGCTTTTCAAGCCACTCGGGCGGCGCTCGACCGCGGTGAACCCGTCCTTGTCCAAGTCCCGCGCAAGGGCTACGCCCCAATTCTGGCTTGTGGGCAGTGTTCATCCCCGGCACGGTGTCGACACTGCAACGGGCCACTAGGTTTGCCCTCTGTCCGTGGCGCGGCGGATGGGGCGCAGGATTCCGCCGCGCTTCCCACGTGTCGCTGGTGCGGGCGTGTCGACGCCCATTACCGCTGTTCCGAGTGTGGTTCCCCACGGCTGCGGGCCATTGTGCTGGGCTCCGAGCGCACCGCCGAGGAGATGGGGCGCGCCTTTCCCAACACGCGCGTTATCCAATCAGGTGGCTCCACAGTCGTCGACGAGGTCCCTGCCGGCCCCGCGCTGGTGATTGCCACGCCTGGCGCGGAGCCACGCGTTGCCGAGGGAGGGCACTATGGTGCTGCGCTCCTGGTGGAAACCGGGGCGTTGCTGGGCCGTCAGGATCTCCGAGCTACGGAGGATACCTTGACCACATGGGCTGCCGCAGCCACCCTCGTGGCCCCGGCTGCGCAGGGCGGAGCGGTGATCGTGGCAGCAGATGAGCAGCTCCCGCTCGTGGGCTTCTTTAGCCGGTGGGACATGGTGGGAGCCGCGGCGGCCGAGTTGCAGGCACGCCGCGAGGTACGCTTCCCGCCCGCGGTGCACATGGCGGCCGTCGACGGTGCCGATGCCTCGCTCGACGCTTTCCTGGAGCTGGCAGAACTACCGGAGCACGCGGAGCTTCTCGGCCCGGTCCCGCTACCGCCCGGGGTGAGCTTGCCGGGCGAGTATGACCACGAACGCGGCGGTGAGCCCCAGCGCCTGCTGATCCGCACGCCGCTGGGGCCGCGCTCGGAGCTTGGGAAGGCGCTGCGAACGGCCAATTCGCTGCGCAGCGCGCGCAAGGATGTGTTGCCTCTGCGCATCGCCGTGGACCCGATCAACATTGGATAGACAGAGCAGCCGACCCCACCCCTGGAGGGGACGCACTGCTTACTGTGAACTATTCTCGGTGCAGGAGCACTATGGATGGCCATCCCTGCTCACCGTGAAAGACCGCAAACCACGAGGAGTTCATACTATGACCGTGCGCGAGGTTCGTCTCTATGGCGATCCCGTCCTGAGCACCCGGGCCGAGGAGATCACCGAATTCGGGCCATCGCTCGAGCGTCTTGCTCAGGACATGCTGGAAACCATGGAAGACGCCGGGGGAGTAGGCCTAGCGGCTAACCAGATCGGCGTGACCAAGCGCATCTTCGTTTTTGACTGCTCTCACTATCAGCACGGCCTGCGCGGTGCCATCATCAACCCCGAGTGGGAAGCAGTGGGAGAAGAGACTCAGCTGGGACCAGAGGGCTGCCTGTCCATCCCCGGTATTTCCCAGCCCACCGAAAGGTTCAATACCGTACGCCTTACAGGCTTCGATCCCCTAGGCCGCCCAGTGTCTATGCTCGCGTCCGGACTGATGGCACGCTGCATCCAACACGAAACGGATCACCTCGACGGAATTTTGTTCCTCAAGCGCCTGAGCGATGAGTTGCGAAAGGAATCCATGAAGATCATCCGCCAGTCGGAGTGGTTCAACGCATAGGCGTCAGACTTTAATCAACAATCAACCTTACGAGAGAAAGGCATGCACCCACTGTGCGCATCGTTTTCGCCGGAACCCCCGAGCCCGCCGTCGTGGCTTTGGAGAAGCTCATTGCCTCACACCACGAGATAGCCGCTGTCATCACCCGTCCTGATGCACGCCGCGGCCGCGGGCGCACCCTGCACCCCAGTCCCGTGAAGGCGCTGGCCCAGGAACACGGAATCGAGGTTCTTACGCCAACCACACTCAAGCCAGGCACCGAGGACGGCGACGCCCTGCGCGCGCGGTTGGCGGAGATTGCTCCGGAGGCTATTCCGGTGGTGGCCTACGGAAACTTGATCACCGAGGATCTGCTGGGCCTTCCAACGCACGGCTGGGTCAACCTGCACTTCTCCCTGCTTCCAGCGTGGCGCGGCGCAGCACCGGTCCAGGCAGCCATTGCGGCCGGCGACGAGCGCACTGGCGCCACGACCTTCCGCATCGATCAGGGCCTGGATACCGGGGACATCCTGGCCACCATCGAGGAAGCAATCCTGCCCACCGATACCGCTGATGACCTGCTCACGCGACTGGCATACGCGGGTGGTGACCTCCTAGTCCAGACTATGAATGGCCTGGAGGACGGCAGCATTACGCCGCAGCCGCAGGAAGGTGAGGCCACCTATGCGCACAAGATTGCGACCGACGACGCCCGCATTGACTGGACCCGGCCTGCTGACGTCATTGATCGCCACATCCGCGCCCATACCCCGGGGCCGGGAGCCTGGACCTTAATGGGGGAATCCCGCCTGAAGGTAGGGCCTGTAAGCAGCGTGGTACCCGCCGAACTCGAGGCGCTGCCAGAGCCTGCCGCAGTGCGCGCACTCCAGCCAGGAGAAGTGCACGTGGCCAAGAATGCCGTCATGGTCGGCACCGGTAGCTCCCCAGTACGTTTGGGCAAGATTCAACCGCCCGGCAAGAAGATGATGAACGCCGCCGATTGGGGCCGAGGTCTTGCTAGCCAAGGCTCTTGCGGCACGGATTCCACAGACACAGACGAGGTGAAGTTCTCATGACCGGAGGGTTTAGGTCCCGCAGCAAGTCTGGTGACCCGGCGCAGCGCGCGGGGGCAGGCGCAGAGAAGGGAAAGCAGCAACGGGGCAGCCAACAGCGTGGAAGCTCCCGCGGTGGAAACGACCACAAGGGACGCGGAGGTTATAAGAACACCGGTGCGCAGCGTGACCGCCGAGGCGGACAGCGCCAGACTGCTCACCACGATCGCCAGAACCCGTCGCTGATTTCCGCGGCACGGCGCAGCGGGGTCGACGTGCCGCGCGCGGTCGCCTTCGAGGTACTGCAGCGGGTAGCGGCGGATGACGCTTTTGCCAACCTCACGCTGCCGAAGGCCGTGAGCTCGAACAAGCTCAGCGGCCGCGACGCCGCCTTTGCCACGGAACTGACCTATGGCACGCTGCGCACCGAGGGCGTTCTCGATGCGGTCATCGCTGAATGCTCGTCGCGCGGGCTCGACGCCATTGCGCCCGAGGTGCTCATGGCCCTGCGACTGGGAACCTACCAGGTGCTCTACACCCGGGTGGAGGCGCACGCGGCGGTCGATACCACCGTTCGCCTCGTGGAGGCGGCCGGCCACGAGAAAGCCAAGGGCTTTGCCAACGGCATCATGCGGACTATCACCCGCACACCTGCGCAAGAGTGGCTGGACAAGCTAGCTCCGAGCGGAGAGGTCGCGGCTTTGGCCTTCCGCCACGCTCACCCCGAGTGGATCGCCCGCTCCTTCGGCCGCGCGTTGGGGCTCCTCGACACCGCTGACGATAATGCGCTCAGCGCCGAGCAGACAGCGGAGCTGGAGCGCGCACTCGAGGCGGACTCTGAGCGGCCCCTTGTGCACCTAGTAGCGCGTCCGGGCGAGATATCCGCCGAAGAACTCGCGCTCATTACCGGCTGCGAAGAGGGACGCTATTCCCCCTATGCGGTCTACCTTGAGCAGGGTGACCCGGGCTCGCTAGAGCCCGTCCGTCAGAAGTTGGCAGCGGTCCAGGACGAAGGTTCGCAGCTGATCGCACGCGCGGTGACGGAAGCTGAACTTATTGGCGAGGACACCGGACGCTGGTTGGACCTGTGTGCGGGTCCCGGTGGCAAGGCTGCCTTGATGGGTGCCATCGCCCGCATTGAGGGGGCGGAGGTCGATGCCGTAGAAGTCTCTTCGCACCGCGCTACCTTGGTGGAAAAGACGGTGGGTGACCTGCCTGTCCGCGTGCATCGTGAGGACGGTCGTGCGCCGGGTCTCGACGCGGGCTTCGACCGCGTGCTTGTCGACGCCCCCTGTTCCGGCCTCGGTGCGCTCCGTCGCCGCCCCGAAGCCCGCTGGCGCAAGGCCGAGTCCGATATTGCGGAACTCAACACACTGCAGACCGAGCTCCTCGAGTCTGCGTTGAGCCTCGTGCGCCCAGGTGGTGTCGTGGTGTACTCCACCTGTTCGCCCGACCTGCGCGAGACTCGGGGTATCGTGGATGCCGCCTTGCAGCGCCACGGCGCTGAGGCAGAGATCCGCATCGAGGAGTTGGATGCGCGCGACGTGCTGCCGGAGATGGGGGATCTCGGCAGCGAGCTCTCTGCCCAGATGTGGCCGCACCGTCACGGCACAGATGCAATGTTTTTCGCCGTCCTCCGCCGAGTAGCGGACTAGCGCCGCGTGAGGGACTAGGCTGAGTGTCATGTCTGCACACTCGTCTGCTCCCATTATCTCCCCATCCATTCTGGCCGCCGACTTCACCCGCTTGGGCGAAGAGGTCAAAGCAGTGGCCAACGCGGATTGGATCCACGTTGACATCATGGATGGACACTTCGTGCCGAACTTGTCCTTCGGCCCGGATATTACCGCGACGGTGGACGGGATTACCTCGCAGACCCTCGACGTTCACCTCATGATCGAGGAGCCGGAGAAATGGGTGGAAACCTACGCCAAGGCGGGCGCTGATTGCATCATCTTCCACGTCGAGGCCGTGGCCGACAAGGACGCGGCCATCGCCTTGGCCCGCAGGATTCGGGACCTAGGGGTGCGCGCGGGCTTCTCGATCAAGCCGGGCACCCCGATTGAGCCCTGGCTGGATGCGCTGGAGCACTTCGACGAGGTTCTCGTCATGTCTGTCGAACCCGGCTTTGGTGGTCAGAGCTTCATGCCGGATCAGCTGGATAAGGTGCGCACCTTGCGCGCGGCCATTGACGCGCGTGGCCTCGATGTCCTCATCGAAATTGATGGCGGTATTTCTGCCGAGACGATCCGCTCCGCCGCCGAGGCGGGCTGTGATGCCTTTGTCGCGGGTTCGGCCATTTACAAGCAAGCAGATAAGGCGGCGGCCGTCGAGGAGCTGCGCCGACTGGCCACGCTGTGATTCCACGCCACGATTCTGCTGTCCTATCGCAAGCATTGCGCGTCGCCATGGAGGCCGGCGAGCGGGTTCGCGGTACGACGAGTCCGAACCCGCCGGTCGGCGCGGTGATTCTCGATGCTGCCGGCCAGGTCGCCGGCGTCGGCGCCACCCAGCCCCCGGGCGGGCCGCATGCTGAAGTCATGGCGCTGCGCGATGCGGGGGACAAGGCCCGCGGTGGAACCGCCGTGGTGACCTTGGAGCCCTGCAATCACACGGGTCGTACGGGCCCGTGCGCGCAGGCGCTTATCGATGCCTCCGTGGCCGCCGTGTACTACCTCCACCCGGACCCCACCCCACAAGCCGGGGGCGGATCAGCAACACTGCGCCGCGCCGGAGTCACGGTGGGACAGCTCGCGCCGGCGGAGGGCGTGGACGATGCGCTCGAACCGTGGTTGAGCGCGGTGAGTCTCGGCCGCCCGCACGTCACGCTCAAATTTGCACAGAGCCTGGATGGTTTCACCGCTGCCGCGGATGGCAGTAGCCAGTGGATTACCGGAGAGCGGGCCCGCGAGCACGTGCATCGTGATAGAGCTCAGCGCGATGCCATCCTTATCGGAACGGCCACGGCGTTAGCGGATAATCCATCGCTGACCGCGCGCTACCCCGATGGTTCATTGCGTGAGCGGCAACCGCGGCGCGTTGTCATCGGTTCCCGCGATGTTAGCCGGGGCGGGGCTAGTAACCTGGTCGAGCTAGGCTTCGAGCACTATTCCACGCCGCAGGAGGCACTAGATCAGCTGTACGCCAGCGGCGCGCGAGACATCCTTGTCGAAGGCGGCGCAGGGCTAGCCACCAGCTTCATGGAGTTGGGCTACGTCGAGCGTATTCAGGCCTACCTGGGCAACGTCATTCTCGGCGAGGGCAGAGGAGTTCTCACTCGTGCTCTGTCCCAGAATCTGGCCCAGGCTGAGAGGTGGCAGCGCGTGGCGGTTACCGAGCTAGGCGAGGACCTGCTCGTGGAATATAGAAAGCTCAAAGGTTAAAAGATAGGGAAGGGGAGTGCTGGCTATGTTTACTGGACTCGTTGAAGAAATTGGCCACGTCGATAGCGTGGAGCCGCAGGGTGATGCCGTGCGCCTCGGCATCGCCGCAACCATCGTGCTGGGGGACGCCCAACTGGGAGATTCCATCGCGGTCAACGGCGTGTGCCTGACCGTTGCTGAGTTGGGAGAAGGAACCTTCATCGCAGATGTCATGAAGGAGTCTTTGAACCGCAGTTCCCTCGGCGAACTCGAAGTGGGCGCGCCGGTCAACCTCGAGCGTGCGGTGCTCCCGACGACGCGCTTGGGTGGCCACATTGTGCAAGGGCACGTCGATGGCACCGGGACCTTGCTGAGCCGCACGCCGTCGGAGCACTGGGAGGTGCTGCGCTTTAGCCTGCCGGCCGAGCTGGAGCGCTACGTGGTGGAGAAGGGTTCGATCGCGGTGCAGGGAACCTCCCTGACGGTATCGGCCTTGTCAGACGGGCAGGGAGAGCCCGACGCGGAGAGCTATTTCGAAGTCTCTCTCATTCCCACCACGCTGCGCGATACCGTGTTTGGTTCGATGGCGCCAGGTGTTCGCGTCAACCTCGAGGTAGACGTGGTTGCAAAGTATGTGGAGAAAATGGTTCACCCCAACGCCTCCGCCAGTGGCACGGAAGGATAGAGTAAGTCCTTATGAGCGCTGCAGATTCAGCTTTTAGTTTAGATAGCGTCGACCAAGCCATCGCGGACATCGCGGCCGGCAAGGCGGTCGTCGTCGTGGACAATGAGGACCGGGAGAACGAAGGTGACCTCATTTTTGCCGCTGAGCTCGCTACCCCGGAGCTCGTGGCTTTTATGGTGCGCTACAGCTCCGGCTACATTTGCGCACCGCTGCTCCCAGAAGACTGCGAGCGTTTGAACTTACCCCCAATGTTCGCGGTGAACCAGGACGTACGGCAGACCGCCTACACCGTCACGGTGGACTTGGCTAATGGTTCCACTGGTATCTCTGCCACCTCACGTTGCGAAACTATCCGCAGGTTGGCCGATCCCTCCTCTAAGCCCTCGGAATTTACCCGACCCGGACACGTGGTCCCGCTCGCCGCGCGCCCGAATGGCGTGCTCGAACGTGACGGGCACACGGAAGCCGCCATCGATCTGGCTCGCTTGGCAGGCCTTCGCCCAGCTGGCGTGCTCTGTGAGATCGTCTCTGAAGAGGATCCCACGGACATGGCGCGTTCCCCGGAGCTGCGCCGCTTTGCCGACGCCCACGGGCTAACGATGATCTCCATTGAGCAGCTCATCGAGTGGCGTCGCCGCAACGAACAGCAGGTTCACCGCCAAGTCGAAACTCGCCTGCCCACCGAGTACGGCGAGTTTCGCGCGGTAGGTTATTCGAATGACGTCGACAAGCGCGAGCATATCGCCCTTTTCGTTGGTGACGTGGAAAGCTATTCCGGTGCCGAGGATGTGCCCGTTCGCGTACACTCTGAGTGCCTTACAGGTGACGTCTTTTCCTCCCAGCGCTGTGATTGCGGTCCGCAGCTGCAGGAATCCCTCCGTGCGGTGCAAGAAGCGGGACGCGGCATCGTCATCTACCTGCGTGGACAGGAGGGGCGCGGAATTGGCCTGGTCAACAAGCTCAAGGCCTACCGCCTGCAGGACGAAGGCCTCGATACCGTTGATGCCAACGTGGAGCAGGGCCTGCCGGAGGATGCACGCGAATACTCCGTGGCCGGACAAATCCTGCGCGACGTCGGCGTGAAGTCCGTGAACCTCTTGACCAATAACCCGCACAAGGGCGAGGGGCTGCAAGGCTTCGGCATTGATGCCACCGCGCGCACAGCGCTGGCTACCCCCGCCACAGCGGAGAACATCAGCTATCTGCGCACCAAGCGTGACCGAATGGGGCATGATCTGCCCCAGGTAGCCGAATGGGATCAGAAACACTCCTAGAGTTGGGATGAAGCGCTTCAGCGCCCCTAACCATCACGCATTGAGTATCAAGCTTTGAGCACAAGGAGCACACTATGAGCAAGGAAGGCCTGCCCACCCCGAACAATGTCTCCGGGGAAGGTATCCGCGTCGCCGTCGTTACCGCAACGTGGAACGCAGAGATCTGTGATCAGCTGCATCGTCGAGCACTCGAGACTGCCGAAGCCGCCGGCGCCGCGGTCACGCCCCTGCGCGTGGTCGGGGCCCTCGAACTGCCCGTCGTGGCCCAAGCCGCCGCGCGCACCCATGATGCCGTGGTTGCGTTGGGCTGCGTTGTTCGTGGTGGCACCCCGCACTTTGATTACGTCTGCGATTCCGTGACGCAGGGCCTGACGCGCATCGCGCTCGATGAGTCGACCCCGGTGGCCAATGGAGTGCTGACGGTCAACGACTACGAGCAAGCCGTCGATCGCGCCGGCTTTGCGGACTCTGAAGAGGATAAAGGTGCCGAGGCCATGCACGCAGCTTTAGAAACCGTGCACACGTTGCGTACACTGAACGAGTCAAACCAAAAGTAGGCTGCCAAGTGCAACCACGCCGCCTGGCGTATCCGGCAGGGGGAGTGGCCTGCCTCAGCGGAGTGATGAGGAGATGGAAAACTCGATGACGGACTCACAGGTGCCTTCCGGGCACGAAGAGCGGGCACAGTCGGCCCATGCCAACCAGTCCTCCGCCTCTTCGCAGCCGGCTGCGTCGATGGCGGCCGGGGGAGCAGGCCGCAGCATGAGTGATGAGCAAATGCTGGCCTATACCAGCGCGGATCCTTTCGCCCAGACGTCGTCCAAGCCCTGGGAGTATGAAGTTACCTCTCCCTACCTGCGCAAGGTGGCCATCATCTGGATCATTCTCGTTATGGCCGCGCACCTTTTCATGGGCTTTACGGTGGGTCTGTCCTTTACCGGCGCGACGGTGACGACGATTGATAAGTTCGCTTTTCCCGGCGTCGGCGTGGTAATTTCCATTTTGTCTTGGCTGGCGCTGACTCGCCCGCGGCTGCGCGCGAACTCCGACGGGGTGGAGGTCCGCAATATCGTGGGAACCCGTTTCTACCCGTGGCAGGTCATCTACGGCTTGTCCTTCCCCGAAGGCTCCCGCATGGCGCGCATCGAGCTTCCGGACTTTGAATACGTGCCGGTCTGGGCCCTGCAGTCGGGCGATAAGGACGACGTGATCACCAATGTCCGCTCTTTCCGCGACCTAGAAGCCCGTTACATGCCGCAGGATGACTAGTGGCTGATCCCTCTCAGTACCGTCCCGCGCCCGGAAGCATCCCTACAGATCCGGGCGTTTATAAGTTCCGTGATGAGAACCGCCGGGTCGTCTATGTGGGCAAGGCAAAGAACCTGCGGGCGCGGTTATCCAATTACTTCCAGGACATCACTCAACTACACCCGCGCACTCGCCAGATGGTGCTGACGGCGGCCTCGGTGGAATGGACCGTGGTGGCCAGCGAGGTGGAAGCGCTGCAGCTGGAGTACACGTGGATTAAGCGCTTCGATCCGCGCTTTAACGTGATGTACCGCGATGATAAGACTTATCCCATGCTCGCGGTATCCGTTGGGGAGACCATTCCGCGTGCGTTTTTCTACCGGGGCCCACGCCGCAAAGGCGTGCGCTATTTCGGTCCCTATTCCCATGCCTGGGCGGTGCGTGAATCCCTGGATCTTCTCACTCGCATCTTTCCCATGCGTACCTGCGCCAAGGGTGTGTTCAACCGCCACGAGCGCTTGGGGCGGCCCTGTTTGCTGGGGTATATCGGCAAGTGCGATGCCCCCTGCATCGGCCGCGTTAGCCCGGAAGAACATCGCGATACGGTTAACCAACTCATCAGCTTCATGAACGGTAACACCGCACCCGTTCGCAAGCGGGTCACGCAGCGCATGGAGGAGGCCGCGGAGAACCTGGAGTTTGAGTTGGCGGCCCGCCTGCGCGATGACTTGGGTGCCATCGACAAGTTGATGGAGCAGCAGGCAGTGGTGTTGCCTGATGGCACGGATGCGGACCTCATTGCGTTTAGCTCGGATGAATTGGAAGCTGCAGTTCAGATCTTTCATGTGCGTTCGGGACGCATCCGCGGGCAGCGCGGCTGGGTTGTGGAGCGTTCCGGAGATCAGGCAACGACTGACGCGGTGCGCGAAGGCGAGCCAGATCCTGGTCTGCCGGCTTTGATCCAAAACTTCCTCATTCAGTTCTATTCTGACGCGGCAGAACGCCAGCGCCTAGAGGCTGAAGAAGACGCGAAGTTGGAGCGTAGGGGAGTGGACCAGGAATCCCATGCCGAGGAGCATCGTGGAAACGCTATTCCGCGGGAGATTTTGGTCCAGGAACTGCCCGACGAAGCCGATGAGGTCAAGATCGTTTTGGAGGAGCTGCGTGGCGCCCAGATCGATCTGCGCGTTCCGCAGCGAGGGGATAAGCGCGCGTTGATGGAGACCGTCGAGCGCAATGCCAAAGAGCAACTGAAACAGCACAAACTCAAGCGCGTTGGCGACCTCACTGCGCGCTCCGCCGCACTCCAGGAGCTGCAGGAAGCACTGGGCATGGATTCCGCGCCGTTGCGCATCGAGTGCACGGATATCTCCCACATTCAGGGCACCGATGTTGTGGCCTCCCTGGTGGTTTTCGAGGATGGGCTGCCCCGTAAGTCCGACTACCGGCGTTATCGCATCAAGGAAGCGGCGGGCGATGGCCGCTCGGACGATGTCGGTTCCATCGCCGAAGTCACCCGCCGCCGGTTTAAGCATCACCATGACGATAAGCGGGCGGTGCCTGACGAAGAGCTAGAGAACACCACCTTCGCTGAGGAGTTGGTGCGCGAAGAGGCGGCGAGCCAGACCAAACGCAGCTCTTATCCGCCTCAGCTCTTCATCGTTGATGGCGGCGCGCCGCAGGTGGCAGCCGCGCAAGCTGTGTTTGATGAGCTCGGCATCGTCGATGTGACACTCATCGGTCTGGCCAAGCGCCTAGAGGAGGTGTGGGTGCCTGGTGATGACGAACCGGTGATTCTACCGCGCAATTCGCAGGCGCTGTTTCTACTGCAGCACCTGCGCGACGAGGCCCATCGCGTAGCTATCTCTTATCACCGCCAGCAGCGTTCAAAGCGGATGCGCTCCTCCGTCCTCGACGCGGTCCCGGGCTTGGGGCCGCAGCGTCGCACGGACCTAGTGAAGCACTTCGGCTCGGTAAAGAAGCTCAAGGAAGCAAGCGTGGAGGACATTGCTGAGGTGAAGGGATTCGGCCCCAAACTAGCTCAGACCGTCTTTGATCACCTTCACGACTCTTAGGAGGGATTCCCACCGTATTCCTAGACAGGATTCCTACCGTGGCAACCACTTAAGTGGTAAGAATGGAGGCCATGACGTTGTTTGATTCTCCGCCCATTTTGATTACCGGCATGTCGGGCGGCGGCCTGACGTCGGCGGCAAAAGTGTTGGAGGATAAGGGCTACTACGTCGCCCACAACATCCCGCCGAAGGCCATCGTTGACCTCTTGAAGCTGTGTGCGCGTCCGGATTCTCCAGTTACGAAGATCGCCGCGGTCACCGACGTACGCTCCCGCATGTTCCCTGGTTCTTTGGCAGAAACCTTGGACGAACTAGAGCAGCTGGATATGAAGCCGACCCTGCTTTTCCTCGATGCGCGCGATGACGTGCTGATTCGCCGCTTCGATTCGGTGCGTCGCACGCACCCGCTGCAGGACGGTGAAACGCTGAAGGCCGGCATCCAACGCGAGCGCGCCGCCGTGCAATCCATTCGTGTGCGTGCGGACATTATCATCGACACGACGAACCTGTCTGTTCATGACCTACGCCGTGCCATCGAGGCTGCCTTCGGTGACATGCGCGGGGAACGCCAGCACGTCACGCTCCAGTCCTTCGGCTTCAAGCATGGTTCTCCGCGGGACGCTGACCTTGTCGTCGACGTCCGTTTTCTTCCCAATCCTTACTGGGTACCGGAACTGCGGGGCTACCGAGGCACCGATGAGCCGGTGTCGGATTACGTTCTGTCCCAAGACGCCGCTGAGCCTTTTATCGAGCGCTTCATCGACATGTTGGACTCGATGCTCACGGGGTATCGCCACGAGGGGAAGAATTTCATCACCGTAGGCATTGGTTGCACGGGTGGGCACCACCGTTCCGTGGCCGTCACGGAAGAGATCGCCCGCCGCCTTAGCGAGCGCGGAGACTTGGACGTGAGCACCCTGCACCGAGACATCGCCCGCGACTAGGCGCGATACGTATCGAGAAGATTCGTATTCATTCCTTTTATTACATGACTGAAAGCTAGTACTTACGTGACGACTCTCCCACTCCACATGGCTAGCCTGGGCGGCGGCCATGGTCTTTATCAAACCTTGCTCGCTGCTCGCCGCACGGGCGCGGAGGCAATCTCTGCCATCGTCACCGTGGCCGATGACGGCGGTTCTTCCGGCCGGTTGCGCCGCGAGATGGACATTATTCCGCCAGGTGATTTGCGCATGGCGCTCGCCGCTTTATCCAGCGATACGGAGGAAGGCCAGCTGTGGGCCGAGACGCTTCAGCATCGCTTTCAGAGCACCGGTGCGATGGCCGGCCACGCCGTGGGCAACCTCCTCATCGCTGGACTCACTGAGGTGTTGGGGGATTTCCAGGCCGCTCTCGATGCCGTTGCACGCTTGACGGAGTCAGCCGGCCGGGTACTGCCAGCCGTGAACTTACCTCTGGAGATTGAGGCGGATGTTTCTGGGCTTGACGACGACCCCCGTATCATTCGCTCGGTTCGCGGCCAGGTGGCTGTTGCATCGACCGTGGGGCAGGTGCGCCGGGTGCGCATCATTCCGGAGAAGCCTGGGGCCAACCCGGAAACTATTAGCGCGCTGCACGACGCGGACCTGATCACCCTAGGTCCTGGTTCCTGGTTTAGTTCCGTTCTTCCACACGTCCTGGTGCCGGATATCGTCGACGCGATTACCTCGTCGGATGCTCTCCGCGTGGTGGTGCTCAATCTTTCTGCTGAGCCGGGTGAGACCCAAGGTTTTTCTGCCGAGCGCCACCTGCATGTCCTAGCGCAGCACGCCCCGAGCCTGCGGGTAGACCGCGTTATCGTTGATGCATCCGGGCTTCCGAACGAGTCGGAGCGCGTCTTTGTTCAGCGCGCCGCCAGTGTTCTGGGCGCTACGGCAGTCTTCCGAGACGTGTGCCAATACGATGAGGACGGAAGGTCGATTAATAAGCACTGCCCAGACAAGCTGGCGCAGGTGCTCACCGAGCTTTACGCCGAGTATGCCGCCAATCGCGATGGCACAGCGGGAGCCCCAGACGCTCATCGCGGTTAAGCGCGCGATAGACTATGGGGCATTCATCGTTCACCGCCGCGTCTCGCCCACGCCAATCTGCGCGGTGCGCTACGTCCACGAGTTGAAAGGGGAGGCACGAGGTGTCTGCGTCATTGACCGATCAGGTCAAGGAGGAACTTACGGCGGTGTCCGTGCCGCGCCAGTCCGCCCGCGCGGCGGAGGTTGCCGCGATCCTCAGGTTCGCTGGCGAACTCCACATCACCGGGGACCGCGTGATGTACGAGGTGGAACTGGAGTCGCAGAGCGTAGCGAACCGCCTCGTCACCGCACTCGATGAGCTCTATTCGATTTCCGCCAGCACCCACGTCGCTGGACCCGCGGCTTCGTCCAAGAAGAGTCGCGTGCAAGTGCGCATCACCACCGGTGCCAAGGAACTGACCAGACGCCTTGGTTTGGTAACACGCTCCGGCCACCCCGTGGTGGGTTTGCCTCCACAAGTCATCTCTGGTTCTGTAGCCGATAATGAAGCAGCCTGGCGCGGCGCCTTCTTGGCGCAAGGTTCCTTGACCGAACCGGGCCGCTCCTCAGCGCTTGAGGTGACCTGCCCGTGCCAGGAGGCTGCACTCGCTCTTGTCGGCTGCGCGCGCCGTTTGGGCGTGGCGGCGAAGACAAAGGAAACGCGCGGCGCGGACCGCGTCGTCGTGCGCGACGGCGACGCCATTGGCGCGCTGCTGACCCGTATGGGCGCCCAAGAGACGCGCCTGACATGGGAAAAGAAGCGCATCCAGAGAGAAGCCCACGATACGTCTCGCCGTCTCGATAATTTCGATGATGCCAACTTGCGCCGCTCTGCCCGCGCGGCCGTGACGGCTGCAGCACGCGTCGAACGCGCGATGGTCATCTTGGGCGATGACGTTCCGGAGCATCTCGCGGATGCCGGCCGCTTGCGCGTGCAGCATCGTGAGGCCTCTTTGGAAGAGCTCGGCCGCCTGGCTGATCCGCCAATGACTAAGGATGCGGTGGCCGGGCGTATTCGGCGCCTTTTGTCTATGGCGGACAAGCGTGCCAAGGAGCTTGGGGTCCCAGATACGACGAAGGCCGTCACCGAGGATCTTTTCGAAGAGTCCTAGTTACTCGTGCCCGTTCGGGCATTAGACGGGGTATCACGCCCGATTTCCGTGCGGCTGTTGCCGCATTTCTTTTTGGATTAATCCGCTCTTTTTTGCTTTAGTGAGATATCCCACCCCGCAGTGAAAGTCCCCAACATAATCCCACACAAACGGGCATAACTGCAGGTGTATAGCTCGAGGGTTGTCTCAAATTCTCTGCGACGGCCCAACCACTATACGCCTCTTTTTGGCCTCGTGCGACCACTCGCGTTGGGGACCGGCAGGAGCACTGCGGGATGCAGAAACCGTGGGTACTATCGGCCGTGTTGGGAAAACCACCGAGCACGTCACGGAAGTGGCAGGGGCAACGGTTCCGCAAGAACGGTCCACCGCACTGCCTATAAAGACAAAGTCTCGGAAGCCCCCACGATAGAACTTCACTCGATTATTTGAGGAGACATTACAGTGACCATTCGCGTAGGTATCAACGGATTTGGCCGCATCGGCCGCAACTTCTTCCGTGCAGTCGCACAGGGCAACAATGACCTCGAGGTCGTCGCAGTCAACGACCTGACCGACAACGCAACCCTGGCCAACCTGCTCAAGTACGACTCGGTTCTGGGCCGCTTCGACGGTGAGATCCAGCACGACGACGAGTCCATCACCGTCAACGGTCACAAGATTGCAGTCTCCGCAGAGCGCGATCCGAAGAACCTGAACTGGGGCGAGCACAACGTCGACATCGTCATCGAGTCCACCGGTTTCTTCACCGATGGTGAGGCCGCCAAGGCTCACATTGAGGCCGGCGCCAAGAAGGTCATCATCTCTGCTCCGGGCAAGAACGTCGACGCAACCTTCGTCTACGGCGTTAACTCCGATGAGTACGACGCTGAGAAGCACAACGTCATCTCCGCCGCATCCTGCACCACCAACTGCCTGGCCCCGATGGCCAAGGTCCTCCACGAGAAGTTCGGTATCGAGAAGGGCCTGATGACCACCATCCACGCCTACACCGGTGACCAGCGCATCCAGGATGCTCCGCACCGCGACCTGCGCCGCGCCCGCGCCGCAGCCGTCAACATGGTTCCGACCTCCACTGGTGCAGCAAAGGCCGTCTCCCTGGTTCTCCCAGAGCTGGAGGGCAAGCTCGACGGCTACGCAATGCGCGTTCCGACCATCACCGGTTCCGCCACGGACCTGACCTTCCAGGCATCCCGCGACGTCACCGCTGAGGAAATCAACGCTGCTATCAAGGAAGCCGCCACCGGCGAGTTCGGCGAGACCCTGGGTTACACCGAGGATCCGATTGTCTCCACCGACATCATCACCGACTCCCACGGCTGCATCTTCGATGCGGGCATGACCAAGGTTTCCAACGGCAACTTCGTCAAGGTCCTTGGCTGGTACGACAACGAGTGGGGTTACACCAGCCAGCTCGTGCGCACCACCTCCCTGGTTGCCTCCAAGCTCTAAAGCTGACTCTTTAGAATGACCACAGTGAACCAAGCTGTGATCGCCTGTGACAGCTCCACAGGCTAGACACCGGCCCATGCGCCACGCCTCACCCTCCATAATTTCGTGGCGTGCGCTGGGCCGATAGTCGTTTATAAGGAACCAGCACACTTTCCCATTGAATAGCATTAACCTTTAGCTTGAGTACCTACTTTTAAGGAGAACATCATGGCTTTCAAGACTCTGGACGACCTGCTCGCAGAAGGCGTCTCCGGCCGCCACGTCCTCGTCCGTTCTGACTTCAACGTCCCACTTGATGATGAAGGAAACATCACCGACTCCGGCCGCATCACCGCTTCCTTGCCGACAATCAAGGCCTTGATTGAAGGCGGTGCGAAGGTCATCCTGTCGGCGCACTTGGGCCGCCCGAAGGGCGAGGTCAACCCGAAGTACTCGCTGGCCCCAGTAGCAGAAGCTCTGTCTGAGGCACTGGATCAGTATGTCGCCCTCGCCGGGGATGTCAGCGGCGAGGACGCCCACGAGCGCGCTAACGGTCTCAACGAGGGCGATGTCCTGTTGCTGGAGAATGTCCGCTTCGATCCACGCGAGACCTCGAAGGACGAGGCAGAGCGCGGCGCCTTCGCTGACGAACTCGTCGCTCTGGCTGCAGACAACGGTGCTTTCGTCTCCGATGGTTTCGGTGTCGTTCACCGCGCACAGGCGTCCGTGTACGACGTGGCTAAGCGCCTGCCTGCTTACGCCGGCAAGCTCGTGCAGAAGGAAGTGGAAACCCTGGCGGCGGTAGCAGAGAAGCCAGAGCACCCGTACGTTGTCGTTCTTGGCGGCGCCAAGGTATCCGACAAGCTTGGTGTGATTGAGGCGCTTGCCGGTAAGGCCGACAACGTCATCATCGGCGGCGGAATGTGCTACACCCTCCTGGCAGCACAGGGCTACAACGTCCAGAACTCCCTGCTGCAGGAAGACCAGATCGACAACTGCAAGGAGCTGCTGGAGCGCTTCGGCGACAAGATCGTCCTGCCGGTCGACCTCGTCGCTGCCACCGAGTTCAATGCCGATGCAGAAAATAAGGTTGTGGGCCTCGACGGTATCCCGGAGGGATGGATGTCCCTCGATATCGGACCGGAATCGGTGAAGAAGTTCGATGAGGTCATCGCTTCCTCCAAGACCGTCTTCTGGAACGGCCCGATGGGTGTCTTCGAGATGGAAGCCTTCTCCAAGGGCACCGCAGGTGTGGCGCAGTCCATCATCGATGCCACGGCCAAGAATGGTTCCTTCACCGTCGTGGGTGGCGGTGACTCCGCAGCTTCCGTCCGACTGCTCGGCCTCGACGAGGACGGCTTCTCCCACATCTCCACCGGTGGTGGTGCTTCCCTGGAGTTCCTGGAAGGCAAGGAGCTGCCGGGCGTCAAGGTCCTGGAATCCTAATCAACCATCCTCTCAACACAGTCTGACTTCGAGAAAGGCTAATCATGGCACGTACCCCGCTTATCGCTGGTAACTGGAAGATGAACCTCGACCACAAGGAAGCTATCGGCTCCCTGCAGAAGTTCGCTTTCTCCTTGCCGAAGGAATACTACGAAAAGGTCGACGTGGCTTTTATGGTCCCGTTCACCGACATTCGCACGGTCCAGACGCTTGTCGACGGCGACGACCTGCAGTTCACCTACGGCGCGCAGGACATCTCCAAGCACGAGTCCGGCGCCTACACCGGTGAGGTATCCGGCAAGATGCTCTCCGCCCTGGGCTGCTCCTGGGCAGTGGTGGGCCACTCCGAGCGCCGCGAGTACCACGGCGAAACGGATAAGCTCGTCGCAGAAAAGGCCGCAGCGGCGTTGGCCAACGGTATCAGCCCCATCGTGTGTGTCGGCGAGCCCTTGGATGTCCGCGAGAAGGGCACTCACGTCGATTACGTGGTGACCCAGACCCGCAACTCCCTGGAGGGCCTGTCCGCTGAGGATCTGGCAAAGACCGTCATCGCTTATGAACCTGTCTGGGCTATCGGCACCGGCAAGGTTGCTTCCGCTGAGGATGCACAGGAAGTGTGCGCAGCTATTCGTCAGCTCGTCCGCGAGCTCGGCGGCGACGAGGTTGCCGAAGGCATCCGCATCCTCTACGGCGGCTCCGTCAAGGTGGACTCTATCGCGGAGATCGTGGGCAAGCCCGACGTTGACGGTGGTCTCGTCGGCGGCGCCTCCCTCAAGGGCGAGGAGTTCGCAAAGCTGGCGGCTAACGCCGCCCAGGGCGCCTAATCTCCCCGCATCCTGCCGTGGCGGGTCGGAATAGTTTCTGGCCCGTCACGTGGTGTATCATCGAGGATTATTGCGCGCGCTGTCTTCGCGCCCTTTTTTCCACGCGTGACGGTGGCTCACCACGGTGATTCACTAACGCGCGTCATACTCACTGTACATACGCGTAAACAAGGAACTACTTCATGATCTTGGCACTGGAAATCCTCCTCGTGATTGCCGCAATCTTGATGACTATCTTCGTGCTGCTGCACAAAGGTAAAGGTGGTGGCCTGTCGAGCCTCTTCGGCGGCGGCGTGCAGTCCAACCTCTCTGGTTCCACCGTGGTAGAGAAGAACCTTGACCGCTACACCGTGGTCATGGTGGTTATCTGGCTTGCCTGCATCGTGGCTCTGAACCTGCTGCAGGCTTATAGCTAAAAGGTCTTTCGGCCCCGCCGCACATACGCCAAACGCCGCGTCCCTCCTCCAATAAAGGTGAAGGACGCGGCGTTGTAGTTTTCATTGGCGGCCCTAGAGAAGCCGCCGGGGAGCTGTTGTTAGAGACGCTGCGCGGCATCGTCGCTTAAGAACAGCAGCGTTTCCTCAGTGCCCTGAGCACCTGCGGCCGGCCAGTCCTCAGCCGCAGCGCCAGCCACGAGGTGGGAGACAGCCTCGGCCTTCTCCTCACCGGAAACCAGGAACCAAATGCGCTGGGAGCGGTTGATGGCCGGGTAAGTCAACGTAACGCGCTCAGAAGGCGGCTTGGGGGAGTCGTGGACCGCGAAGGCATAGTCGGTGTCTTCATAGACCGCTTCTGAATGCGGGAACAGGGAGTTAATGTGGCCTTCGTGACCCATGCCCAGCAGGTGAATATCGAAGCCTTCCGGCGCAAAGTCACGGATCTCGCCCTCATAGGCTTGTGCTGCGTGCTCCATGGATACGGCTCCCAAGTCATAGCCGTGAATGTGGCGCTCCGGGATATCCACGTGTGCCAAGAGAGCCTCACGGGCTTGGCCCTCGTTAGAGTCCGGATCGCTTACCGGCACGTTGCGCTCATCGCCGAAGAAAACATGGATGCGCGTCCAGTCCACCGCCAATGCTGGGTAGTCGCTGCCTTGCTGTTGAGCGGCGTCGTGAAGCCGTGCCAGCTCGCGCAGCATGCCGATTCCTGCTCCGCCACCGGTGAGCACGACGCGGGCGACACCATCCTTGTGGAGGCCGCCGCCTGGGGCTTGAATCGCCGCAACCGTCTCAATAAAGGCGAGTGCGGCGGAGGATATGAGCTCGTCGATGTCGCTAACGCGGCGAAGCGTGACCATGGTGCAGAAAGATCCTTCTGAATGATGAGACTAGGAAACGATGAAATGATTATGCCTACACACTGTAGTCCACGCGGGCTAAGGCGCGGAGAGCGTGAGCGTATGTCTTATCCGCATCGAGATGGCGGAGTTCTTCCGAGAGCACTTCTGCTTCGGAACGCACCGCGAGGCTAACGAGTGATTCCGGGGAGCCCGGAACACTGACCTCCACTGTCGCAGGGTCAACGACAGTGACGCTAACATCGGCAGTGGGACGTTGGAAAACCACCGAGGTAATCGGGAAGGTACCCTCCGCGCAGTCCGACACGGTACGGGTAACGGGGACGGAGAGGGCGTCGAGAAGCCAGCCGGCAGCAAAGTCGACGGCGGCGTGGTGCTCGGCACCGGAGATCTTCACAGAGGTGATCGGCTCGTGCGGGAACCTGTCGAGGGCCGAAGCGACGATACCGCGCCAGAGGGTGATGGCACCCCACGACATGTCGGAATCTCCGGGCTTATAGCCAGAGGAGAGCACGTGGAGGTCATACTGATCGACGCCACTGCCGAAGGCAACGTTGGTAATACGGCGCTGGGCCAGCGCACCGATCGGAACAGAGGACGGGGACGGCGGGCATGCCGTAGGCCACCACGCCACGATTGGCGTATCTGGAAGAAGCAGGGGAGTTACCACCGCTTCTGCCTGATCCGCGAGGGCGCCATGCAGGTGCATGACGACGATCTCCGAGGCACCCGCTTCGCCACCGACGCGCAACTCGGCGTCGAGCCGAGTGTCCTCGCCGAGATTTCCAGTAGCGATGACGATGACACGGGAAGGGTGCTCGTGGGAGGCATCGCGCACCGAAGCGAGTAGGTTGTCCAGGTCATCGCCCTCTTCGGTCATGACGATGAGCGTGAGGACCCGGCCGGTCGTGAGCGTGTAGTGCTCCTGCATCTCTACAAGCTTCTTAGAGATCTTGCGCGTCGTCGTATCGGGCAAGGGGATAATCATAAGGCCATTCCTCCTAAGGACCTACGGACGGCGCCAGGAATGACCCCGGCGGCGCAGCATTCTATTAGCGGACTCCGGCCCCCACGTGCCAGCGCGGTATTGCTCCGGCTGTCCGATACTGGACCAGTACTCAATGATGGGGTCGAGGATGGACCACGACAGCTCCACTTCCTCGTTGGTGGGGAAGAGGGAGGACTCGTCCAAGAGGGCGTCGAGAATCAGGCGCTCATAGGCTTCCGGCGATTCTTCCGTAAAGGCCTCGGCATAGGCGAAGTCCATGTTGACGTCACGCACCTCCATGGTGGAGCCCGGAACCTTGGAACCAAAGCGCATAGTGACGCCTTCATCAGGTTGGACGCGGATCACCACGGCATTCTGTCCCAGCGCATCGGCTTGGCCCTGATCAAAAGGCTGGTGCGGGGCGGTCTTAAACACCAGTGCAATCTCGGTTACGCGGCGGCCCAGCCGCTTGCCGGTACGTAGGTAGAAAGGAACGCCCGCCCAGCGACGGGAATTGACCTCGAGGGTACACGCGGCATAGGTCTCCGTCGTGGACTCCGGATCGAATCCTTCCTCCTCCCGCAGGCCCTTGACATACTCTGAGCCTTGCCAGCCGGCGGAGTACTGGCCGCGGGCGGTGGTCTTGTTGAGCGGGTGTACCGCGTTGGTGGCGCGCAGCACCTTGATCTTTTCCGCCTGGAGCGCCTCTGGGTCGAAGGAGGAGGGTTCCTCCATGGCGACGAGGGCTAATAGCTGCAGGAGGTGATTCTGGATGACGTCGCGCGCAGCGCCGATGCCGTCGTAATAGCCGGCACGTCCGCCCAATCCGATGTCTTCGGCCATCGTGATCTGCACGTGATCGATGTAGTGCGCGTTCCACATCGGCTCGAAGATCTGGTTGGCAAAGCGCAGCGCCATGATGTTTTGCACCGTTTCCTTGCCCAGGTAATGATCGATGCGGAACACCGAAGACTCCGGGAAGACGGCATTGACGATCTCATTGAGCTGGCGCGCGGAAGCCTGATCGTGGCCGAAAGGTTTTTCAATGATGACGCGGCGCCAGGAGCTTTCCGTGCTGTCCGCCATACCGACGCGCTCTAGCTGGTGGCAAATATCGGAGAAGAACTCTGGCGGAACCGAAAGATAATAGGCCCAGTTTCCGCCGGTGCCGCGGGAAGCGTTGAGCTCAGACAACCGGGCGGAGAGCTTATCAAAGCCAGCGTCGTCGAAGTTGCCTTGGACAAACTCGATTCCTTTGGCGAGGTGCTCCCACACATGCTCACTGAAGGTGGTTCGGGCACCCGCTTCGGCAGCCTCGCGGACGTAGTCGCAAAAGGCTTGCTTGTCCCAGTCGCGGCGGCCGTAGCCAACCAGCGTGAAGCCGGCGGGCAGCAGCCCTCGGTTGGCCAGGTCGTAGATGGCAGGGAGGAGCTTTTTGCGCGCCAAGTCACCCGTGACGCCGAAAATCACCATGCCGGATGGCCCGGCGATACGTGGTAGGCGCTTGTCCTTCGCGTCGCGCAACGGGTTGACCCACGCGCTGGTAGTGCTCACTAAGTGTCCTTTCGGTCTGTGTGAGATTAGTCCAACAGCTCAGCATAGCGACACGCGCCCCGCCGGCCACAGTTGGATGGCCGTTGGTGGCGCGCGCCGATGGTGAGCACTTAAAACCTCATGCTCTTTTAGGAGAGGCGGTCTGTCATCGAGGCAAGCAGTTCCTCCCACGCATCGACGAACTTGTCGACGCCCTCCTGCTCGAGCACGGTGAAAACATCGGCGAAGTCGATGCCGACAGCCTCCAGCTGTGCCCATACCTTCTCTGCGTCGTCAGAAGCTTCAGTCAGTGTATCGCCGTGCAGGTTCCCCTGCGCAAGAACCGCATCAATGGTTTTCTCGGGCATCGTGTTGACGGTCTCCGGCCCAGCGAGCTCGGAAACGTACAAGGTGGCAGGGTAGTCAGGGTTTTTGACTCCCGTCGACGCCCACAGTGGCCGCTGCGGGTGGGCACCGGAAGGCAAGTCGCTACCGTTGTCCTTGAACTCCTTCAGGAAAAGCGCATAGGCGCGTTGGGCGTTGGCCACGCCGGCCTTTCCACGCAGCGCGAGGGCTTCATCAGAGCCGTTCAACTCGAGGCGCTTGTCGACTTCGGTGTCCAAGCGGGAGACAAAGAAGGAGGCCACGGAGTGAATAGTGGAGATATCCTTACCTGCTTCGGCGGCGCGCTGAATTCCCTCCTTGTAGGCGGCAATCACCTGCGCGTAGCGTTCGACAGAGAAGATCAGGGTGACGTTGACGGAAATACCTTCTGCCAGAGCATCGGAGATGGCGGGAAGGGAACCGTCGGTTGCCGGGATCTTGATCATGAGGTTGGGGCGGTTGACCTTGGACCACAGCTCGCGGGCCTGTGCCAAGGTTGCCTCCGCATCCGCTGAGATTCGTGGATCAACCTCGATGGACACCCGCCCATCCCGGCCATCGGTTGATTCATAGATCTCGGTGAAGAGATCGCAGGCATTGCGGACATCGTCGATGGCGAGCGAGTACACCGCGTCGTCCGCGGTAGCGGACTTTTCCTTCAGCGCTGCGATGTCGGCATCGTAGGAGGTGCCGGAGGACATTGCGGCAGCAAAGATCGCTGGGTTCGTGGTGACACCCACGATGGACTTGGTGTCGAGGAGTTCGCGGAGGTTGCCGGAATCCAAGCGCTCGCGGGAGAGATCATCGAGCCACGTCGAGGTACCGAGACGGGCCAGCTCATCAATATGTGTCATGGTGTGTGCAGGGTCCTTTCGTAGTGGACAGCAGTAGGGGGTTAGCCTGCCTGAGCAGCGTTGAGGGACTCGCGGGCGGCGTCAACAATGGCGTCGGCAGTGAAGCCGAACTTCTCAAAGAGTTCCGCGGCAGGTGCGGAAGCGCCGAAGTGCTCCAAGGACACGGTGCGGCCGAAGGAACCGGTGTACTTGTGCCACGGCATGGAGATACCGGCCTCGACGGAGACGCGCGCGCGGACGGAGGAGGGGAGGACGGACTCGCGGTAGGAAACGTCCTGCTCGTCGAACCACTCTAGGCACGGCGCGGACACCACGCGGGTCGCGGTACCGTCCGCCTCGAGTTGCTTGGCGGCCTCCACGGCGAGCTGTACCTCGGAGCCGGTGGCGATAAGAATCACGTCCGGGGTTTCCTTCGATGCCTCAACGAGGACGTAGGCGCCGCGGCGCACACCTTCGGCAGCTTTCTCCTTGGTTCCTTCGAGTACAGGCAGGTTCTGGCGGGACAGAGCGAGGCCCTTCGGAGCGGCCTTGTACTCAAGGGCCGCCGCCCACGCCTGAGCGGTCTCGTTGGCATCTGCCGGGCGGATGACGGAGAGGTTGGGGATGGCGCGCAGGGCAGCGAGCGTTTCCACTGGCTGGTGGGTGGGGCCGTCCTCGCCCAGCCCGATGGAATCGTGCGTCCAGACGTAGTAGGTATCGGTGGACATGAGCGCGCCGAGGCGGACAGCCGGGTACTGGTACTCAGAGAAGATGAGGAAGGTACCACCGTAGACGCGGGTATTGCCGTGCAGTGCAATGCCGTTCATGACTGCGGACATGGCGTGCTCGCGGATGCCGAAGTGCAGGTTGCGGCCGTAGGGGGTGGCAGTCCAAGTATCGGTGGTGATGGACTCTGGGCCGAAGGAATCCGCGCCCTTGATCACCGTGTTGTTGGAGCCTGCCAGATCGGCGGAGCCGCCCCACATCTCCGGCAGGGAGGCTGCAAGTGCCTGGATGGCGGCCTCGGAAGCCTTGCGCGTGGCCAAGGATTCGCCCGCTTCCCATGTCGGAAGTTCTGCGGCGAAGTCAGCCGGCAGCTCGCGAGCCTGGAGGCGGTCGAAGAGCTTCTTCTCCTCCGGGTTGGCAGCTGCCCACGCGTCAAACTTTTTCTGCCACTCTGCGTGCTTCGCGGCACCGCGAGTGGTCAGCTCGCGGGTGTGTGCGAGGACTTCCTCGTCGATGTGGAAGGACTGCGCCGGATCGAAGCCGAGGACCTCCTTGGTGGCGGCTACCTCATCCTCGCCAAGAGCTGCACCGTGGACGCCACCGGTGTTCATCTTGTTCGGTGCCGGGTAACCAATCACGGTCTTAACTCGGATGAAGGAGGGGCGGGAGGTTTCGGCGCGTGCCGCGGCGGCAGCTGCTTCGATGGCTTCGACATCTTCGCCGGACTCCACGGTCTGCACGTGCCAGCCATAGGCCTCGTAACGCTTAGCCACGTCCTCGTTGAAGGCAATGTTGGTGTCGTCCTCAATGGAGATGCGGTTGTCATCCCAGAAGACGATGAGATTGCCCAGCTTCTGGGTGCCCGCCAAGGAAGAAGCCTCAGCGGTGACACCCTCTTGCAAGTCACCGTCGGAGGCGATGACGTAAACGAAGTGATCGAAGGGGGATTCGCCGGCCGGGGCCGAGGCATCGAACAGGCCGCGCTCTTTGCGTGCGGCCATTGCCATGCCGACCGCGGACGCCAAGCCTTGGCCCAGGGGACCGGTGGTGATCTCGACGCCATCGGTGTGGTGAACCTCGGGGTGGCCCGGAGTCTTCGAGCCCCAGGTGCGCAGCGACTTGAGATCCTCCATCTCGAGACCGAAACCGCCGAGGAAGAGCTGGATGTACTGCGTCAGGGAAGAGTGTCCAACGGAGAGTACGAAGCGGTCGCGCCCTGCCCAGTGAACATCGGCCGGATCGTGGTTAAGCACGCGCTGGTAGAGCGTGTAGGCCAGCGGTGCCAGGGACATGGCGGTACCGGGATGGCCGGAGCCGCAATTCTGGACGGCGTCGGCAGCTAGGACGCGCACGGTATCCACGGCGCGAGTATCGAGGTCACTCCAGTCCGAAGGATAACGGCGCTCAACCATAGCCTGCAGTTCCGGGGACAACTTTTCGTTCGACACGGCGAAAACCTCACTTCGCTTCTGGAAACAGATATACCGTTAATCAGTGTAAAGGTTTTTCGATCTTCGGCGGGGGATTATATAAACCAGGTTTCGGGCGGTAGTCTGGCATGGTTGACGCTGTTGCCCCGCTGCCAGCCAGTGGGCGGCGACTATCCCCGAAGAACGCTTGGGGGATTCGCCACGAAGTTCTCGGGAACTTTTTGGCGCGGGCAGCCGACCAGTACGTCAGACCCATAAGCCATACACCCACGTGCCGGATATACGGAGGATTGTTCCTTGGAGACCATCAAGGCCTATTTTGCGCTAACGAAACCGAGGATCATTGAGCTCCTCCTCGTGGCGGCAATTCCGGCTATGCTCCAGGCGCAGCGTGGATTCGAGGCAGTGTCCTCCAACTTCTGGCTCATCGTCTCCACCATCTTCGGTGGATGGATGGGTGCCGCGGCTGCCCACACGTTTAACAACGTCGTCGATTATGAGATCGACCAGAAGATGCAGCGCACCCGTGCCCGGCCGCTAGTGCGCAAGACCATTTCGCGACGCAATGCCGCGATCTTCGCGTGGATCATGTTGGCGCTATCCGTCTTTTGGCTGGGTGTGTTAGCTAACTCGTGGTTGGCTGCGTTCTTCGTGCTCTTGACCAACTTCTTTTATGTCATCGTCTATACGAAGTTCCTCAAGATGCGGAACTCCCAGAACATCGTCTGGGGCGGCCTCGCTGGCTGTATGCCCGCCATGGTGGGTTGGGCCGTCATTCGTGATAACGCACCGGCGGGGGAGCCGGACCGTTGGTGGCAGGCCGTGGTGCTGTTCCTCATTATCTTCTTCTGGACACCACCCCACACCTGGGCGCTGGCGATGAAGTACAAGGAGGACTACCGCAAGGCCGGGGTGCCGATGCTGCCCGTCGTTGCCGGGGAAGTAGAGGTGACCCGGCAAATCGTGTGGTACACGATCGGAACGGTTATTGTGACCTTCCTTATTATCCCTGCGGCCTCGTGGATCTACTTGGTGGCCGCGGTGTCTTCCGGCGCGGTCTTCCTCTGGATGGCGATTCGCCTGCACCAAGGGGTGAAGAAGGGCGCAAAGGTCAAGCCCATGCGCCTGTTTATCTACTCCAACAACTATCTGTCGGTGCTCTTTATCGGCCTGTCCATCGACGCCGTCGTGGGCTGGGAGCCCATCGGGCGCATGCTGGGCTGGTCGGCTGCGCTGTTCTAGCGAGCTAATCTTCGCGTACCCGGAGGACGATCGAGCCGGTGGTCTTGCGCTCTTGGAGGTCGCGGTGGGCCTGAGCAGCTTCGGCGAGCGGATACTCTGCGGAGATGCGGAAGTCGAGGTCGCCATCGATGACCGCCTGCACCACTGCCTGGGCGCGCATCTGGAACTCGCCTTCCTGGGAGGTCCAAGCGCCGAGTGACGGGCGGGTGAGGAAGATGGAGCCGTGCTTGTTCAGCAGCTGCGGGTCCATCGGCGGGACGGGGCCCGACGCGGCACCGAAGAGCGCTACCGTGCCGCGCGGTCGTACAACCTCAAGGGATTCACCGAAGGTGGCTTTGCCGACGCCGTCGTAGACCACGTCCACGCCGCGCCCACCGTTGTGACGACGCACCTGCTCGGCCAAGCCGCTGCTGTAGCGGAACACGTGGTCTGCGCCCGCGCCATAGGCCAGCTCTTCCTTCTCATCCGTGGAGACCACGGAATAGACGGTGGCGCCCAGGGACTTGGCCATCTGGGTAAGGATTAAGCCCACGCCGCCCGCACCGGCGGTGATCAGACAGGATGCTCCTTCCCCTAGCTGATACACACCGTGGGTGAGGTAGTGCGCCGTCATGCCCTGCAGGAGCATCGAACCGGCGACGGCGGAGGGAATCTCGTCGGGGACGGCCACCACGCGGTCTCGCGGCACGCAGACTTGCTCCGCATAGGATCCGAAAGCGTGATCCCAGGCCACCATCGTGCCCGGGGCAATTTCTCCCTGGGGGTCGTGCACAACGCGTCCGGTTCCTTCGAGTCCGATGATGAAGGGCACGGAGGCGTTGTAGATGCCTTCGCGGTAGTAGGTGTCGATGTAGTTGACACCGGCCACGGAGACGTCGACAAGCAGCTGTTCCTTCGTCGGCGTGGGGGATTCTACCTCGGCGTAGGTGAGGACCTCGGGCCCTCCGGTCGTGGTCACCTGAATAGCATGCATGGTGTCTAGGCTAAACGAAGCCGAGGGCTCCGCGCAGCAAAAAGCGCCGCCATCCTCACTTCCTGGTGAGAACGGCGGCGCTACGAGTACCTGTTGTAGTGGCTTTACTGGCTCCGCTGACTCTGCTTAGCCTTGGGCGGCGGGAACGTTCTCGTCACCGCGCTGGGCAGTGCTTGCAGTAGTGTCATCCTCGTTTCCGACGCGGCGCAAGCCATGCGCCCACAGCAGGGCGGTGAAGGCCGTGACCACTGAGGACATGCCCACGTGGAAGGGAACAGTCCAGCGAGGGATGTGGAGATAGAACTGGGTGACACCGATAGCCCACTGGATAACGATGCAAGCAATGAGCACCCAGCCGGCCTTCTTGGCCACCTTGGGAGCGCCGGTGCGGTGCAGGAGGAAGACCACGATGAGCGTCAGCGCCAAGTAGACGTACATGCAGACCGCGTGAATGATGGCCATGCCATAGGTGTCCACGCCGAGGCGGCCCTCCATGCCCACACCGGCATCACCGGAGTGAGTACCCGAGCCAGTCACAAAGGTGCCCGTCAGCAGAACGATGGACAGGGCCACAGTGGCCACCACCGCGAGGGTGCGCACCGCAGCGGGGAAGAGGCGAGTGGGAGTGCCGTCATCGGGTTCATTGATGCGGGAAAAGAGCATGGCCGCGATCCACACCAAGACCATCGACGGGAGGAAGTGAATCGCCACCGACCACCAGGACAGATTTAGTTTCACCGACAGGGCGCCAATGAGTGCCTGCACCACGATGCCGGCGAGCCCCGCCCAGGCATAGACCTTGAGCTCCTTGCGGCGTTGCGCCTTGTGAACGACCACGATGCTGGCGATGGCAGCCGCCGCCACAACAAAAGTCAGCAGGCGGTTGCCGAACTCAATGGCCTGGTGGAGCATGGGAGCCGCGCCCTGGATGGGAACCAAGGAACCAGGGTGGCAGTTAGGCCAGGTGACGCAACCAAGGCCGGAGCCGGTTACGCGCACGATGGAACCCGATACTGTAATGCCACCCTGGCAGAGCAGGAGGATGAGCGCGACGATGCGCTGCGTCTTCACCGAGGGACCGGTGGTCGGCGCAGCGGGCGCGGTGGAATGTTGAGGAGAGGAAATATTGGCGGTACTCACGGCTATTCAGCCTACCGCCCGGCCCCATCCGGGAACCAATATCGACGGGTGGGTCACACCACGCAAGGGAGAAGAATCACTTTTAGCCTTCGAAGCGGAACCAACGCACCGCGGCAAACGACGCCACCGCTGACCAACCGACGAGTACAAGGAGCTCAAAGCCCGGGAAGGACCCGTTCAGGGCGGTATCGAGTCCGGCGGCCATTGCCACGGTGGGTACGAGGGTCAACACCCCGTTATCACCGAGCCCCTGGGAAAACATGACCCATCCGACGGTGCCGAGAAGGATAAACCAAATGAGGTTGGCCACCGCCAAGACCACCTCCGAACTCAGCGTGCCGCCGAGCAGTAGGCCTAAGGCCGTAAACGTGGCCACACCCAAGGCGAGGGTGAGCACGCCGATGGCCGCGCCCCCAGCGGTGATGCGCAGCCCCAGGAAGGCGGCGATCGTCCCCAGCACGAGGACCTGGAGCACCACCATCGACAGCACGGCGAGAATCTTTCCCACCACAATGGCCCAGGCTGGCACTCCCGAGGCACCTGTGCGTTTCAGCGCACCATAGCGACGGTCGAAGGCCAAGGAGATGGCTTGACCCGTGAAACCGGAGGAGGTCGCCGCAACAGCCAGCACCATGGGGAAGATTTCCTCCACGCCGTGGCCGGTGCTGTCTTGCAGCGTCGCGGCGCCGATCAGGATGGCCACAGGGATGATGATGCTCAGCAGCTGCTGCTCACCGTGGCGCAGCATGAGCTTGGATTCGATAGCCCCTTGGGCACGTGCCATAGCCGCTACACCCACGCGCTGCGGGTGCGGGCTAAAAGTGCCGGGTGCGAAGGTGCTCATGGAGCTTCTCCTTGTTCAAACAACTTGATAAAAGAATCGTGCTAAATGGCCGAGGGCGGTTCTAGCTGCGCATGTCGCGGCCCGTGAGATCGAGGAAGACTTCCTCGAGATTCCGGTGTGAGGTGTGCAGGTTGCGGAGGATGACGTTTTGCGCGGCCAAGCATGAAGCCAGCGCTGCGATGCCGGCGGGGCTGGCCTCCGAGGTGAGACGGTAGTGCAGGGGGCGGAGAGCTTCCGCCGCGATGCCGGCGTCCCGCAGTGCTTCGAGGTCCACCGGTGTTGCGGTATCGAAATTCACCTGCGGAACATCGGCCGAGTCCGTCAGCGATGCTGCGGTGCCGCTCGCCACGAGTTGTCCGTGGTCAATGATGACGACGCGGTCGCTGAGCGCTTCCGCTTCATCCATGAGGTGCGTGGTGAGGATGACGGTTACGCCATCGGCCCGGAGGGCGCGGATGAGGTCCCACACGGCAAGGCGCGACTGGGCATCCATGCCCGCGGTGGGTTCATCGAGAAAGACCAACTCTGGGCGCCCGATGATCGCTAGGGCTAGGGAGAGACGTTGTTGTTGCCCGCCGGACAGGCGGCGGTAGCTGCTCTTCGCCACCCCGCGCAGTCCGAGCGTGTCCAGCAGCCACTCCGGGTCCAAGGGATTCTCGTTATAGGAGGCGCTAAGCTCAAGCATCTCCTTGACTTTGATTCCGGAATAGGAGCCGCCGCCCTGCAGCATGATGCCGATGCGGGAGCGCACGGCATCGGGATTGCGCGCGGGGTTAAGCCCCAGCACCTCGATGCGGCCCGACGTGGGCTTCTTGAAACCCTCACACATCTCGATGGTGGTGGTCTTACCTGCACCGTTAGGGCCCAGCAAGCACAGGATCTCGCCGTAATTGGCGCGGAAACTCAGCCCGTTCACTGCGTTGACGTCGCCATAGGTCTTCATGACGTTATCTAAGACAAGAGCTGATGTAGTCACGAATCGCTAGTTTAGGACACGCACGCCCGCCCTGCGCAAAGCAACCCACCCCACGCCGGCGAGGACGAGGAATGTCACCAAGGCGGCGAGGTAAATGACGAAGACTGTCCCTGGGGGAAGGCCGAGGCCGCGGGGAAGCACGATGAAACTCATGAACCCGGAGTAGATGATCACAGCCATGCGGAAGAAGCGTCGGTTGGCCCAAGCCGCCAGCGGCAGCACCGCCCACAGGATGTACCAGGGTTGGACGACGGGGAAGAACACCACGAGCACGAAGGTCGATACCCCCAGGCCGCCCACGGGGTGGATGGCGCCGCGGTAGGTGGCAAAGAGCATGCGGATCATAAAGCCCGCGGCAATGATGACGCCCACAGTCCGGGTCACGGTGAGGATGGCCTCGGTGTGATCACCCAATCCCAACAGCATCCCAAGGAAGCCGGCGCCGACGCCTACGGAGGTCGTCGCAGACAGCCACGACCGGATGGTGGCCGCGCCGCCCTGGCCAAAGACCCAACCAATGTCGATCCCCGTGAGTACCGTCACTGCGGCGATGGAGGTGGCAAGCAGGAGAAGCTGCGCGGCCCCGGCGCCCAGCACTGCCCGCACGCCGGACACGCCGTGCTTGTCGACGAGCCTGCGTGCCGCCGCCATGCCAACGAACCCGAGGCCGATAAAGCCAGTCACCTTGACCATTCCGGCACACGAGATCAGGACGCCAGATGCGATAAACAGCGACCATGCTCGCCAGCGGGCCTCGTGGGAATCGTTAACCGCCCGCAACCCCAGCTCCACACCGACGAGAGCTAGCCCCAGCATGAAGGATTCATTGTGGATGCCTCCGACGAGGTGGAGGATGGTCAAAGGGTTAAGGATGCCCAGCCACAGCGCTGCCTCCGGGGATACTCGGCAGCGCGTAGCAAGCCGCGCGATGGCCCAACCGGCGGCGATGATACCGACGAGGGACAGTACCCGGTGCAGGACAACACCCCAGATAATGGAGTCGTTGGTCAGCCAACTGACCACCGCCGCTACACCTAGCGCCACAGGGCCATAAGGGGAAGGTGAGTTCGCCCAGATGAACGGGACGGAGCGGGCCAGGTCGTTATCGGCGCCTAGTAGCTCCACCGGCCCCGCCGAATAGGGATCGAGGCCTTGGAGCACGATGGAGCCGTTAGCGAGGTAGGAGTAAATGTCCTGCGTGAACAGGGGAGCGGTCACCAAAAGCGGGAGAACCCACCCTAGCCAGGTGCGCCACATCTGGCTCTGCGTGACCACCCGGGGCGAGTGGCTAAAGCGCCGAACCTTGGCCGGCTTCTGTAGGCGCAGGGGCGCGCCCACCAGCGGTGCCATGCAAATCCACGCCGTGACCATGAAACCGACCCCGATGAACACGATGGCGGAGGCTGACTGCAGCATCCGCGTCATGAGCGAGCCAAAAGGCAGAGACTCATAGGGGTTGCCCACCACCGGAAGCGCACCGGCGCCCAATCCGCCGAGCGCAATGAGTAGCGCACCAATGGTGCCGAGCCACCGGAGGCTAAAGAGCGTGCGCAGCTGGGCGATGGTGTGGCGGTGGACGTCGCCAAGCGCGGCGCCCTCTGCACCGTCGGAAGAATCTGGAAAATCTTGGTGCAAGAGCGCGGAACGGGATCCGGGCAGGCCCATGCGGGGGAGTTCATCGCGCACGCCCCAAAAGACGCGGTGCAATCGCCCCGATCGGGTGTAATCGCGCTCCATATTCATGAGTGTCTACCTTAGTCGCTCGGTGCTGAGAGAGGACGAGCTGCCCGCGACACGAATGAAAGAGTGGAAATCGGGAATGAATTAAGGAACACTAGTGTTGTCTAAAGAGAGAGTGTTTCATTCAAGGAGGTGTACACCGTGACGAAGGAGCTACCTAGGGAGACTCGCTCGACTGAGGGCGACACCCGCCGACACGTCATGTTGTTGCTCCTAAAAGACGGCCCGGTAACGGCGTCGTATCTGGGTGAACGTCTCGGTCTCTCTGCAGCCGGCATCCGTCGGCACTTAGACATTTTGGTGGAGGAAGGACTCACCGAGGTGGTGCATCGCCGCCCATCAGCCCGCCCTGGGCAGTCGGTGGGCCGTGGTCGCCCCGCCAAGCATTTCCGCCTCACGGATCAGGGCCGCGCCCAATTTGGGCACGCCTACGATCAGCTGGCGGCGGAAGCGCTCACCGCACTGCGTGAAGCGGGCGGGCCGGAGGCGGTTCGTCGCTTCGCCAAGGCTCGCTTCGAGCGCCTCGTGGAGGACGTGAAGCCCCTGGTAGAAGATCAGGAATCCGTTCCGGAGGTGGCGCGTCAGCTGGCCGAAGTGCTCGACGCGCATGGCTACGCGGCCACGGTGACGTCGGTGGGCAACGGAGTACAGATTTGCCAGCACCATTGCCCGGTCGCCCACGTGGCGGCCGAGCATCCGGAGTTGTGTGAAGCTGAACAGGAAGTCTTCTCCGCGCTATTAGGCAAACATGTGCAGCCCTTGGCCTCCATTGCGGATGGTCATGGAATCTGCACCACGAATATCCCCTTAACCCCAGTCCCGCCTTCCGCGGCGGAGCCGGGGAAGAACTAATCGAACTAGAAAGGAGCGGGCTTTGACACAGGCACAACCGGCACCAGGCCTTGAAACCAAGATGAGCGATGACGAGATCATCTCCTCTATCGGCGGCTATGAGTACGGCTGGCACGATTCCGACGAAGCCGGCCAGGCAGCACACCGCGGTTTGAGTGAGGACGTCGTCCGCGATATTTCTCGGAAGAAGAACGAGCCGGAGTGGATGCTCGAGTCCCGTCTGAAGGCTCTGCGCGTCTTCAACAAGAAGCCAGTTCCGACCTGGGGCCCAGATCTGTCCGGAATCGACTTCGACAACATTAAGTACTTTGTCCGCTCCACCGAGAAGCAGGCCCAAACCTGGGATGACCTGCCGGACGACATTAAGGAGACCTACGACAAGCTGGGTATCCCGGATGCTGAGAAGAAGCGTCTGGTCTCCGGTGTTGCCGCGCAGTACGAGTCCGAGGTGGTTTACCACAAGATCCGCGAGGACCTGGAGGCCCAGGGCGTTATCTTCGTTGATACCGACACCGCGGTGCGCGAGTACCCGGAGATCCTCCAGGAATACTTCGGCACCGTGATTCCGGCCGGCGACAACAAGTTCTCCGCGCTGAATAACGCCTGCTGGTCCGGTGGTTCCTTCGTGTACGTTCCGAAGGGCGTCCACGTGGATATTCCGCTGCAGGCCTACTTCCGCATTAACACCGAGAACATGGGCCAGTTCGAGCGCACCCTCATCATCGTGGAGGAGGGCGCCTACGTTCACTACATCGAGGGTTGCACCGCGCCGATCTACAACTCGGATTCGCTGCATACCGGCGTCATCGAGATCATCGTGAAGAAGGGCGGCCGCTGCCGCTACACCACCATTCAGAACTGGTCCACCAACGTCTACAACCTGGTGACCCAGCGCGCCAAGGTCGAAGAGGGCGGCACCATGGAATGGGTCGATGGCAACATCGGCTCCAAGGTCACTATGAAGTACCCGTCCTGCTGGCTTACCGGCGAGCACGCCAAGGGTGAGGTACTCTCCCTGGCCTTTGCTGGCGATAACCAGGTCCAGGACACCGGTTCCAAGATGATCCACATGGCGCCGAACACCTCCTCCAACATCGTCTCGAAGTCCGTGGCCCGCAACGGCGGCCGCGCGGCCTACCGCGGCTTGGTGCAGGTCAACGCTAACGCTACGAACTCCGCAGCCAACGTCGAGTGTGATGCCTTGCTTGTGGACAATGACTCGAGGTCGGACACGTATCCGTACAACGACATCCGCAATGATCACGTCACCCTCGGCCACGAGGCAACGGTCTCCCAGGTCTCTGAGGAGCAGCTGTTCTACCTCATGTCCCGCGGTATCGCTGAGGAAGAGGCCATGGCTATGATTGTGCGCGGCTTCGTCGAGCCGATTGCTAAGGAGCTCCCGATGGAATACGCGCTGGAGCTGAACCGTCTTATCGAGCTGCAGATGGAAGGATCGGTGGGCTAAGTGGTAGCTTCCAACGAATTTAATCCGGCTGACGTCACTAAGGGAGACCAGTTCACCTCCTTCGACGTCGAGGACTTCCCGGTCCCGCACGGCCGCGACGAGGTCTGGCGTTTCATCTCCTTGCGTAACCTTCGCGGGCTGCACAATGGTGAGTTCGCGCCGGCAACCGCCCAGAAGATTGACGTGGTGGCCCCGGAGGGCGTAACGGCCGAGACCGTGGCGCCTGACGACGACCGCCTCGGCACCGCCGGTGCACCTGCTGACCGCGTTGCAGCTCAGGCCTGGTGCTCCATGCCGGAGGCGCAGATCGTCAGCGTTGACGCCGATGCACGACTGGATAAGCCGGTGGAGATCACCATCACCGGCGCTGGTGAGGGCGTGACCTCCTTTGGTGCGACCTCCATCCACGTGGGCAATCACGCGGAGGTCACCATCGTTCTTAAGTACGTCGGTTCCGGTACCCACGCAGACAACGTGGAGTTCGTGCTGGGCGACGGCTCCCAGGTCACCGTCGTCGTCGACGCCGACTGGGAAGACGATGCGGTGCACCTGTCCCATCAGATTGCGAAGGTGGGCCGCGACGCCGTACTGCGCCACAACACCGCCATCTTTGGCGGCGAGATTGTGCGCCTTGTTCCGCGCGTAGTTTTCGATGGCCCCGGTGGCGATGCCGAGCTGCTCGGCGTCTACTTTGCTGATGCCGGCCAGTACTTCGAGAACCGCCTGCTGGTGGACCACGACGTGCCGAACTGCCGCTCTCGCGTCTTCTACAAGGGCGCTCTGCAGGGTGCTACTGCTGCGCAGAAGGCCGAGGCCGGCTCCGCCTCCCGCACCCCGGAGGCCCGCACCTGCTGGGTCGGTGACGTGCTCATCCGCAAGAATGCGAACAACACGGACACCTATGAGACGAACAACAACTTGATCCTCACCGAGGGTGCGCGCGCTGACGCCATCCCGAACCTGGAGATCCAGACCGGTGAGATCGTCGGTGCTGGCCACGCCGCAACGGTGGGCCGCTTCGATGACCTTGAGCTGTTCTACCTCATGTCCCGCGGTATTCCTGCCGCCGAGGCACGCCGCCTCATCATCCGCGGCTTCTTCTCCGAAGTCATCTCCCGCATCCCGGTCGAGTCCCTGCGCGAGGATCTGGAATCCCGCGTCGTCGACGAGCTCGCCAAGATCAACGCTTAAAACTTCCCGAAAGCAGGTACCAACTCAATGTCTACTCTGGAAATCAAGAATCTCCACGCGCAGGTGCTCCCACACGAGGAGGACGGTGAGCCCACGCCGATCCTCAAGGGTGTCAACCTCACCATCAATTCCGGTGAGACCCACGCCGTCATGGGCCCCAACGGCTCCGGCAAGTCCACCCTGTCCTACGTTATCGCCGGTCACCCCAAGTATGAGGTGACCGAGGGCGAGGTGCTTCTCGACGGCGAGAACATCCTCGAGATGGAAGTCGACGAGCGCGCCCGCGCTGGTCTTTTCCTGGCCATGCAGTACCCGACTGAGGTGCCGGGCGTGAAGATGTCGCAGTTCATGCGCTCCGCCGTGACCGCTATCCGTGGCGAGGCTCCGAAGCTGCGCGAGTGGAACAAGGAGCTCACCGAGGCCCGCGAGAAGCTGGCCATCGATAAGTCCTTTGCACACCGCTCCGTGAACGAGGGCTTCTCCGGTGGTGAGAAGAAGCGCCACGAGGTCATGCAGCTCGACATCCTCAAACCGAAGTTCGCCGTCATGGACGAGACCGACTCCGGCCTGGACGTCGACGCCCTGCGCGTCGTCTCCGATGGCATCAACAGCTATCAGGAGGAGACCAACGGCGGCATCCTCCTCATCACGCACTACAAGCGCATCCTCAACTACGTTGTCCCGGACTTCGTCCACGTTTTCGCCGACGGACAGATCATCAAGACCGGCGGCGCCGAGCTGGCTGATCAGCTTGAGGCAGACGGTTACGAGCAGTTCCTCAAGTAGGCCGTACCGCCGACCCCGGTAACACCACGACAGACCACACCACGACACGCTAGAGAAAAAGAACCGAGCACAAGGACCTATGCCTGAACTAGACGTTAATGCGATTCGGGAACAATTCCCTATCCTCTCGCGCACGGTGCGCGACGGTAAACCTTTGGTGTACCTGGATTCGGGAGCGACCTCGCAACGTCCCCTGCCGGTATGGAAGGCCGAGGAGGAGTTCGTGCTCGGCACCAACGCTCCGGTGCACCGCGGTTCCTACCAGCTGGCGGAGGAGGCCGATGACGCGTACGAGTCCGCTCGCCAGGCCATCGCCGCCTTCGTTGGCGCTGACCGCGATGAGATTTCCTTCACCAAGAACGCCACTGAGGCGTTGAATGAAGTTGCTTACGTGCTCAGCGATGAGCGCGCCGGCGAGCTGTACGTCGGTGAGGGCGATACCGTCGTGGTCACCGAACTGGAGCACCACGCGAACTTGGTGCCGTGGCAAGAGCTGTGCCAGCGCACCGGCGCGACGCTGAAGTGGTACTCCATGACCGAGGACGGCCGCATTGATCTCGATTCGCTCGAGCTCGATGACTCCGTCAAGGTCGTGGCTTTTACCCACCAGTCCAACGTGACCGGGGCCGTAGCGCCCGTCGCAGAGTTGGTCCGCCGTGCCCGTGCCGTGGGTGCCATGGTGGTCCTCGACGCCTGCCAGTCGGTGCCGCACATGCCGGTGGATTTCCACGAACTTGATGTGGATTTTGCCGCGTTCTCTGGGCACAAGATGTGCGGGCCGACCGGCGTGGGCGTGCTCTACGGTAAGCAAGAGCTGCTGGCGCAGCTGCCGCCTTTCCTCACCGGCGGTTCCATGATCGAAGTAGTCAAGATGGAAGGCTCGACGTTTGCCGCGCCACCCACCCGCTTCGAGGCCGGAACCCAAATGACCAGCCAGGTTGTGGGCCTTGGTGCAGCAGTGAAGTTCTTGAGCGAGGTGGGCATGGAGGCCATCCACGCCCATGAGCAGAAACTCACTGCACTGGCCTTGCAGAAGCTTGCCGAGATCCCCGCCGTGCGTATTATCGGGCCTGAAAACACCGAGGATCGCGGGGGAGCGGTGTCCTTCATCGTGGAGGGCATCCACCCGCATGACCTTGGCCAGGTCCTTGATGCTCACGGCGTGTCCATTCGCACCGGCCACCACTGCGCATGGCCGCTGCACCGCGCGTGCCAGGCTAATTCGACCGCACGCGCTAGCTTTTACCTGTACAACACTGAGGACGAGGTCGACGCCCTCATAGAGGCGGTGCGGGCTGCCCGCACCTTCTTTGGAGTGAGCGAATGAACCTAGATTCCATGTACCAGGACGTCATCCTGGATCACTATAAGAACCCGAAATTCTCTGGCCTGCGCGAAGGCCAGGCAGAAGTTCACCACGTCAACCCTTCCTGCGGTGATGAGCTCACCTTGCGCGTGAAACTTTCCCCCGACGGCACAACCGTCGAGGACGTGTCCTACGACGCCGAGGGATGCTCCATTTCGCAGGCCTCGACCTCTGTCATGGCGGAGGAAATCGTCGGCATCCCCCTCGAGGAGGCAAACGCCAAGCTGGCCGAATTTGAGTGGATGGTGACCTCACGCGGTGAAGTTGAGGGCGACGACGAGATTATTGGGGATGGCGTCGCTTTTGCCGGCGTAGCCAAGTTCCCCGCCCGTGTTAAATGCGCTCTCCTCGGATGGAAGGCTTTCCAAGCCGCCACCGTGGAAGCGTTGAATGAATTGGAGAAGTAGATGGCTGATAACACTGAAACCACCGGTGGCAGCACGGATCCTTACCAGGACCAGAATGCCTCCTTCGATGGCGCTGCTGTCAAGCCTGAACAAACCGAAGAGCAGATTGCGAAGACCTTCGATATCACCGAGTACCTTCGTGATGTCATCGACCCAGAGCTTGGAATCAACATCGTTGATCTGGGCTTGGTCTATGACGTCTGGCTCGACGATATTGACGGCAAGAACACCTGCGTCATTAACATGACGCTGACCTCCCCGGCCTGTCCTCTCACCGATGTCATCGGCGAGCAGATCGAGGATGTCATCGTAGGCAACAAGCTCGCCGAGGCAGTCCAGCTCAACTGGGTCTGGATGCCGCCGTGGGGCCCGAACATGATTACCGAAGAGGGCCGCGAGATGCTCCAGGCCCTCGGCTTCGCCGTCTAGAGTCCGCGAGGCGTTACGGCTAATCCCACCGCCGGTTCGACAATGCGCATCATCATTGCGCGTAATCGAGCCGGCGGTGTGGTGCATTTCTGGGAACAGCCCCGGTTTGTGGCACCGCGGTCGCTTCAACCAATTGCAAAGCCCCAGACCTGGAACCCGAAACTCGCAGGTCGGCGTCGCCCAGCGCTTGCCGACGCCCCCACCGACCACTTTGAGATTTCGGGATCCAGGTCTGGGGATATACGTGTTGACGGTGGCTTGAGCGCGGTCTTCGGTCTGCGCACTGTCGGTTCGGGATTAACTACCCTGGTTGCTAGACTGTTTCGACGTGATTGTGACCAATGATTTCGAGGTGCGCGTGGGCGCACGCACGCTTCTCGACGCCCCCGGCCAGCACCTTCGCGTGCAGCCGGGGGATCGCATCGGCCTGGTCGGGCGCAACGGCGCGGGCAAGACGACCACCATGCGCATCCTGGCGGGGGAGACCGAGCCCTATGGCGGCTCGGTAACGCGCTCAGGTCCGATTGGTTACCTGCCGCAGGATTCCCGCGAAGGCAATATTGAGCAGACTGCGCGTGAGCGCGTGCTCTCTGCGCGCGGTTTGGATGAGATCAAGCGCCGCATGGCCAAGCAACAAGAGTTGATGGAAACCGCCACGGACGATAAATTCCGCGACAGGGCCATTCGTAAGTTCTCCCGCCTGGAAGAGGAATACCACACCTTAGGTGGCTATGAGGCGGACTCCGAATGCGCGCAGATCTGCGACAACTTGGGCCTGCCGCAGCGTGTGCTCGACCAGCAGCTCAAGACGCTGTCCGGCGGTCAGCGCCGCCGCGTGGAGCTGGCGCAGATTCTTTTTGCAGCTTCGGCTGGCTCCGGCAAGTCTCAGACCACATTGCTTCTCGACGAGCCCACGAACCACCTCGACGCGGACTCGATTACCTGGCTGCGCGGCTTCCTGTCCAAGCATGAGGGTGGCCTCGTGATGATTTCGCACGACGTCGATCTGCTCGAGGCCGTGTGCAACAAGGTTTGGTTCCTCGATGCCGTTCGCGCCGAAGCAGACGTCTACAACATGGGCTTTAAGAAGTACCTCGCCGCCCGCGCCACCGATGAAGCTCGTCGCCGCCGCGAGCGCGCCAACGCGGAGAAGAAGGCCGCAGCCCTGCACAAGCAAGCCGCCAAGTTGGGAGCGAAGGCCACGAAGGCCGCCGCCGCCAAGCAGATGCTGCACCGTGCAGAGCGCATGATGAACGAGCTCGATGATGTCCGCGTGGCCGACAAGGTGGCCAACATCAAGTTCCCCGAACCTGCACCCTGCGGCAAGACCCCGATGAACGCCAAGGGCCTGACCAAAATGTATGGCTCGCTGGAGGTCTTCGCTGGCGTCGACTTGGCCATCGACAAGGGGTCCCGCGTGGTCGTGCTGGGCTACAACGGTGCCGGCAAGACGACCCTGCTCAAGCTGCTGGCGGGCGTGGAACGCACCGACGGCGAAGGCGGAATCGTTTCCGGCCATGGACTGCGCATCGGATACTTTGCCCAGGAACACGACAACATCGATCCAGACAAGACCGTGTGGGAAAACACGATTGAGGCATGCCCTGACGCTGGCCAGCAGGATTTGCGCGGTCTGCTGGGCGCCTTCATGTTCTCCGGTGACAAGTTGGAACAGCCTGCCGGAACGCTCTCCGGTGGTGAGAAAACCCGACTGTCGCTGGCAACGCTGGTGTCCTCACGCGCCAACGTGCTGCTTCTCGACGAGCCCACAAACAACCTAGACCCACAGTCCCGCGAGCAGGTGCTCGATGCCCTAGGCACCTACACCGGTGCCGTGGTCTTGGTTACTCACGACCCAGGTGCGGTTAAGGCACTCAAGCCGGAGCGCGTCATCATCATGCCTGATGGCGATGAGGATTTGTGGAACGACGAGTACATGGAAATCGTGGAATTGGCCTAATAGACTTTCGGGCATGACCGCCCAGCCTGTTCTCCTTGATTGCGACCCCGGTATCGACGATGCCCTAGCGTTGATCTACCTCGCCGCACTTCACCGCGCCGGAGAGATCGAACTGGTCGGTGTTACTACCACCGCTGGAAACGTCGGGATTGAACAGACCACCCGCAATGCTGCCTACATCCTGCAACTGTGTGGCCTGGATGAGGTACTTGTCGCTGCGGGGCTTCCGAAGCCCAGCCAGGTGGAGCTCGTGACGACTCCGGAAACCCACGGCCCAAGCGGCCTTGGGTACCTGAGCGTGCCGGAGGAGCATACTCCTGCGGAGAATCTTGAGTGGACCAGCATCTGGACCGAAGCTGCGGGCCGCAACGCGCAGCTCATCGTGACCGGTCCATTGACCAATGCCGCGCACTTTGCTGCGGAGCACGCTGCCGACTACGCCTGCTTCTCCGGTGTCACCATCATGGGTGGTGCTGTGAACTATCCCGGCAACACCACGCCAACGGCGGAGTGGAACTTCTGGGTCGACCCGCATGCTGCGCGCGACTTCTTTGAATCCACCTCGAGGCCCATCACGCTGTGCCCACTCAACGTCACTGAGACGATGCTCATCGGCCCGACGCAGTTGGAACGACTGCGTGAAGCGCTCGCGCAGCACCCGGTGGCGGACGTTCTACCGGAGATTATGCGCTTCTACTTCGAATTTCATGAGGCGCACGGCGCGGGATATCAGGCTCAGATACATGATCTGCTCACCTGCATGGTGGCGCTGCAGAAGGTCCCGTTCTTTTCCACCGCGACCACCGTGCGGGTAGTCAGTGAACCGGAATGGTTGCGCGGAACGAGCGTGGCGGACCTGCGCGGTCACTGGGGTCGGCCCGCTAATGCTGCGTTGGTCACCGCCGTCGATGTTGCCAGCGCCCATCGAGAGTTTCTGCGCGCAGCAACTCTTCTTGGTCTTCCAGAAAACCTATAGTGCGCTAGAATCGGGGCCACAACCACACACCGCTCAAGACTCTTCTCTTGGGTCCTTCCGCTTCCCACGCACAGGGTCTAGAAGTGGTCAGACCCCGGCGTGCTGCCGCAGGAGAGGAAGAAGTCATGAACACCGCCAATAACCTCGATTCCGTTATTGAACCGTTGCTCACCGGATTAGTGAGCAAACGACCTGAGGTCCGCGTGGACTGGGCCTATACCGAATTGAAAGAGGGCATTGAGTCCGGTCAGTGGGATGACCATCTTGATCAAATTCGTGAACGCCTCAGCGGCTACCTGCGTACAGACAAGGTGTGGACGAAGGCTTTGTCCGCTCGCTTGCTCAACGTGCTCACGGAGGCAGGACACTTCCACTACGAGGACTACCTCACCTTCCGCGCGTGGTATGTCACGGAGGATGACACACGCGGCATTGTTAAAGACATCGGCCCTATTATGGCCGTTGGTTGCGGCGCTGACTATGTAGAAACCTGTGTTCGCAAGGGGAGGATCCCTGCCGTCGAAGGCGCAGCGATCATCTCGTGCCGCCTTCGCGCCCCCGGAGGAGTGTGGCATGACGATGAGGGCTTGCGGCTTGCGCGTGCTGCCTGCACCACAATTGGCAAAAGCACCTCGACTCACATCCTCGAAATCTGGATCGAAAGGCTAAGCAATACCGTGCTTACCGAAGGCGTGCGCAACAACAACCGCGCCGTCGTGGAAAACTTCGCCCGCTTTCTCAAGGCCACAGCCCACATGGTCCGCAGTGCACCGGAGAAGTGGGGAATTGATGCCGAACGCGCGGAGCTGGCCTTGCCAATGATTTCGGAGCTTGAGCAGCAACTACGCAACGCTAGCGACTACCGAGAAGCAGCACCATAAAAGCGCACCTTCGTAACCTCCATCGAGCGAGCGCGCTGCCATGGGTAGCGATCTGGTGATGCCTGGACAGGCTTGCTGAGGAGCAGGAGAGTATCGGTCCCGGCTGGGCCGCCTACTATGAGCTCGTCGTTGCTAAGGACAACCGCTGATTCGAAGGTGCGTTCCGCCTGTGTGCTGCGGACTAGAGACATCGGTACCTCAACGAAGATTGTTTTCCCGCGCCGCAATACCGTGAGATTCTCGGTGACATAACTGGGGCGAATGCGCTCAGCGGCAATCAGGCCCCACACAAAGATGATGGCCCACAGCGACAACAGCAATGCCACAATTCGCAGAACGCCCGCAGGCAAAAGAAGGTGAACAACTACCATTTCAACCAGCAATATCGCAGTAATGAAGCCAAGCATTTGGAGCCTTCCAGGAGGGTGGGGAAGTGCCACGGCGCCAACTGGAAGCAGCGTTTGTCCTCGTATCCAGCGCCACAGATCCCGGTAGAGGCCCAATTCATACTTGGCAAGGCGAAATCCAGGATGCTTTTCTACACATCGCCAGACGCTAGTCACGTGAGTCTCCAGCCAAAGCCTCGAGTGCTGCACCTTGCGCACCAGTCGTCGGCGCATCAGTCACGGTCAGCGAAGCGTTGCCAGGCAGCAGCGTTGGGTAGATTCCTCGCATCAACCCGTGTTCGCCCATGTTGCGCAGCGTCTCGACGATAAGCGCAACCCGACGATCACGCGGGGACAGCGAGCCAAGCTCTCGCCACAAGGTTTCAACTCTGCGGAGAACTGCACGGCAATCGTCGTCAGCGAGGTTCTTTCGAAGCTGTTCCCAGGTCGCTGATGTAGCGACGCCGGTAAGCGCCATGAGATCCCAGGAGTCCAATTCCAGCTGCAGCATTGCTGGGTCTTCGATAACTTCGCTCAAGGACTCTCGAATATCGTTGGGGGTTCCATGAGGTGCTGCGGCCAAAGCACGCAGCTTCTCACGTTGTCGCTGCAGACGAGCGATTTTTTCGTCCACAATGGCGAACGAGCGCTCGATGGCGTCGGGAGAGGAGACATCAGCAACGGCAACGCCGGCGTCGATCAGTGCTCGCGCACGAACAACTGCGGCGAGATCGGAGATCGAGTAATCGCGATAGTTTCCGCTGGTGCGTGCTGGTTCGGGAACCGCACCCGTCTCGTGCAAATGGCGCACGGATCGCACTGAACAACCAGCGACCGCGGCAACGTCTGAAATCTTCATAGGACCAAACTAAACCCTCACATTGTGTGAGGGTCAAGCGGTCAGTGGAGTGAACTAGTCGAAGGGGGCGTCACTCTTCATTGATCAACAGCATTGAGCATGATTACCCCCGCGTGGGGGAGCATGTTTGCGCCCCGCTAAACGAACCTTCACTAGTGTTTGTGTTATCTGCGTCACGCATGAGTGGCCAAACTCAAAGAAGGGAAAGCCAATGAAAGTAGCTAAGTCTATTACGTCTCTTGTAGCGGCTATCGCGTTGACGACGCTCGCTGCTTGTTCACAATCTGACGGTGACGTCAGCGAGAAATCAGCAGTTGATACCACCCAAGCTGCAGCTGAAGGTGAGAAAACTACCGAAGACACCAACGTAGATTCTGCCGCAATCTCAGAGTCTGCCGATAGCACTGACTCCGACGCAGAGTCCACTGCAGGATCAGACGATCAGGCCGACTCAACAGGTGGCAGCTATGAAGCCACGGTCGATGGAAAGGCGATCGAGGTTGAAAACGAAACTATCCTTTGCCAGGAGGCAGCTGGTTCGATGAACCTGACCGTAGCACCCGAAGGGGCTGGTACAGCCAGCATTACCGCCGTGCTTAGTACTGATGAAAACCTAACGGTCAAGGCTCTCGGAATGGTAGATGGGGAGGGGAACACGCTGGCATACGCCGAGAGCAGCCCGATGGGTTCCGCCACGGCATCGAAGGAAGGCGACACCTACACGATGTCGGGTGAAGGCCTTTTGTCTAATGGAAGTAATCCAACCACCGGGGAAACGAAGCCATTCGAAGTGAAGATTACCTGCAGCTAATCGCGGTCAATCGTGGTGAATCGACAACAAGTGCTGACCCAGAGGTGTACAGAGGCCAGCACTTGTTTGTTCACGTGATTATTGGGAAGGCGATGCAGACTTTCGTGCGCTGACTAGTTGCGGAAACCGTGCACCGGTGCCGGAATGAAGCCACCACGGTTGATGAAGGTGGAGTTGCCTACCTGGTTAACCGGGATGACCGGAGCGTAGCCTAGAAGGCCGCCGAAGTTGACCTCGTCGCCAGCCTTGGTACCAGGAGCAGGGATAACGCGCACGGCGGTTGTTTTATGGTTCATCACGCCAATGGCGGCCTCATCCGCGATCATGCCGGCGATGGTCTCAGCAGAGGTATCGCCCGGGATGGCGATCATGTCTAGGCCCACCGAGCAGATCGAGGTCATGGCCTCCAGCTTGTCGATGGAGATGGCACCGGTGCGCACCGCATCGATCATGCCCTTGTCCTCGGAAACCGGGATGAAGGAACCCGACAGCCCACCCACGCGGGAGCAGGCCATCATGCCGCCCTTCTTGACGGCGTCGTTAAGCAGTGCGAGCGCTGCCGTGGTGCCGTGCGTGCCCACTTGGTCGAGGCCCATGTGCTCCAGGATGTGCGCGACGGAGTCACCCAGCTCTGCGGTGGGAGCAAGGGAGAGGTCAATGATGCCGAACGGGACACCGAGGCGCTCCGAAGCCATTTCACCCACGAGCTGGCCGGCGCGGGTGACCTTGAAGGCCGCCTTCTTGACCTCTTCGGCGACCTCGTTGAGGGTGGCGCCCTCAAGGGAGCCGAGCGCGCGATCGACCACGCCCGGGCCCGATACACCTACGGAAACGACGCAGTCCGGTTCCTCAATGCCGTGGAAGGCACCGGCCATGAAGGGGTTATCGCCCACGGAGTTGGAGAAGATCACGAGCTTGGCGCAGCCGATGGCGCTGCGCTCCTTGGTGAGCTCGGCAGCTTCCTTGATGATGCGTCCCATCTGTGCCGCAGCATTCATGTTGATGCCGGCGCGGGAGGAAGCGATATTCACCGAGGAGCAGACCAGGTTTGTCTCTGCCAGGGCTTCCGGGATGGAACGGATAAGCGCCTTTTCGGCGGTCGTTGCGCCCTTTTCGACGAGCGCGGAGTAGCCACCGACGAAGTCAACACCGGTCGCTGCGGCAGCGCGATCCAGCGCGCGGGCAACGTCCACGGGGTTTCCTTCGATACCGGCCACGATGAGCGCGATGGGGGTGACAGAGATGCGCTTGTTGACAATCGGGATGCCGAGCTCGGCCTCGATTCCCTCGCACACCTCAACCAGGTGTGCGGCGCGGGATGTCACGAGGTCGTACACGGCCTCGGCGGTGGCTTCCATAGTGGAGCGGGTGCAGCCGAGCAGCGAAATGCCCATAGTGACGGTGCGGATATCGAGACGGTACTTCTCGATCATCTCGATGGTGTCGAGAATGCTGGCGGTATTGAAGCGGTTAAGCATGACTGGTTATCGTCCCTAAATCTCGTTCATTGCGGTGAACAGCGCTTCCGACTGCACGCGAATGGATTGCTTGATGGACTCACCGACGGTGTTCATCCGCTCCTGGAGCTGCTGGATGCTGACCTCGTTCTCATCGAATTCGACGCGCAAGATCATGGTGAAGTACTCAGACATGAGCGTCTGGGAGACGTCAACGATATTGACGTTAAGTTCTGCGAGGGCGGTGGACACGGCGGAGATAATGCCGGTGTTATCGACACCGGTAACAGTCATGATGGCGATCATGACTAGATTGTAACCTGTACGTTTTTCCAGCTGCCCTGGGGTCCTGCAGTGAGATCAGATAGCGCGTACGGTGGCGCACATGACTGATACGACAACAACTGCACGCAAGAAGGTTTTGTACATCGGCGGCCACGGAAAGGTTGGGCTTTTGGCGGCGCCCAAGCTTGTCGACGCCAACCTCACCGTCCATTCCCTTATCCGTAGCCCCGACCAGGTCGCTGATATTGAAGCCCTAGGCGCCACCGCAGTGGTGCGCGATCTCACCGAGCTTTCTGTTGAGGACTGGGCAGAGCTTTTGGCTGACTATGACGTCGTCGTGTGGGGCGCTGGAAACGGTGGCCGCGCGGGTGCGGAAGTGACGTGGGCAGTCGACCGCGATGCGGCACTTGCCTCCATCGCTGGCTTGGAGAAGCTAGCGGAGGAGGGGAAGCACACCCCGGCCTACGTGATGATTTCCTACATCGGCGCTACGGAGAACACGACCGATCCTGCGGATGAGAAGTGGTACGCCTACGTGGAGTCCAAGAAGGCCGTAGACAATAAGCTCAATTTCACGGATCTTAACTACCTCATCCTGGGCCCTGCGGCCCTGACTGAAGAGCCTTCGCGTGGCATCACCGTGTTGGACAAGGATGCAGAGCGGACCGGAAAGCTGACCACTTCCCGGGAGCTTGTTGCCGAGGTTGTCGCTGAGGTTGCTCGCCGCGATAGCTTCCCGGCCTCGCCTCTGGAGTTCATCGATGGTGAAGGCCGCGTTAAGGACATCTAGGATGCAGGAGACGCCGCGGCGTTAAGGCCAGCACTTACTTGCTCGCGGGTCAGACCGTTGTGCAAGCTCGCCTGGCGAAAAGGTTTAGTAGCGAGGTGGGCGGCGATGTACCACCCCGTGGTGTGCTCGAAGGTGGCTTGGCTTTGGAAGCGCACCACGGCAATACCTTGCTCGCGGAAGGACCGGGGAGACGTGTGGGATTCAAACTCGTCGCTGATGATTTCTTGAACCGTGCCGTCGGGGAGGAAGAGGCGCACCTTGGCTTTGTAGTAGTACTCGGTGGGATCGGCATGCGGCACGTGCCGACCGGTCTGCCAGATCTCGCTGAGCAGAGCGGGATAGTACTCAATCCAGCCTTTTTCTGCGGCGGTGCCCAGTCGGCGTGCGCCCCACGTTGAACTGCGAATGGACCGAATCTGTCTACCTGCCGCGACCACGAGCACGAGGACAAAGACTGCGACGGCCAATCCCTGCCACCCCGAGCTGATGGACGTATCTTCGCCGATAATGGCTGATATCGCGATAGCGAGTAGCACTACCGCCACGATGAGCTTGGTCCGCAGGTTCTTCCATCCAGATGTGGATCGACCCGGCAATGGCCCAGCCGCTGCAATGGCGCGACCGACGGCAGCTGTCGTAGGAGAAGGGTTTGGCGAAGATACTTCCCTTAAGCTACGAGGAATGAGCCTTTCGGAGTATTCATGATCCGGAAAGTCGAAGGGGGCTATCGCTTGCTGAGACATTGTGGTGGGCTCCTGAAGAAGGTGGGGCGTCCCGATGGCACGCTGTTGAGCGTTAACCTTTTACCCAGTTCTGCTCAGCAAAAGACAGCGCCGCCTCGATGTTCTTCTTGCGCAGACCATGCTGGAGTTCTAGTTGCGGTTTGTCCGAGTCGGCGCGGTATCCCACCACACTCCAGCCGTTATTGTGGTTGAAGTCAACGGTTGCGACGAGGGGACCATCGGCGAGCAGCCGGCCGCGAAGCTTCAGCCAATTCGGGTTCGGAGCGATGAACTCCGCAGTCATGCCCTTTGTCAACGAGCCGTCTGGCTGCAAGATGAGTATCGGGGCGGTGTAATAGTAGTCGGTGTTGTCGTTGTAGTCGACGCGGCGCTTGTAGACGAGCTCCCCGATTAACGCAGGACGGTACTCAACCCACCCATTCGCCCAGGCGGTCCGCAACCTAGTTCTCCTTCCCCAGCGACCCCGCACGAGCATGACTCCGACAAAGATGAATACCAGTGCGGCAAGCCCGTTGATAATGCTGGCTATTGGTATCCCGCCGTTCGTTCCGTCTGCGCCCGGAAATAGGACAAAGAGGAATAGCACATGGAACACTGTGAAGAATAGGGACATGACACCCATGGAGATGAAGATGAATCCAAAGATGATCGCGCCGAGATTGGCTTGGCCGATCGGTCGCCCGACACTATTGATAGCTTCGCGTATACCGCTGCGGTCCACGTTAGGGTTCGGCTGCTGATCATGCTCCTTTAACTCCTTAGGCGCGAGGGAGCCTGCGCTGACTGCATCAAATTTCAGCGGTGACCGAGGCAATTGAATAGAAGATTGCGTCATGGATCACAGTGTAAAGGGGTTAGAGCTGCCTTTCTCGTCGGTTCAACACCCAATGGGGAGTAGGACCCGTGTTGGGCGGCGGGCCAACCAATCGAACAGCGGCTTAGCGCACCCAATGCTGTTCGGCGAATTGGAGAACGGCATCAACTTGGCGGCCGGTGAGTCCATTGGAGAGTTCCGCCTCCGAGCTCGTTCCGTCGGTGCGGTAAGCAGCGACGGTCCAGCCATTATTGTTCGCAGTATCCACGGTAGCGATCCGGGAGCCCTCTGCCAGTGCAGCGCCACGTGATCTCAACGAGTTCGGGTTGTTTGCGCGGAACTCTCCGGACATGGCCTTCGCCATTGTTCCGTCTGGTTGAAGGATCATGAGCGGCGCGGAGTAATAGAAATAGGTCCGTTCACGATCGTCGGGACCTTCGGTTTTGCTGCGCAGGTAAACCAACTCACCGATGAGAGCGGGACGGTATTCTACCCAGCCATTGCGCCACGCGGTGCGCAGACGCCGAGCTTGACCGATCTCCTTGAGGATGTTCCACAGGCTCACAGCGAGAAAGGTCGCGCTGAGGAAACACAAAATGATAGGGATTAACGAAAATATGCCGATGTCAGAGAAGCTGAATCGCGGAGGACCAAAATCACCAGCGAAGAAAGAGATCGACATCTTGCACATAAATAGTCCAACTAGACCTATGATGACCCAGACTGCCAGGTCGCTGAGCTTCAGGCGCCCAGGCTGGGGCCCAGCCTCCTCGATGACCTCGCGGATCCCTGAATTATCCATTCGGGGGTTCGGCTGAGCATCGTGGGCACGCTGTTCTTTCGGGGCAAGCCGGGGTGTGGCGTTGAGACTAATTCCACACTGCGTCCGCGGAAGCTGTAGGGGAGTATGGTCCATGCGCCACAGTGTAGCGTCAACCACACTCCGGCACTGAGTGTTAAGCGCTTAGTGATCGGCGTGTGGGCCACGAATCGATTGCTCTACTAAGGACAACACCTGTTCTAGATTCTTCGTGTCCCCGAGGGCCAGGCGGTTGATAAAACCGTCCATGAAGGTCTCCAGATAAGTTACGAGGGTATCGATGGAGACGTCGTCGCGCAGCCGGCCCTTCTCAGCGTTTGATTCCAAGCGCGCGCGAACCGCCTTATCCAAAACCTGCTGCTCTTCATGCCACCGAGCAGCGAAGGAGGGATCGGTGCGCAACATCGAGGTCACCGCGAGTCTGGTGGCGAGCCAATCGTGGCGCTCTGGGTGACGCAACATCTCGCTCATTACCTCAACGAGACCGTTGTTTGCTACAACCTCGGCTTCGCGGGCCGCGTCTTCCCGGGCCAGGGCCAAAAAGAGAGACTCTTTATCGCCGAAGTGGTGAAAGATAGCCCCGCGCGATTTGCCTGTGGCTTCTTCGAGACGCCGCACCGTCGCGCCGTCGTAGCCGTGCTCAGCGAAGCATTTACGTGCGCCAACCAGAATGTCATGGCGGCGGCGGTTCAGTTCGGAGTCGCTCATAATCGGCATGGTTGGGGAAAAGCTCCTTAAGCACGGCTGGGGGATAGACAGGTGACAGAAGTATGAAGGGATGAGGGGGGAGAGAAGCAGAAAGGCCAGCCAGCACTCGATGTTGCTAGCTGGCCTATCCGCCTAACTATGCAGGCCGCACCGTATCCGGGGAACCTGCATGGTGGGCAAGGTTGGTTTAGGCCTTGACCATCTGGCGTAGAACGAACTGCAGGATGCCGCCGTGGCGGTAGTAGTCGGCCTCACCAGGCGTGTCGATGCGAACCTTGGCATCAAACTCAACGGTCTCGCCGGATTCCTTGGTGGCGGTTACGTGAACCGACTTCGGAATGCCGCCCTCGTTGAGAGCCTCGATACCTTCGATGTCAAAGGTTTCGGTGCCGTCCAAGCCGAGGGACTCGTGGGACTCGCCCTCCGGGAACTGCAGCGGAATAACGCCCATACCAATGAGGTTCGAGCGGTGGATGCGCTCGAAGGACTCAGTGATGACAGCCTTCACGCCAAGTAGGTTGGTGCCCTTAGCAGCCCAGTCACGGGAGGAACCGGTGCCGTACTCCTTACCTGCCAGGACAACCAGCGGGATATCGGCTGCCTTGTAGCTCTCGCAGGCGTCGAAGATGAAGGCCTGCGGTGCGCCTTCCTGGGTGAAGTCGCGGGTGTAGCCACCAGCGACGTCGACCAGCTGGTTCTGGAGGCGGATGTTAGCGAAGGTACCGCGCATCATGACCTCGTGGTTACCACGACGGGAACCCAGGGAGTTGTAGTCCTGGCGCTCCACACCGTTGGCATCGAGGTACTGAGCGGCCGGGGTACCCGGCTTGATGGAAGAGGCCGGGGAAATGTGGTCGGTGGTCACGGAGTCACCGAGCTTAGCAAGAACGCGAGCGCCCTTGATGTCCTGAACCGGTTCCGGCTCAGTCGGCATGCCGTCGAAATACGGTGCCTTGCGGATGTAGGTGGAGTCCTCGTTCCACTTGAAGGTCTCGCCCTCCGGAACGTCCAGGCTGCGCCATGCGTCGTCACCCTTGAACACGTCGGCGTAGTCAGCCTCGTAGAGCTCGCGGGAGATGGCCTGCTGGATGGTGTCCTCGATCTCCTGCGGGGAAGGCCAGATGTCCTTGAGGAAGACATCGTTGCCATCCTGATCCTGGCCCAGCGGCTGGGTCTCGAAATCGAAGTCCATGGTGCCGGCAATAGCGTAGGCAATGACCATGATGGGGGAAGCCAAGTAGTTCATCTTGACGTCCGGGGAAATACGGCCCTCGAAGTTACGGTTACCGGAAAGCACCGCGGTAGCAGCCAGATCATGCTCGTTGATGGCGTTGGAGATCTCCTCCGGCAGCGGGCCGGAGTTACCGATACAGGTGGTGCAGCCGAAGCCGGAGAGGTAGAAGCCCAGGGCCTCCAGATCCTTCCACAGGTCTGCGCGCTGGAAGTAGCCATCGACAACCTGGGAACCCGGAGCACAAATGGTCTTAACCCACGGCTTGGACTTCAGGCCCTTTTCAGCAGCCTTACGTGCGATAAGACCAGCGCCGACCATGACGGACGGGTTGGAGGTGTTGGTGCAGGAGGTGATGGAAGCGATGGCAACCATACCGTGGTCCAGCGTGTACTCGCCGCCGTTCGGGGAGGTGACGGTCACCGGGTTGGACTGGCGGCCGGAGCTGCCCTTAGCAGCGGACTCACCCTCGCCTGCGCGGGATTTGTTCAGGCCACCGGTCACGTCAACGAGGGAGTTCTCGTCGCCGCCCTCGGCGGTCATGCGCTTGGCCTCAACGGTGGATTCGTCGACGACGACGTCACCGGAAGCGTAGGTTGGCAGGTCCTTACGGAACTGCTCCTTGGCCTCGGAGAGGAGGATGCGGTCCTGCGGGCGCTTCGGGCCAGCGATGGACGGCTTCACGGTGGACAGGTCCAGCTCGAGGTACTCGGAGTACTCTGCCTCCGGAGCATCCTGCTCCAGCCACATACCCTGAGCCTTGGCGTATGCCTCGACGCGGTCGATCTGCTCCTGCGGGCGGCCGGTGAGCTCGAGGTACTTGATGGTCTCCTCGTCGATCGGGAAGATTGCAGCGGTGGAGCCGAACTCGGGGGACATGTTACCGATGGTGGCACGGTTGGCCAGCGGCACGGCCTTCACGCCGTTGCCGTAGAACTCAACGAACTTCTGAACCACGCCGTGCTGACGCAGCATCTCAGTAATAGTCAGAACAACGTCGGTAGCCGTCACGCCGGTCGGAATCTCGCCGGTGAGCTTGAAGCCCACGACGCGCGGGATCAGCATGGACACCGGCTGGCCCAGCATCGCTGCCTCTGCCTCGATGCCGCCAACGCCCCAGCCCAGGATGCCTAGGCCGTTCTCCATGGTGGTGTGGGAGTCGGTACCAATACAGGTATCCGGGTATGCGAGACCGTCGTTGTCGAAGACCACGCGGGAGAGGTACTCAATGTTGACCTGGTGGACAATACCGGTTCCCGGGGGAACAACGCGGAAGTTGGAGAAGTTCTCAGCACCCCAGCGCAGGAACTGGTAGCGCTCCTGGTTGCGCTCGTACTCGATCTCAACGTTCTTCTCAAGGGCCTCGGTGGAGCCGAAGGCTTCGACGATGACGGAGTGGTCAATAACCATCTCGGCCGGGTTGAGCGGGTTCACCTGGTCCGGCTTGCCGCCGAGTGCGGTGATTGCCTCACGCATGGTTGCGAGGTCCACCACGCAAGGGACACCAGTGAAGTCCTGCATGAGAACGCGGGCCGGGGTGAACTGAATCTCAGTATCCGGCTCAGCGGACGGATCCCAATTGGCCAAAGCGTTGATGTGATCCTTGGTTACGTTCTTACCGTCCTCGTAGCGCAGCTGGTTCTCAGCCAGAACCTTGAGGGAGTACGGAAGCTTCTCCAGGCCCTCGACTGCGTTGATGTCAAAGTAGTCATAAGACTTACCGTTGACCTCAAGAGTCTTCTTGGCGCCGAAGGAGTTCAGGCTTTCAGTCATAAGGAGCTCCATTCCTTGCTTTTCGCTTGTGGGTTATCGAACACTTGTCGAGGGTTCGTCGAACTATCCGACTAGCACTGACCCTTCAGGGGGCCAGGCGTGTCGACGATCTTTGAACGCGCATGTTCTCTAATACATTGTAGATGTAAGAACCCTCGGTCGACACCACTATAACAGTACGCGCGTTCTGTTTCATCCATTTTGGGGGTAGCGGCGCGTCGCGAAGCTTGTCCGGGTCCGGCGGTTTAGGCTCGACCACGAATCTGGGGAACCGAAGCGCTACAAGACAACGAGGAGTGGCAGATGATCCCGGCGGACGTAAATGTAGACGATATTGCCGCACAGCTGTCAGCCGACGGCGTTGCCTTCTCTAATCCGGAGCTGGCGCTTGACGACGACCTCCAGGCCCACATCTCAGCCTCATTACAACCCGGACACGGTATCGCAGTGGTTGACGTCTTCCCGGAGAAGATTCCGGATCTCCGCGACTTAGCGACAACCCTCCAGCAACAGACAGGGCTAGACACTGTCATCTTGCAGGCGCCCATGAAGGTCTCCGCGGTGAGCAATTCTTATGACCGCGCAACCTTGGAGGCGGCCGAAGATGCGTTGCCAACCGGTCTCGATCAGGTCACGCTGCTCAATGATTTCTATGCCACCGCTGACCATTTTTCAGCACCATGGGGAATCATTCTGGGGCTCCTTTTCTGCCTCGCTTCGGCCGTCGGATGGATAGCCTTCCGCGCGTCTGCTCGGCACAATTTGATCGCCGAAAAATAGGCGGAATAACTACGGCGCGCACTTCGCTACTCGTTGGGGCCTGACGGCAGGGGAGTGGGGAAGTGGCAAAAGTCAACCACTATCCCTTTACTTTCGAAGCGGGGGAGTGGTTTGCGTCGCGCGCCGAACGGCAAGTTATCCGTGATTGCGGGGCTTGCCAGGCCGTGAAATTTCACCGAGGGTCAAATGGCCCGCTAGAGCATCGTGCCCCAGTCCGACATGAAGGACGGATGTAGCAATCTGGGGCAATCACGAGAGCGGTCGGTGAGACAAGCCTCAAGGCGTGACGCCACACACGCACTGACAGGCCGACTTGGAAACAGACCTTGGGAGCGGGCGTTACCTAAAAGTGACAAACATCACAATCACACCTTGGTAACAAAGTCATTGCAGGTTAGGTGCTCCTGTCATGCCCTGTGGCCGCACGTGGCTGATGTGAAAGTTGAGGAAAGTGTGCGAGATGGCGTGTCGGTGACGTATGGTTCACGTATCGACTCACGGGTTGACTATTGCTCCATACGTTCATGGACCAAGCCTTGACTCTCAATTGATTTGTCGCACGGGTATGTGGGGAAGCACGCCACGAGCGAAGGGAACAGTTGGGGTTCACCGCCTGGTGGATGAACGTCGTGTCGCTGCTGACGCGAGTAGCAGAACAGTTTGCTCGAGGCAGTCGGTACCAGTGTTCAACTTTTAAAAATCGAAACACCTACCTTCCGAGTGGAAGAGGCTTCACACACTTCATTGTGCGCGTCTTTGTAGCGGGCAAGAAGCGGCCGTATGCTCTTCCGGTTTCCGGTTGGGTGCCAGCCATGGAGGCGGGCACTTGTGCCATGTGGGCGCGAGTTGCTGCTTTCACGAGCGCGGCGTCCAGCGAGGAGGAACCGTGAGAGACGTGGCCCTCAGCCAGATGTGTGCCCCTTCGTCGTCGGATCGCGGCTAGTCCTAGGCGTACTCGCTATCGAGCGAGGGACGCTCTGCAACTGGAAGATTGGGTCGGCGGTCTGATGAGACGTTGGTGCATACACAGCGCCCGCGCAGTACCTTTAGTGTCTCCGTTGTTGGCAGGACACAGTGCCCTTTAGGGGCACGAACGCAGGAATACTCCTGCCTGCGCCAGGACGTACATGCCTCGTTCGACCACTCTTGTTCGCGTATCCATCACCGCTTCATCAGCCTCGAAGGCGTAACTCTAGGAAGCGTACGGCTTTCCTTAGGCACGCATGCAACCTTTCAGCTTCGAAGTGGTGGGGGAGGCGACGCACCCCGCAGTACCTACTCGCTATTGGCGAAGAAGCAACCTCAAGTCCCAGCGACGTTTTCTGCTGCCGCATCCGGCTTCGCCCAGCCATGAGGAAATACTGTAGGGATGCACAACTACATGGGTAGGTGTCTAGGAGATAACTCTCGTGGCCACCACATCATCCTTCGGCTTCCGGCGCTTCAAAGCAGCCTTCGCTGCTATTGCGACCACTGCAGCCTTATCTACTGCCTCCTCGCTCACTCCTGCAGTGGCGGCGGAACCTGAGCAGCTCAACATTGACTCCCTGCTATCCTCCGATAATCCGTCCATCGCTGACCTCGCCGGCGCTATCGCGCAGATCGAGGAACGTATCGCTCAAGCTGAAGCGGCCATCGGTATCCAACGCGAATCTGTGAACCGGGCGCTCGTCGATCTCAACGACGCTCGGACCAAGGCGGCCCAGGCACGCCAGGGGACCACGACGGCGCGCGAGCAACTCGACGCCGCGCAGGCGGATGTCGCGGATGCGCAAGCAAAGTTGGACGAGGTCTCACGTTCGGCCTACCGCCGCGCCAATACCTCCGACACCGTTGCGCATGCAGCAGGTAAGGATGCCCGCTCGGATATGCTTGAGCGTCAGTCCTATCTACGTTCACAATCCGATAAGCAACAGGCCGTGTTGCGTGACTTGGAAAAGCAGCGGACGGAAAAGGCCAATAAGGAATCTCAGCTGCGTAAGACCCAGCAGCTTGCTGAGGAGCGCGCAGACCGGGCCGCCGATGCCGAGACCGCGGCACGCGATCAGCTCACCGCCTCCGAAGCCTCCATCAAGGATTCGGCATCCGAGCGCGATGATCTTCTCTCACAACTCTCCGCTCTCCATAAGGCCCTCAATCAAGCTAAGGGGGTTGACGAAAATGAAGTGTCAACCCCTGAGGCTGGAACAGAGGTCAACGATGGAGCGTTGACTTCGGAGGTGCAGAGCGATACGCAGGACGCCACCGAGGCCACCGACGACGCCGATGAGCCCACGGTAGTCCCGTCCGAGCCCGCCAACACAACGACTGCCGCCGAGTCCACGACCAACGCACCGGCTGGCCCTTCGGCCTCTGATGCCAAGACTCCTACGCTCCAAGCACAGCGCTCGACCCCTGCGGCCTCTGCGGAGGAGATGAAGGAACTTTCAAGCGCTGCAAACGCGGTTGCTTCGGATCCAAACGTGCAGGAGCTGTCTTCTACTCGCGCAACGGGCTCTGAGAAGAAGGAGACAGGGCAGCCCCGAGGCGGCAGCTCTTTTGATCCGGGTGACATCGATCCTGAGACTGTTGCCCTCGGCATCGGCGTAGTTGGAACCGTCGCCTCGATGGTGGCGGCGTCCCAGCCTAACCACAACAACAGCTTGACCCAGGACGAGATCGACGCGCTTGTGCAGGGCTCTTCGAAGCTGTTTGCTCTTCAGGGCGAAGGCGAGAGCACGGGGTCCACGGCAGCGGGATCCACCGAGACGTCGACGAGCGAATCGGCATCCACAACCACGGCCACTGAGGACGAGGATTCTCTTGCCTCCGATGTGTCCGGCGTCCTAGAAGAGCTTGATACCACCGACAGCGTGACCAAGGAGGCATCGGCAACGCTGGGCGACGCCTCCCGCGAAGCAAAGATCGAGACCGTGATTGAGCGCGCCACCTCCCAGGTCGGAGTTCCGTATGCGTGGGGCGGCGGTGACGCAAATGGCCCTACCAAGGGCATCCGTGATGGAGGCGTTGCAGACTCCCACGGTGACTACAACAAGGTTGGTTTCGACTGCTCGGGTCTGGTTCTGTATGCCTTCGCGGGTGTGGGTATCTCCTTGCCGCACTACACCGGTTACCAGTACCAGAAGGGAACGAAGATTTCTCCGAGCGAAATGGAGCGCGGCGACCTTATCTTCTATGGCCCGAACGGCAACCAGCACGTGGCGATCTACCTTGGTGATGGCACCATGGTTGAAGCTCCCCAGTCTGGCCAAAACGTCAGTATCACCCCAGTACGCCAAGGCGGCATGGCCCCCTATGCCGTGCGCCTGATCTAACAAGGCGCGTTGCTAGACTGGGCTGTATGACTGACACACTGCGTACTGCCCAGGGCAACGCCCACAGCACCGATTCGGTGCCCTCCTCATTTGACGCCCTCCTCGTTCTTTCTTTCGGTGGCCCGGAAGGAAACGAGGAGGTTGTTCCATTTTTGGAGAATGTAACCCGCGGCCGTGGCATTCCCCGTGAGCGCCTCGAAGAGGTAGGGGAGCACTACTTTCATTTCGGCGGCGTGAGCCCGCTCAATGCACTGAATCGAGAGATCATCGACAATATCTCGGCAGAGCTTTCGGATCGCGGACATAATCTGCCGGTCTATTTTGGCAACCGTAACTGGCATCCCTTTGGGACAGAGGCCGTTGACCAGATGGCAGCGGACGGAGTGCGCAGCGTCGCCGTGTTTGCCACCTCGGCCTGGGGCGGCTACAGCGCCTGCCGGCAATACAACGAAGACATCGTTGCCCTGCGTCAGCACGTTGAGGATAAGAACCTTCCAGACATAACCTTCACCAAGCTGCGCCAGTTCTTCGATCACCCGAAGTTTGTAGAGGAAATGGCTGCCGCTGTCCGGGAGGCCTACACGCAGGTTCCGGACGACAAGCTGGCTAGCACTCGCATGCTCTTCACCGCGCACTCAGTGCCCACGGCACACGATGCGGTTGGAGGTGACGAAGGGGATAAACATATTTACTCCCGCCAGGTGGCGGAGGCCTCTCGCCTCGTCGCCGAGGCCGCCGGCGTTAAGGACTATGACCTCGTGTGGCAATCGCGCTCTGGTAACCCGGCCACACCGTGGCTGGAACCAGACATCGTAGACCACACCACACGGATCCACGAAGAGGAAGGCGTCGACGGCGTCGTCGTCTGTCCCATCGGATTCATCTCTGATCACATGGAGGTGATCTGGGATCTCGATTCCGAGCTCAAGCAGGCCGCCGATGCGATGGGCGTCAGTGTCTACCGCACCCGCACCGCCGGGCCGTCTGAGCGCTTTGCATCGCTGATCGTGGATCTGATCGAGGAACTAGAGCAGGGCAGTGTGCCCGCGTCCCTCGGCGAGGTCACAGTGCAGGGGTGCACGGTCAACGGCGAGCCCTGCGCCGATGGTTGCTGCGATATTTGGTCGCTGCGCAAGCCTCACTAGCGTGCGAATTCGCTTAACGCGTAGGCCACTCCCGCCATGCGCGCTTGGCGGATGTGGCGCCACAGGCGCAGAAGCTGCGGATCGAGGCTGTGGTCTTGGACTCGATCAGTCACCGTCTCGATAATGGCAGCAACCCGGTCAGCCCGAGCAAAGAGCTTTGCCGCACGCCCCGGCACCGCTGAGGGCAAGCCCGGGGTGTCGTAGAAGTCGCTCAGCGTACCTACGGTCAGCCGCGGGTTGGGGAGAGCATCGCTGCGATACCCCGTTGCTTCGATGAGAGAGGCCGATTCATTCGTTGCAGTGCTCAGCAGCGCATCCGCTTCTCCTGGGCTCAGCCACGCGGGCGAGGGCAACGGGTCCGTTTCCTCAATCACCGTCCACCGCGTCACACCTGCGATGTAGGTGGGGATAAGCACTAAATTCCTATCAGGATCGTTGGTGCGCACAACGATGGCGCCGGCCGGGTTTTCGACCGCAGCTTGAGCGGACTCGGATCCCGCCGGAAGAGCCGGCGCTTCGCCGGGCCCAGAAAGGACCAGCCGCAGCAATGGCTCGCGTTCACCGCGCTCGATGATCGCGGCCGACTCGCGCCTTAGAAGTGACATAACATTAACGAAAGGCTTACCGTCAGCGGCTACTTGCTCGCCGCCAAGCTCAGTGAGAGCGTCGAGGAAGTCATCGGTAGATTCCTGGCCCCACAACCACGCTCCAAGCCACACGGCAACGTTTTGTAGAGGGGACCAAACTTCGGCGCGCATATCCATGGCTGGACAGTGTAGACGATAGGGTAGACCGCTATGAGCTTGAATTCCCGGGACCCCTATGGCGGCGATATTTTTGCCGGACATGCACGCAACAAGAAGACGGAGTACCCCGAGGTACCCGCAGAACCAGGCATGGTGGTCGAGGTTCGCGGTGATGATTTTGTGGGAGCGGTCTTAGGCGTTGACAAGACCGTGTGGGGCCCAGTAGTGCGGCTCGAGGATCGGCACGGAAACGCACGTGTCTTCAAACTCGTCAAAGGTGGATTTTTATTGGAGGGACAGCCGGTTACGCTGACCCGCTACGTCGAAAAGCAAGCACCCCGCAAGTCCAATTCAGGATCACGCCGCGTGGAAAATGTGGAAGCGAAGGTAGCCGCGCCATCACGCATTTGGGTCGAGGGCATCCACGATGCCGCCATCGTGGAAAAGGTGTGGGGCCACGACCTGCGCGTGGAAGGTGTGGTCGTCGAATACCTCGAAGGTCTGGACAACCTCGAGGAACGTCTCGCCGAATTTCAGCCGGGCCCTGCACGCCGCGTAGGGGTTTTGGCGGATCACCTTGTCGAAGGATCGAAGGAGACGCGGTTGACGCAGACGGTCGGCGAGCACGTGCTCGTTACCGGGCATCCCTTCATTGATATCTGGGCAGCAGTCAAACCTGAGCGCCTCGGGCTGCGAGCCTGGCCGGACGTGCCCTTTGGAGAGGACTGGAAGACTGGCATCTGCCGCCGTGTTGGATGGTCTGACCCTAAGGAAGGCTGGAGCCGCGTCTACAACGCCGTGACGTCATTCCGGGATCTGGATTCCACGCTGATCGGTGCGGTAGAGCGGCTCGTGGACTTCGTCACCACACCGGAGCTGAGCAAAGAGGATTTACTCTAATCCGCATTTGCTCGGTCGATGAGGTTGACCGCCAGCTGGCAGCCGGCGGTCTCTGCCGCCCAGCCCGCAGCTTGCAGGCGTTGGGACATCGCCTGTTTGGATATGCCCAGTTCTTCAGCGGCCTCATTTTGGTTCAGCCCGCCGCGTACCAGCGAGGTGGCCTCGCGGCCCTCCATCGTGCGCTTGTTCAAGACAAAGCCTAAAAGGGCGAAGGCCGCCGCAATATCCTGCGCTTGCTGTGCCCGCCCGCGACGATCCACCTTGGCGTAGACGTGCCCCGCACGAGCGGAGCCTTTGACCGCGGCGGTAGCCACCGCCCGAGTTTCGGCGTCACCGGCCCCTTGGCCGGGGATAACTCCGATGCCGATGGCCCAATCACCGTCCGCGAGCAGCGCCATCACAACATCGCAGACTGCGGAAGAAGAATAGGCCACGGCGCAGATATCCTCGACACCGAGAACCTCGAATTCACCAATGCCTTCCAGGGTGGACAAGGCAGCGGCGGAGCGTTGAACCAAATCAGCTCGGCGTACCGAGCGGCCGCGGTAACGGGCGTGGACTGCTAGCACAGTGCGGGACTCCTTCCAGAGAGAAACAAGGCCCAGTCTACCCCTTGCGCTTGACCGAGCCGCGCGTTCCGGGGGCAAGAGGCAAACGCGTGTCAAGAATGAGCCCCGCGGCCCCGAGCGCGGCCGCTAACAGGAAGGCGACAATGGTGTAGGGGCTCGTGGAGCCGGTGAGCGCATCCCCGAAGAAGACGCCGATGGCGGTCGTGGGGATAGAGCCGATGAGCGTGGCTACGGAGAAGTGCATGACCGAAATGGGAGTCAGCGCGGCGACATAGTTGAGTAAGGAAAAAGGAACTCCCGCCACCATCCGCAGTGACGCTACAGCCAGCCAGCCGCGCCGGTCGAGTCGAGCGTTGATTGCGTACACCGCTGGGTGCGTGAGGTGCGGACGAATCCACTCACCGAGCAAGCTGCGCACAATGAGCAAGGAAACGGTAGCGGAGATGGTCAGCGCCACGAGAGAGATGGCCAACCCCAGCCACGGACCGAAAAGCAGGCCAGCGGCGAGCGTCCATACAGTTCGCGGGATGGGAAACTGCGTAAAGAAAACATAGGCCCCTGTAAAGGCCACAACGAACCAAGGCCCAAGGTGCTCCGACCACGAGCGCAGCACGGCGAGCGAGGGGACGTCGACAAGCACGGCACCTACAATCAACGCCGCGCCGGCAACGATTACTGCTGCCCACCGCTTCCAGCTCCAGCGACGAAAGCTCTGCCATGCCGATCGTCCCAGTGACACGAAGAAGTCACCGACGCTGCGCACCCAACCAGTTTTCATAGGGCTTCAAGCCTAGCGCTACAAGGCTGCTGATCCCTCATTCAGGCTGCATGAAGAATACTCGCGCCCAGCGCTAGCGGGGAGGAAATAAAAGCAGATATCAACGCCGTCTAGGGAGGGGCTGGCAGTTTCGCCCCAACTTGCTGGCAAGCCCCAATCCAGTGCATACGATATGGACTTCGCGGAGGATACTGAAGAGCGGTGCGCATCCGCACTGCTTTCTTTTCGTGTCTGTCCTGACACCGATGATCTTTTTGGAGTGGATCTTGGACTTTCTTCATAACCTCACGTCCTATATGGACGCGGCCACCTTACTCGAAGCGTTCGGGCCGTGGGTGATTGGCGGAATTGCGCTCGTTGTATTCATCGAATCAGGCGTGCTCTTTCCGTTTCTTCCGGGAGACTCCCTTCTGGTGACCGCCGCGATTCTGCGCCACGATCTCCATGTCTCACTGTGGCTGCTTATCACCGTGGGTATCGTGGCTGCTATTGCAGGTGATCAAGTGGGCTATTGGATTGGCCACCGCTTCGGGCGCGGCTTGTTTCAGCAGGATGCACGGCTCCTCAAGTTGGAGTACCTTAACACCGCGGAGAATTTTTTCCGCAAGCACGGCCCTCTTGCTTTGGTGCTGGGACGGTTCGTTCCGATCGTACGTACCTTCATCCCGGTGGCTGCCGGGACGGCCGGGATGCGCTATAAGAAGTTCATTGGCTGGAATGTCAGCGGGGCAGTGGCTTGGGTGCTTTCTATGAACCTCGTCGGCGTCTTTCTGGGCAATATTCCGGGCATCGCCAACTCGATTGAGAAGATCATGCTGCTCATTATTGCGCTGTCAGTAGCTCCCATTGCGATCAAGGCAGTACACAGCTACGTCACGTCGAAGAAGAAAGCCACGGTGGTCGAAGAGCGGGAACCCACTATTACTACAGCGGGATAGGGGATTGTGCGGGGCCTCCGAGTCGGGGCGCCCGCGGCCGCCGGCCGGACCAACGAAAGCAGGAACCCCGTGTCTCACATCATCTTTTCCGATGGTGCGAGACACGGGGTTTCGGTTGTGCCCGAGGGGGGACTTGAACCCCCACGTCCGTTAATAGGACACTAGCACCTCAAGCTAGCGCGTCTGCCATTCCGCCACCCGGGCTAGGGTGTTTGTTCAGCCTCTCGGCTGGGCACTCGAATACTGTATCCCGAACCGGTGCCACTTCACAAATCAGCACTACACGCCATGTTTTCACGCTACTTTTAAGGGTTGAAAACACACCGGTGAAAGTACGTTGTTCGTTAGCGCTTGCGCGTGCCGGACGGTGCACCCGCAAGCCCTGTATATGGCGTCTGCACCCTAAATCGGCGCGCTGAATATAGCTTTCCGGTACAAAGGGATCTATGACTAGCAACACTTCAGATACCACCGTGAACTACGCCACTGACTCTCGTTTCCCGGGCCCGGACCCTTACGCACCGTTGGGAGATGTCCCCAGCTTCACCGTGACGTCCTCTGACATCGAGGAAGGCTCAGAGATCGCGGAGCGTTTCCGCGCGCCTGAGAATGTGTCCCCGCAGCTGTCGTGGTCCGACGTACCGGAGGGAACTAAGTCCTTCGCCGTCACCTGCTTTGATCCTGACGCACCAACGGGCTCAGGTTTCTGGCACTGGGCGGCTTTCAACATTCCTGCCGATGTCCGCGAGCTACCTACTGGTGCCGGCTCTGCTGAAGACCTCGGCCACGACGGTGTCATCAGCCTGCGAGGCGATAGCGGCCAACGCGTCTACTACGGACCCCAGCCGCCAGCCGGGCATGCTCCGCACCGCTACTTGTTCGCCGTACACGCCGTTGACGTAGAAAAACTGGACATTGATCCGGACGCCACTCCAACGGTCCTCGGTTTCAACCTCTTCTTCCACACGCTTGGCCGTGCGGTTACCTGGGGCTGGTACGAAGCCCACTAAAAGGGCCAATTACACTCATCACAATGAGTAAGAATCCGGAGACCAACCCCACCACCGACGGAGTAGACATCCCCGCCGCCCTGCGCGTGGGCGGCGCCTTCATGCTGCTGGCCGCCGTGCTCGCGCTATTCGGGCTCGTATCCATATTTACCGACGGCTGGGGAGCTACCTTCGAATGGACATGGCGCCGCCTGGCCATTGTGGGTGCGGCGCTTCTCGTCGGCGCATTCAGCACCCAACGCCGCGATCAGCGGGGCAGCCGCGAGCAGATCATCGCCCTGGTCCTGGCGCTCGTCCTCATCATCGCCAGCCGGGCGCTTCCCAACACGGTTCTCACCACGATGGGCCAGTACGTGGTCTTCCTGTACGCCGTCGCAGCAGGGTTGTGTGCGGTCATTATCCGCCGCACCTTGCGCTAGGACCGCCGTGGCGGTCTAGTCCGCCCATTCCAGGCCGGAACCTACAGCCTCCGAGATGTTGCTCAAGCCGTGAGCGTGAATCTGCTGAGCAATGCCACGGTGGATGTCGCGGATCCAATCCGGGCCGCCGTAGATCAGGCCGGTGTAGCCCTGCAGCAGCGAGGCTCCTGCGGTGATACGCTCCCACGCCTGCTCCGGGGTGGAGATACCACCGGCCGAGATCAGAACCAGCTTATCGCCCACACGGGAGTGGAGGCGCTGCAGGACCTCCAGCGAGCGCGCAGCCACCGGAGGGCCGGACACGCCGCCGGCTCCCATCGCCGCGACCTCCTCAGCCGGGGTTACCAACCCCTCGCGTGAGATGGTGGTATTTGTGGCCACAATGCCTGCTAGTCCAACCTCTACGGCCATATCAGCTACGGCATCAATATCTTCATCGCTGAGGTCCGGTGCAATCTTCACCAAGACCGGCGAGGACGTCGATTCCACCACGGCCTCCATAATGGGGCGCAGGGATTCCACCGCCTGCAGGTCGCGCAGGCCCGGGGTATTAGGGGAGGAGACGTTGACCACGACATAATCGGCCAGATCCCCTAACACTGATGCGCATTGGCGGTAGTCATCCACCGCATGCTCAGCTTCAGTGACTTTGTTCTTACCGATGTTGATGCCCACGACATCGTTAGAGCGGCGCTTGCGTAGGTTGCGGGCAGCCACCAGCGCGCCCTCGTTGTTAAAGCCCATGCGGTTCAAGATGGCCTTGTCAGCCTTGAGCCGGAAAAGTCGGGGAGCTGGATTGCCCGGCTGCGCCTTCGGGGTGATGGTACCGAGCTCGGCGTATCCGAAGCCGATGGGGGACCAGACGTCGGCAGCCGCCGCATTCTTATCAAAACCTGCGGCCAGCCCCAGCGGGCGCGGGAAGCGAACGCCAAAGACCTCTTGTGCCAGGACCGGATCAGTGACCGGTACGACCTTGCCCAGCGCACGGTTAAGCGGCGATGCGACCTGGAGCGCGGCGAGACCGCCATTGATGATGCCGTGGATGCGTTCCGGGCTGAGTTTGAACATTCCCTTCAACGCGGCCTGGTAGACCGCGTGGCGGGCACGGTGGAGAGCTGGGTACTGCATGCGGTGTCCTTAAAAAAGTCGAAGATGAAAAGAGGCGGGATGGCGAAATCTAGCGGGGTGTCGCGTCGAGTTGCGGATCGCTGATGAACTGGAGGCCGTCACCGCTAGCTGAGGCGGTGACGAGGGTGCCGTCGCCAAGCACTGCAACGTTGTGAGCATCCGCCACCGTGGCCATGCTGCCGACGGACTCCGGAACACCCGCAGCGACGGTGAATGCGTGCAGCAGGTTGTTGTCAGTGGTGGTCACCCAAGCCAAGGAACGCTCTGCGTCCCAGGCCACGCCCCACGGCGTGCCCTCAGTGTTTCCGTACTGGTGCAGGCGAATGACGTCGCTGGCGGTGTAAATGGCCACGCGTTTGCCCACTGTATCTGAAGCTACGACCACGGCGCCCTCACCGCCTGCGATCTGACCCACACCCTGGCCTACACGAAGGCGTCCGCCCGCGCGGTCCTTCTCCCAGTCCAGCGACTGAATCGTGGAGTCCTCCCTTAAGACGCGGACGATGCCGTCGGCGCCATCCGGATTGGGGACGGAGATGAGCTGATCTGAGCCGGCCTCCACCGTGATGTCGGTGGTGCGTTCGCCGTCCGCATAGACGCCGATGGTGGTGGATTCCCCAGAGCCAACGAAGACCTCGCCGCTGGAGGCCTCTGTGGCCACCGTCACCGGCGTCTCCTCATCCACTGCTAACTCCTGGGGGGAATCCGGCTTCTGGGGATCAAAGACCAGTACCTTATCCCCACAGGCGAGAAGGAAGTGCTGGTCGGAGGCAGTCAGGTCGCCACATTTCGCATCGACGGATACTGTGGTGGCCTTCTCCTCGGAGAAGTCATCGGCGGTGCCTACGGCGAGTGACTCATCGGTGCGAACTGCAAGGACGTCACCGACTGCGGCGAGATCCGACACGGCATCGAAGGGGACGACGTTGCCCACCGGCTTGGTGGCCGCCGGGGAGGAGGCGGGTTCGGCCTTGCCATAGACCGCGGAATTGGGATCTGCGCCAACACCAACCGTGGGATTGCAGGCGGCAAGAGCGCAGGCGCTGGTGAGAAGGGCAGAAGAAAGCAGAACACGACGCATTTTCACGATCCCTCATCCTAGCAGTCAGCGTGGTGGAAACCGGAAGCCATGGACCGCGCTAGTAGGCTGTCGCGGGTGACTACAACAGCGACAACTGAAGCCATGACATGGATGCAGGTCATCATCCTCTCCCTCGTCCAAGGCCTCACCGAATTCCTGCCCGTGAGCTCTTCCGGACACCTGCGCATCGTGTCCACCCTGTTTTGGGGCCAAGACGCAGGCGCCTCCTTCACTGCGGTTATCCAGCTCGGCACCGAGTTGGCAGTGATCGTGTACTTCGCGGGAATGATTTGGCAGATCCTCAAAGGCTGGTTCATAGGTCTCGTGCGCAAGGACCAGCGTGGCCAGGATTACCGCATGGGATGGATGGTCATCGTCGGTTCCATCCCCATTGGCATCCTGGGCGTGCTGGGCAAGGACCTGATTAGGGATAACCTACGCAACCTGTGGATTACCGCCTCCATGCTCGTGCTCTTCTCTTTCGTTTTCATCATCGCCGAGAGGGTAGGGAAGAAGGAACGCAGCTTCGAGGAACTGACGATGCGCGATGCCATCGTCATGGGCCTGTGCCAGTGCTTGGCACTTATCCCAGGTGTCTCGCGCTCGGGAGGAACGATTTCGGGCGGCCTCTTTTTGGGCTTGGATCGCGAGGTGGCGACGCGCTTTAGCTTCCTCTTGGCCATTCCTGCGGTCATGGCTTCGGGGCTGTTTTCGCTTGGCGACGCCTTCGGCCCCACCGTGGGGCAGTCTGCCACCGGCGCCCAGCTGCTCGTCGGCACGCTCATCGCGTTCGTCGTCGGCTATGCGTCTATTGCGTGGCTGCTGAAGTTCGTGGGCAGCCACTCCTTCGAATGGTTTGCGGCCTACCGCATTCCTGTCGGGCTTCTCGTCATGCTGTTGCTGGGCCTCGGGGTTCTTGCCCCCTAACCGGCCATGCGCCCGCGGCGGTGGGGTCACACGTTAGGATGGTGCCCATGCAATCTTGGCCCGTCCCGCACATCGATTCCGTCCCTGGCGTCCCGTCGCCGCTTCACCTCTATGATTCCGCTGATGAAGAGGTAAAGAAGCTCAACATCAAGGGGGAGACCGCCACGATGTATGTCTGTGGCATTACCCCTTATGATTCCACTCACCTGGGCCATGCAGCGACCTATCTCACGTTTGATCTGATTTACCGCCAATTGCTGGATAACGGCTACACCGTGAATTACGCCCAGAACATCACCGACGTGGATGATCCGCTCTTCGAGCGCGCTGAGCGCGACGGTGTGGATTGGCGCGAACTGGGCACCTCGCAGATCAATCTTTTCCGCTCGGACATGGAGCTGCTCTCCGTGTTTCCGCCTCAGCACTTCGTCGGAGCGATGGAGGCCATCGACGAGATTACGGTCATGGTGCAGGCGCTTCTCGACGCCGATGCAGCCTACGTTGTCGACGATCCTGAGTTCCCGGATATCTACGCTTCCATCGAGGCCACGAAGAACTTCGGCTACGAGTCGAATTATTCCCGCGAGCAGATGGAGACCTTCTTTGCCGAGCGCGGCGGTGACCCGGACCGTCCCGGCAAGCGGGATCCTTTGGATGCGCTCATTTGGCGCGCCCACCGCGAGGGCGAACCCGCCTGGGAATCTCCGTTTGGCCCGGGGCGTCCGGGCTGGCACATCGAGTGTTCCGCCATCGCGACCAACCGGCTCGGGTCCAGCTTTGATATCCAGGGCGGCGGATCGGATCTGAAGTTCCCGCACCACGAATTCTCCGCGGCCCATGCGGAAGCAGCGTTGGGTGTGGAGCGGATGGCCCAGTCCTATGTGCATACCGGCATGATCGGCTTGGACGGCACCAAGATGTCGAAGTCATTGGGCAACCTGGTGTTCGTCCACAAGCTCGTCGAGGCGGGCGTCGACCCTTCGGCCATCCGTCTCGGTGTCTTCGCCGGCCACTATCGAGCCGACCGTGACTGGTCCGATGCGGTCCTGAACACCGCGCAGGAGCGGCTGGAGCGCTGGCGGGCGGCTTCCCGCACGGCAGGCAACGTGGGGGAAGTCAAGGAGGTCGTGCACCACGTACGTCGTGCCTTGGCCGACGACCTCGATACGCCACGTGCCCTTGAGGTCATCGATCGATGGGCAGATAAGGCACTGCAGGATGCTGCTCCGGATGAGGAGGCGTCCAGCTTGCTGCGCACTGCACTTAATTCTCTGCTGGGCGTGCGCCTCTAGACAACTTCAGGCATGATTTAGCTCATGACGATTCGCGCCGAATTCCAGCCCACCGTAGATGAGTTCATGTCCAACCTCGAGTCCTTTGCCACCGGGGATTACCTCAAGGAAGAGGAAAAGGAGTTCTGGGAGGCACCGTTCGATGCAACGGTGCTCCCGGATCTTCGCAACATCCTCGAGTCCTTCCTCGATGATCTGGATAAGCTGCCCGATGATCCGGAAGGCGGGCTGTTGAGTTCAGCGGTGCGCCCCTCCGTGGAAAAACTCGCCGCCTTCAACCGAAAGAATGCTGACGCGGTGCTGGAGCCGGAGGAAAAGGAGGAGCTCACCGAGCTTATCCACTCTGCCTCGGCGGCGACCGGCGCGGATGACGATGCCTTGGCACAGCTACCGGAACTGGATTTTTAATTGACGGATAGCGAGCAGGCTGCAGGTGCCACCCGTCCCGCAGCGATCTTCTGGGACATGGATGGCACCCTTACTAATTCCGAGCCCCTTTGGGAGCAAGCCACCTTCCACCTCTCCGAAACGCTGGGACGCCGGCTCACGCCGACGGAGCGCTTGGCCACGGTAGGCGCCACGTTCGAGGACACCTTGACCATCTGCGCCGATAAGGCGGGCGTCGTGCTTCAGCCGGGAGATACCGAAAAGTACCGTCGGCTCATGTTCGACTATGTCAAGTCCCTTTTCGCCGAACACCTCGAGATTTTCCCGGGTATTCCGGAGCTGCTTGGTGAGCTCAAGGAGCTGGGTGTGTCCATGATGGTGACCACGAATACCGAACGTTACGTGGCTGACTCCGCGATTGCTGCTTTAGGCCGACACTACTTCGTGGACACGATTTGCGGTGACGAAGTCCCGCGGGGCAAGCCCGCTCCGGACATGTATGCCGAAGCTGCCCGCCGGGTAGGCGCCTTACCGCAGGATTGCCTGGTCTTTGAAGATTCTGCAGCCGGCATGCGCGCGGCTGTCGACGCCGGCTGCACCGTTATCGCGTTGCCCGAGGGCGACCACGTTGCGGTACCGGAGGAGGCGACCGTCATCACCGAGTTGCGCGGAACCCAGCACCGCCATCTCGACGGCGCTTCAGCCGCCGACGTCCACGACTGGTACAACCGCCTACGCGCACTCTAGCCGCCGCGGATTCGCTGCGGGGCGGTGGAGCGGTTGACTCCTTCCGTCGGGATTTCGGCTAGGGAGGAAGCATTTTATGCAGCAGTGTGGAAGAATAAGCCATTGTGAAGAATTTTGAGAGCCTGTTTGAGGAATTGTCCCAGAAAATCGCCGAGCGCCCTGAAGGCTCCGGCACCGTGGAAGCTTTTGACAAAGGGATCCACCACCTGGGCAAGAAAATCATCGAAGAGGCTGGCGAAGTGTGGATTGCCGCAGAGTATCAGTCCGATGAAGAGCTCGCCGAGGAGATGTCGCAGCTGCTGTACTGGCTCCAAGTCATGGCCCACAAGCGTGGCCTGAAGCTCGAGGACATTTACACCTACCTCTAATCGGCCGCCCAGTACGAGGGCTTCCAGCAGTTTCAACAACCAGCGCAATCACCGTAGAAAGCACCGCACACTCATGATCAAAATCGCCGTCCCTAACAAAGGCTCTCTGTCCGAGGCCGCTCTGGAGATCCTCAAGGAAGCAGGATATAAGGGCCGTGGTCACAATAAATCGTTGAACGTAGTGGATGAGGACAACGGCGTCGAGTTCTTCTTCCTGCGTCCGAAAGATATCGCCATTTATGTCGCGCAGGGTGTCCTTGATCTCGGGATTACTGGCCGCGACTTGGCTCTCGATTCGCGCGCGAAATTCAACGAAGTCTTGGACCTCGGTTTTGGCGCCTCGACGTTCCGCTACGCAGCACCAGCGGGGGAGCAGTGGGATGTTCCGAAGCTCCAGGGCAAGCGCATCGCCACTTCGTACCCTAACGTTGTGCGCAATCACCTCAGCGCGAATGGAATTGAGGCTGACGTCATTCGCCTCGACGGAGCGGTAGAGATTTCGATTCACCTCGGTGTCGCAGACGTGATCGCAGATGTTGTCTCAACGGGAACTACCCTGCGTCAGCAAGGGCTTAAGCCCTTTGGCGAACCCATCGTTTCTTCCGAGGCGGTCGTGATCAAGCGCGAGGGCGAAGAAGTCACGGCCGAAGAGAACGTTGTGCTCAGCCGCATTCGCGGAATCCTCAACGCCCGCCACTATGTCATGCTCGATTACAACGTGGCGGAAGAGAAGCTCCCAGACGTCGAAGCTGTGACCCCCGGCTTGACTGGTCCCACCATCTCACCACTGGCACGCGAAGGGTGGGTGGCTGTGCGCGTCATGGTGCCCCGCAAGCAGGCTAATCAGGTGATGGACGCGCTGGAAGGGCTTGGCGCCGAGGCAATCTTGGCTTCGGATCTGCGAATTGCCCGCTTTTAGGGGGAGAATCCAAGCATTTTATTCGCGCTCCTAGCTACGATGGGGGCTGACCATCATCGTTCTTCGATTTTTATGCAAGGAGTCAGCCCCGATGGCAAAGACAACTAAGAAGGATGCTCAGCCGGAGGCCAAGGAGACCAAGGACGTGAAGTCCCAGGTCGAGGAAAAAGCCACCAACAAGGCTCCGAAGTCCCCGTCCAGCAAAAAGACGCGTACTGAGACTGATCTTCTCGGCTCCGTAGAGGTTCCGAGCGATGCGTACTACGGCGTTCATACGCTGCGCGCTATCGAGAACTTCCAGATTTCCTACGTGACCATCAACACCATCCCGGATTTCATCCGCGGTATGGTGCAGGTCAAGAAGGCTACCGCGATGGCTAACCGCCGTCTGCACGTCCTTCCTAAGAAGAAGGCAGAGGCAATCATCTGGGCTTGTGACCAGATCCTGGAAGAGGGCCGCTGCATGGACCAGTTCCCGCTGGATGTCTTCCAGGGTGGCGCTGGTACCTCCCTCAACATGAACACCAACGAGGTTGTAGCCAACCTGGCACTCGAGTACCTCGGTGAGGAAAAGGGTTCCTACGACGTCATCAACCCGAACGATGATGTCAACATGTCCCAGTCCACCAATGACGCATACCCCACCGGCTTCCGCTTGGGCATCTACTACGCCATGGAAGACCTCATCGAGCGCATCGATACCCTGCAGGCAGCATTCCACGCCAAGGGCAACGAGTTCGTTGACATCCTAAAGATGGGCCGCACCCAGCTGCAGGATGCCGTTCCGATGACCCTTGGTGATGAATTCAAGGCCTTCGCGCACAACCTTGCGGAAGAGCAGGCCATCCTGCGTGACGCCCAGAAGCGTCTGCTGGAGATCAACCTCGGCGCAACCGCTATCGGTACCGGCGTGAATACCCCGGCCGGCTACCGCCACCAGGTCACCGCCGCATTGTCCGAGGTCACTGGTCTGGAGATTAAGACCGCCCGCGATCTCATTGAGGCAACCTCTGACTGTGGCGCTTACGTACTGCTGCACTCCACCATCAAGCGTGCAGCAATGAAGCTGGCCAAGATCTGTAATGACCTGCGCCTGCTGTCGTCTGGCCCCCGCGCTGGCCTGGCCGAAATCAACCTGCCGCCGCGTCAGGCTGGTTCCTCCATCATGCCGGGTAAGGTCAACCCGGTTATTCCGGAGGTTGTCAACCAGGTCTGCTTCAAGATCTTCGGCAACGACCACGTCGTCACCATGGCCGCTGAGGCAGGCCAGCTGCAGCTCAACGTCATGGAGCCGGTGATCGGTGAGGCACTGTTCCAGTCCATCCGCATCATGGGCAACGCCGTCGACACCCTGCGTGAGAAGTGCGTCGTGGGCATCACCGCCAACGCTGACGTCTGCCGTGCTTATGTGGAGAACTCCATCGGTATCGTCACCTACCTGAACCCGTTCATCGGCCACCACAACGGTGACCTCATTGCCAAGGAGTCCCTGAAGACCGGCAAGGGAGTCAAGGAACTGGTTCTGGAGAAGGGCCTGCTCGACGAGGAAACCCTCAACAAGGTTCTGTCCGTGGAAAACCTCATGCACCCGGAGTTCCGCGGCCAGCTGTACATCGACGAATAAATCGTCGCCCAGCACTAGCGAGAGCGAATCGCTCATGCTGTACAACACACGCCCGCGCTGCCTCAATGATGGCGGCGCGGGCGTGTGCCCGTTTTCAACCACACCAGGTATCACGCCCTCTCTCGAGACCGAGCCGTCGGTGCGCACTTTTGTGGAAACGGACACAATCGGGCCTGAATACTCGCTAAAGCCACACTAATAGGGAAGAATAAAAACTGTCAGTTCTCGCGCCATGGTCGTGTTCTGACCGCCGCGCGAATTACCACCCATACTGCAGTTCAACTGCACATATTGGAGTTACACAATGGTTGTAGTGCACATCCTCATCGTCCTTGCGGCGATCTATCTCGGTGCCCGAATCGGTTCAATCGGCATTGGTATGGCCGGCGGCTTGGGCGTTCTACTTTTAGGCCTCACCGGCGTCCCCGTCACCCGCGAAGATATCCCCTTCGATGTCATCGGCATCATCATGACCGTTATCGCGGCCATCGCTGCCATGCAGCGCGCTGGCGGCATGGACTATCTGGTCTACCTGGCAGAGAAATTCCTTCGTAAAAACCCGAAGAAGATCACGTTCTACGCCCCGGTCGTCACGTGGCTGATGACCGTTCTGGCAGGCACTGGACACACCGCTTTTTCCACGCTCCCGGTTATCGTCGAGGTAGCCAAGGAAGGCAAGGTCCGCCCCTCACGCCCGTTGTCCATCGCGGTTGTTGCCTCGCAGATGGCCATCTGCGCCTCACCCATTTCTGCGGCCGTCGTCTTGCTGGCCTCCCTGTTGGAGCCCATGGGCGTGGGCTATTTGCAGATCCTCGCCGTGCTCATTCCTGCGACGTTCCTCTCCATTTTTCCTGCCGCCTGGATTGCCAACCGAGCAGGCGCTGAGCTCGAAGATGATCCCGTTTACCAAGAACGCAAGGCCCAAGGCTTGGTGAAGATGCCACAGGGCTCCCACAACTACAGCCCGATGCAGGGCGCCAAGACCTCCGTAATCATCTTCCTGGTTGCCATCGTCATCGTTATGCTGTGGGCCACCCTGACCTCCTCCCAGGTAGGACTCATCGAAGAGCCGACTCTGCCCCGTAACGAAGCCATCATGACGGTGATGCTTACCGCTGCAACCCTCATCGTCATGATCACCAAGATCTCCGCTGGCGATGTTCTCAACACCCCAGTGTTCAAGTCTGGCATGTCTGCCTGTATCTGTGTGCTTGGTGTGGCCTGGTTGGGCACCACGCTGATTAACCACTACATGGAGGACATCCAGGCTATCTCCGGGTCCATCATCGAGTCCGCCCCATGGTTGCTGGCCATCGTGCTCTTCTTTGCTGCGGCGCTGTTGTACTCCCAGGCAGCCACCACCAAGGCTCTCATGCCTGCGGCCCTGGCCCTTGGCGTCAACCCGCTGACCGCAGTCGCTGCCTTCCCCGCGGTATCCGCTCTGTTCATTCTGCCGACGTACCCGACCCTGTTGGCGGCCGTTGAAATGGATGACACTGGCTCGACCCGCATCGGAAAGGCTGTCTTCAACCACCCGTTCATCATTCCTGGCACTGTGAGCATCGCCTTGTCGGTCCTCCTGTGCTACGCCATCGGCGCAGTCGTTCTCTAGCATCATCAAAAAATTATTTGATTTTGCTCAAGACACTTCTTTAGCACGCTAAGCTGGTGGGCATGACTACGCAACCTTCTGATGTTGAGATCGCTCAAGCCCACCAGCTCGAACCCATCACTGATATTGCTGCCCGCGCCGGTATCCCGGCGCCCGCTCTTATCCCTTATGGGCAGAATAAAGCCAAGGTAGATATCACCCAAGTTGGGGATACACCCGCCAACGGCAAGCTCGTCCTCGTTACTGGTGTCTCGCCGACTCCAGCAGGTGAGGGCAAATCCACTGTCCTTATCGGTTTGACCGATGCCCTCACCCAGCTGGGGAAGAAGGCTATCGTGGCACTGCGCGAGCCCTCCCAGGGCCCCGTCATGGGCATTAAGGGAGGCGCCGCTGGAGGCGGCTACTCCCAGGTTGTTCCCATGGAGGACATCAACCTCCACTTCACGGGTGACTTCCACGCCATCTCTGCGGCGACCAATACCTTGGCCGCCATCATCGATAACCACATCCACCAAGGCAACGCTCTCAACATCGATCCGCGTCGCATCACCTGGCAGCGCTGTATCGACGTTAACGACCGCGCGCTGCGCAATGTCGTCACCGGTCTTGGCGGCCCGGCCCACGGTGTACCGGGGGAGACCGGTTTCACCATTACCGCGGCATCCGAAATCATGGCTATCCTGGGACTCGCCACCGACTTGGCAGACCTGAAGAAGCGCCTCGGCGACATCACCGTGGGCTACACCTATGACCAGAAGCCGGTCACTGCCCGCGAGTTGGGGGCAGAAGGCGCGCTGACGGCACTGATGCGCGATGCACTCAACCCCAACTTGGTGCAAACTCTCGGCGGAACCCCGGCCTTCGTCCACGGCGGACCATTTGCCAACATCGCTCACGGCTGCAACACGCTCCTCGCTACCCAGACCGCGATGCGCTTCGGCGATATCGTTCTTACGGAGGCAGGGTTCGGCGCGGATCTCGGCGGTGAAAAATTCCTCGACGTCAAGTCCCGCTTCGGTAACCTCGATGTCGCCGGCGCCGTCGTCGTGGCGACTATCCGTTCCCAGAAGTACAACGGTGGCCAGCCACGTGAGGAACTGACTACGGAAAACCTGGAAGCGTTGAAGAAGGGCGTGGTCAACCTCGAGCGCCACGTGGAGAACCTCCGCAAGTTTGGTCTGACCCCAGTGGTGGCCCTCAACCTCTTCGGCAGCGATACCGATGCCGAGCGCGAGTTCATGCGCCAGTGGGCGGCAGACTTTGACGTCGCGCTCGAGGAAGCAGAGGTGTGGGCCAAGGGAGGCGCCGGCGCCACAGCGCTAGCTGAGCGCCTTTTGGACAGCCTCTCCGAAGGCTCCTCTCACCAGCTTTACGATCCCGCCGATGGTATCGAGGCATCCATCGAGACCATCGCCACGGAAATTTACCGCGCAGAACGCGTCGAGTATTCCTCCAAGGCGCTCAAGGATCTCAAGTACATCAAGGACAACGGCTGGGAGAAGTTCCCCGTCGTTATCTCTAAGACCCAGTACTCCTTCTCCGATGATCCCAGCCAGCTCGGCGCTCCGGAAGGCCACGTCCTCCACGTCCGCGAGCTGCAGCCGCGCACCGGCGCTGGTTTCATCGTTGCCCTAACCGGTGACGTCATGACCATGCCGGGCCTGCCGAAGAAGCCCGCGGCAAACAACATCGACGTTGCCGCTGACGGATCGATCTCCGGCTTGTTCTAAGCCGCCGTACGGTCTACTCAGCGCAGTTTACGCCGTCTGGTCGGGCCACCCGGGATACTCGGGTGGCGTACCACCAAAAGCCGGGCAGAGGTCTTGGAACGAGCACCAACCGCACAGCTTTGAAGTCTTCGGCCTAAAGTCTCCGGCCTTGCCATCGCCTTCGATTTTGGCCCAGAGCTCGCCTAGGTCGCGCTCGAAGTATTCCAGTTCCTCCGGTCCCGGCGTGAGGAACATAGAGTCCAGTACCTTGAGGTACATCAGCCGCAACTGCGTGGGGATCGTGCCAAGCAGCCGCCAGTAGACCAATGCGTAGAAATTCATCTGGAACTGCGCGTCCTGGGAATAACGGGGGAGCGGCTTCTTTCCGGTCTTATAGTCCACCACGCGCACCTCGCCAGTGGGAGCAACGTCTACGCGGTCAATGAACCCGCGCACCGGCACACCGTTGGGCAGCACGGTATCGACGTACATCTCGCACTCGTGGGCGTCGAAGCCCTGGGGGTTTTCCATCTGGAAATAGCCCTTGATGAGCTGACGTGCTTCGACGAAGAAGTCGAGTTCTTCGCCCTCGGGAACCAGATCGCGCAGCTCGGGATCGGATTCAAGCATCACTGCCCATTCGGGCTTAATCATCTTCACCGCCACCGGATACTCCCGCTCCTCGCGTGGTAGCTGGTGCATCTTTTCCAGGACGGCGTGGACCAGCGTTCCCTTGACCTGTGCCTTCGTCTTGGGCTCGGGGAGCTTGTCGATGGCCCGGAAGCGATAGAGCAGCGGGCACTGCTTGTAATCGGAGGCGCGGGAAGGGGAGAGGGCTAGTCGTTTCGGCATAATGTTTCTCAGCCTAGCGTATAGGCACCCACAGTCCTTCCGGCATCACCCGGCAGTCCGTGGCAAGCTGGAAGCATGAGCACTACGCAAGATTTTCTCGATTTCATCGCCGCCAGCCCGTCCTCCTACCACGCAGCTGAGGAGGTAGCGCGCAGACTCGTTGAGGCGGGTTTTAGCCGCCAGGATGAGTCCGCCGAGTGGTCAGCCGAACCGGGCGGCCACGTCATGGTCCGGGGTGGTGCGGTCATGGCATGGTTTGTCCCCGAAGGTGCCAGTCCGGATTCGGGTTTCCGGATTATCGGCTCCCATACTGATTCGCCCGGTCTTGCTCTCAAGCCCACCCCAGATTTCGACTCCGCCGGTTGGCAGCAGGTGGCCGTGGAAGTCTATGGCGGTGTGCTTCTCCACAGCTGGTTCGACCGTGAGCTCACCGTCGGCGGCCAAGTAATTCTGAACGATGGCACACGCCACTTGGTCAATACCGGGCCTTTGCTGCGCTTGCCTTCGCTGGCTATCCACCTCTACCGCAAGGATGAGTTCAAGCCGGATCGCCAGCGCCACATGCAGCCGGTGCTCTCCGTAGGTACACCGGAGACGTCGGTGATGGGGGTCGTCGGCAAGCAACTCGGCGTTGCCCCAGAAGACATCGCTTCCTTCAACCTCATTACCGCCGATGCCCAGCGCGGTGAAGTCTTTGGCGCCGGCGAAAAGCTCATCGCTGCTGGACGCATGGATAACCTCTCTTCCGTCCACGCCTCCCTGCGTGCCCTTCTCGCCGCTGCCCGCAACGCCGACTCGATTGAGCACAAGGACATCCTCGTCATGGCGGCCTTCGACCATGAAGAAGTTGGCTCCTCTTCGCGCTATGGCGCGGGTGGGCCGATTCTGGGGGATATCCTTACCCGCACCGCTCGGGCGCTTGGCGCCAATGAGGAGCAGCGCTTCCAAATGTTCGCGCGCTCCAGCTGTGTGTCGGCCGATGCCGCCCACTCCGTGCACCCGAACTACGCGGAAAAGCACGATCCCACCCACCACCCGATCATCGGCCAGGGGCCGGTGACCAAGATCAACGGCAACCAGCGCTACGCTTCCGACGCCAACACCGTGGCCCTGTGGGAATCTGCCTGCCGCCGCGCCGAGGTGCCCTACCAGCGCTTCGTAGGCAATAACGACGTGCCCTGCGGCTCCACTATCGGGCCGATTTCCGCCACCCGCTTGGGTATTCCCACCGTCGACGTGGGAGTGCCGATGCTCTCGATGCACTCAGCCCGCGAGCTGGTGGGCGAGCGCGACCAACTATGGCTTGGTAACGCCCTTGAGGCATACTTGGTGGGTTAATCCTAGCCACCCAAACTATGTGAAAGGTACCCACGCCATGGCTTATTCTGGCCCCTTCCGCTACGGCGACCGCGTGCAGCTCACCGATGCCAAGCGGCGTCACTACACCATCGTCCTCGAGGAGGGAGGCCAGTTCCATTCGCACAAGGGCATCATCAACCACGATGATGTCGTCGGCATGGATGAAGGCTCCGTCATCGATTCGACTCTGGGCAGCTCCTTCCTCTTGTTTCGCCACCTCATGGTGGACCATGTCCTGTCGATGCCACGGGGTGCCGCGGTGATTTATCCCAAAGACTCCGCGCAGATTCTGGTCGAAGGCGATATCTTCATGGGCGCACGCGTGCTCGAGGCCGGCGCCGGTTCCGGCGCTCTCTCGATGACGCTGTTGCGCGCCGTGGGGCCGGAAGGCCACGTTTTCTCCTATGAGGTGCGCGATGATCACCTGGAATACGCCGTGGACAACGTCACCGAATACTTCGGTAAGCAGCCCGAATGGTGGAGCCCGCGTCTGGGGGACTTGGCCGATGTCACCGTCGAGGATCTGGGTGGCCCGGTGGACCGCGTCATCCTGGACATGCTCGAGCCCTGGGAGCACCTCGAGAAGGTGCGCGATATCCTCATCCCGGGCGGCGTTTTCATGACCTATGTCGCCACCGTGCCGCAGCTGATGAAGGTGATGGAGGGCATCCGCGAGCTCAAGTGCTTTACGGAGCCGCGGGCCTGGGAGTCCCTCGTGCGCGAATGGAAGGTGGAGGGCTTGGCCACCCGCCCGGAGCACCGCATGAACGCGCACACAGCGTTTCTGATCTGGACACGCCGGCTTGCCGACGGCGTCACGCCACCCCGCCCACAGCGCCGCGCCCGAAAGTAAACCCTTTCACACTAATCGTGGGTTGCTGCGCGCTAGGGTGGGATCTATGAACGATGCCACTCATTCCCAGGAACTTGGCCAGCAGCGTCGCCAGATAGAGCAGCTCGCTGAACGCAATGCCAAGCTTGCTGCCCTGTTGAAGGATGCTCGCACGAAGCTTCAGCAGATGCTCGCGGAGGTTGACGCCCTTGCGGAGCCCGCCTCCACATACGGTGTCTTTCTGGGCTATTCCGGGCGTGCGCACGATTCGCGCCGCGACGCTGAGGTTTATACCAACGGTCGAGCCATGCGGGTCAAGATTTCGCCGAACCTCGAGCCCGGCTCCCTGAAAGTAGGGCAGCAGGTGCGCTTGGGCGAGGGCTTCGTTATCGTGGAGGCCTGCGCCCCTGTAAATACCGGCGCGCTGGCCACGCTACAAGAGCGTCTCGGCACCGACCGCGCCGTGGTCATTAATTCCTCTGGTGAAGAGCAGGTTATTCTCCTCGCCGCAGCGTTGCGGGATACCGTGCGCGCCGGCGATACCCTCTTGGTCGAGCCCAAATCAGGTGTAGCCACCGAACGCGTGCACAAGACTGAGGTAGCGCAGCTCACGCTGGAGGAGGTTCCTGACGTCTCCTACGAGGACATCGGCGGTTTGGACGAGCAGATCTCCCTTATCCGCGATTCCGTCGAGCTGCCTTTCCTCCACCCAGAGCTCTACCGCCAGTATGACCTCCAGCCGCCTAAGGGCGTGCTGCTCTACGGCCCGCCAGGCTGCGGAAAGACGCTCATCGCCAAGGCGGTGGCGCATTCGCTGTCCGCATCACTGGCAGCTAGTGCCCCCAGCTACTTCCTCAATGTGAAGGGCCCAGAACTGCTCAACAAATTCGTAGGCGAGACTGAGCGCCGCATCCGCCTCATCTTCGAACGCGCCCGCGAGCTTGCTTCCGAGCCCACCGAGGATGGCAGCCAGCGCCCGGTCATCATCTTTTTCGATGAGATGGAATCCATCTTCCGCACGCGTGGCTCCGGCGTGTCCTCCGATATGGAGACCACCGTCGTCCCGCAGCTGCTGACGGAGCTGGACGGTGTGGAGAAGCTCAGCAACGTCATCGTCATCGGCGCCACCAACCGCGAGGAACTCATCGACCCCGCCATCATGCGCCCGGGGCGCCTCGATATCAAGATTCGCGTCAACCGCCCGACCAAGCAGGGCGCGCGGGAAATCTTTGCGCGCCACTTTCCAGAATCAGTCCCGCACGAAGGCGACCTTTCCCAGCTCATCGATACCGCGGTCGACGATCTCTACGCCGAGCGGCCGTTCGTCAAACTCCACTTCGCTAACGCGGATCCGCGTGTGCTGCACTACCGGGACTTCGTGTCCGGCGCAATGATCGCCAACATCGTCTCCCGTGCCAAGAAGCTGGCGATCAAGGAAGCGTTGGACGCAGCCACTGCCACCGATGGGGCGAAGTCCACCGGCATAACCGCAGCGCACCTCCACGAGGCTATAGCCGCGGAACAGGCTGAATCGGAATACGTCCCCACCTCCGCCAACCCGGAAGAGTGGGCAAAGATCGTCGCAGGTACCTCTGCTGGCGCGTATGTCACCCAGGTCGAATTGATGGGAGTGTAGCCATGAGCCGTGTTCTAGGAACCGAAACTGAGTATGGAATCTCCACGCCGTCCAACCCGGCGCTGTCACCGATCGTGACCTCCACCCATGCTGTTGTGGCTTATGCCGCCCTGCATACCGGCGCGCGCTCCCGCTGGGATTTTCGGGAGGAGCACCCGCTGCGCGATAGCCGCGGCTTCGATCTCAAGCGCTACCACACCGTGCCGGTGGTGGACCCGAACGCGCTGGGTGTGGCCAACGTGGTGACCGCCAATGGCGCGCGTTTCTACGTCGACCACGCCCACCCCGAATACTCCTCACCGGAGTGCACGAATGCCTGGGATGCGATGCTTTACGACGCCGCCGGTGACCTCATCCTGCGCCGTGCAGGGGAGGCCGTAGCATCGCTGACCGCGCAGGGCACGTCCGTGTTGGCCACACACGATCCCTGCCCGCCGCTGAAGTTTTACAAGAACAATGTGGACGGCAAGGGGGCTTCCTATGGCAGCCACGAGAATTACCAGTACTCTCGGAACACCGACTTCGATGATATTGCCCAGGGGCTGATTCCTTTCTTCGTTGCCCGCCAAGTGGTCACCGGTGCCGGCCGCATGGGTGTGGGCGTCGATGGAGAGGAGCCAGGTTTCCAGATTTCGCAGCGCGCGGACTACATCGAGCAGGAAATCTCCCTAGAAACCACCCTCAACCGCGGCATCATTAACACCCGCGACGAGCCACACGCGGTGGCCGAGGACTTCGGCCGCCTGCACGTCATCATCGGTGACGCCACGATGTCCCACACCTCGACGCTGCTCAAGCTAGGCATGACCTCGCTAGTACTCGATGCCATCGAGAGCGGCGTGGACTTTAGTGACATGCGCCTTATGGAACCGGTGGAGGAGGTGCAGCGGGTGAGCCGCGACCTTACCTTGACCCATCAGCTTAAGCTTCACGACGGCCGCCGCCTCACCGCCCTCGACATCTTGGCCATCTACCGGGAAAGGGTTACCGCCGCCTCCGAAGCGGATGAAAAGGTACTCACCGTCTGGGACGAGGTTGTCGAGCTTCTGGCCGACAACCCGCTCAAGGCCGCCCACCTGCTGGATTGGGTAGCAAAATACCGCTTGATTAAGGGCTACCTGGACCGCGGCGTGGCGGCCGATGATCCGAAGCTGGCGCTGATCGATCTGCAGTACACCGACATCGATCCGGCAAAGTCCCTCTACCATGCGCTCGTGCGCAAGGGGCAGATGCGTACCTTGGTCAGCGAGGAAGAGATTGCTGCTGCAGCGGAAACGCCGCCCGCGGATACCCGCGCCTACCTGCGCGGCCACGCCACCCGAAAGTTCGGGGAGGATGTCTTGGCGGCGTCCTGGCAGTCGCTGACCTTCCGCATCGGTGAGGCCGAGGGAGCCAACTCTGGTACTGCCTGCGTGGCACTCGACGACACAAAAAGACTCGGGCAGGACGAGGTGGGCGCTCTGCTGGAATCTGCGGACAGCGCCGCCGACTTCGTTAATAGTTTGCGCCAGCTCGGGGTGCGAATCGAGTACCCTACACTGTATTAGCGCAGCATTTTCCACTCGCGAAAGGAGCTCTTAAGAATGAGCGGACAGCAGTCTCAGATCAACGCCGGTGGCGGCAACGGTCAAGGAGGCGACACTCCGGAGTTCGACGCCGGACAAGTCAGCATCAACAGCGCGGGTACCGATGACCTCCTCGATGAGATTGACGGCCTTTTGGAGTCCAACGCCGAGGAGTTCGTGCGCTCCTACGTCCAAAAGGGCGGCGAATAAAGGTGGAGCAGCCCTCCGATAGCGCCCCCGTTTATGCACGGCGGATTATGGGCATCGAAACCGAGTACGGCATTACAGCGAGCGCAAGCGATGGACAGCGGGTGATGTCCCCGGATGAGATCGCCCGCGTGCTTTTTCGGCCCATCGTGTCGAAGTACTCTTCCTCCAATATCTTTAGTCCCAACGCCTCCCGCCTCTACCTCGACGTGGGTTCCCACCCGGAGATCGCTACCGCGGAGTGCGATAGCTTAACCCAGCTCATTGCCTATGAGCGCGCCGGCGATGCTGTGGTCAATCGCATGGCCGTGCAGGCGGAGGAAACACTGGCGGCGGAGGGGGAGAAGCGCGCTGTCTACTTGTTCAAGAACAATGTGGACTCGGCCGGCAATTCCTACGGCTGCCACGAGAACTACCTCATCGGCCGCCACGTGGTGCTCAAGGACCTCGGCAAAGCTCTGCTGCCGTTCATGATCACCCGCCAGCTCATCTGTGGCGCAGGGATGGTTAGACCTGCCAAGGGAGAGGAACCCGCGCGTTTCGTGCTCTCCCAACGTGCCGACCAGGTGTGGGAAGGTGTGTCCTCTGCGACGACTCGCTCGCGCCCCATCATCAATACTCGCGACGAACCGCATGGTGATTCCAAGCGTTTCCGCCGCATGCACGTTATCGTTGGCGACTCCAACATGGCCGAACCCACGATGGCCCTCAAAGTTGGCTCCACGCTGCTCATGCTGGAGATGCTGGAAGCCGGTTTTGAGGTGCCGGCATTCTCGGTACTCGAGCCAATTAAACACATTAGGGCCATCGCGCTCGACCCCACCGGCCGCACCGAGCTTCCGCTTGAGGGAGGCGGCAGCACCACCGCGCTCGCCGTGCAGCAGGAGCTCTGTACCGCTGCCGAGCGCTGGCTGGATCACCGCGAGGACGCAGGCACTCCGACGGTTGAGTTGGCCCGGGTCGTGGACTTGTGGAAGCGCACCCTCCAGGCCATTGACACTCAGGATTTCTCCGGCGTTGACCGCGAGATCGATTGGGTCATCAAGCGCAGCCTGCTGAACCGCTACCGCGAGCGCCTGGGCGGGGATTGGTCGCACCCCAAGCTGGCACAGATTGACCTGACCTACCATGACATCCGTCCAGGTCGCGGCCTCTACAGCGTATTGGAGCAGCGCGGCATGGTGAAACGCTGGATCGACGATGCTGCAATCAACGCCGCAGTCGACACCGCCCCGCAGACCACCCGTGCCAAGCTGCGCGGGGAGTTTCTCGCTGTTGCCCGCGAGCTCGATGCCGCGGTAACGGTGGATTGGACGCGGATGAAGGTCAACCGGCCTGAACCGATGACCGAGGAGTTCTCCGACCCCTTTGTGTCCGAGGACCCGCGCCTAGATGGGTTGTTAGACTACATGCGTTCGCACCCAGGCTCGTAGAGCCGTAGAGCTGATCAAGGAACCTGCCACTATGCCTTCAGTAGATCGCACTGCAGCCCGGACGCCGGTCAGAGACCGCGCTATCGAAAGGCTCACCAACCTCACCTTTGCCCTGCATGGGGCAGCGCACCAAGGCGGGGTTCCGGACCGCAGCGCGGCGTGGATCCGCAGCCACGTCGAGGGCTACCAGTCACGCAGCGATGAAGCCTTTCACAAGCAGCTTTCCCGCGACATCGTGACCCTGCAGCGCGCCGGTGTGCCAGTAGTACACAGCAGCGGCGCGGAAGGTTCGCTGTACCGGCTCGATCCCGAAAACTACCAGCTACCTCCCGTCGATTTCACGCCGGAGGAGGCCATGGTTCTCGGCGTAGCCGGCGGCATCGGCACTCCGGGAGGCTTAAGCGATTTCAGTCTCTCCGCGTGGACCAAGATCGCAGCCTCAGGCGCCTCCCGCGACTTGAGCGGAGCGCCGGTGTACACCGCAGTCAACGACATGACCAGGTTGAGCCCAGAGCTCGTCACTGGAGTCATCACCGCAGTGCGTGCTGGGCTGCGCATTTCCTTCGATTACTACGCCACGCCCTCTGCCGAGGCGGTTCGCCGCCATATGGATCCCTGGGGGCTGGTCAACCACCGGGATCGTGTTTATCTCGTCGGTTGGGATGTGGACCGCGAGGCTCCCCGAACTTTTCGCGCTACCCGCGTGGACAACGTCAGGCGCTCGCGCGCTGCGGCCACGCACCTCGAGCCCACTGCACCACTGCAGGATCTCGTTGTAGAGGCGCTGGAGCGGGGCGAAACGGTAAATGCAGTCCTCGAGGTTCCCGAGGGGCAGGCCGCCGAGCTTGTCGACGCCGGACGCAGGCGCGAGGATGGACTTCTAGAACTCACCAACGTACACCACGATTGGTTGGTGCGCACCGCTGCTGGCTATGCACCAGATGTCGTGGTTATCGAGCCACCCGAGGTTCGTGCCGACATCATCGCACTCCTAAGTGTCGGTGATGACCCATCATCAGCGTCTGGCGAGGAGGCCCGCCATGGTTGATCAACCCCGCAAGCTGCAGTCCCTTGTTCGCTCCCTCAACCTCATCCCTTACCTGCGTAACCACCCGGGGCTGACTCCGATGGAGGCTGCCGAGGATTTAGGGATGACCCCTGCTGAGCTTAAGGATGCTATCGACCGTCTCTTCTGCTCCGGTGTGGGCCGCAATACCGAGGACCTTATCGACTTAAGCTTTAGCTACCGCGATGGCATCGAGATCTACAACGACCAGGGCCTGACCCAGGCATTGCGCCTGACCCCAACTGAGGCCGGCGCATTGTTGCTGACGCTCGAGTCCCTTGAGGCAATGCCGGGGCTTGTCGACGTCTCCGCGGTCCACTCTGCCGCCGCGAAGCTGCGCGAGATCATGGATGAAAAGACAGCCGCCATCTATGACTCCCTGGCCACGACCGATCCCGAAGAGTCTGAGGTGCAAGCGGCGTTGGCGGGGGCCGTCGACAAGCGCCGGCAAGTGCGTTTTACCTACTGGAGTATGTCCTCCAACCGGACGAGTGAGCGTACCGTGCATCCGGCCCGCATCTTTATCGTGGACGGCGAACCCTATTTGGTGGCCTGGGACGAGTCGGTGGGGGAGCACCGCACGTTCCGCCTTGACCGGATGAGTGATGTCGAAGTGCTCGACGCTTCCGCGACACCACATGTGCGCGAACTGGATTTCAACCCAGATTCACCCTTTGGTCTAGATCACACTCTTGTTGCGGAGCTGGAGATTCACCAAGAATTCACCTGGCTAGCGGAACACTACGACATCACCCTTGGCGAGACCCTAGAAAATGGCCTCATAGCTGCAACGATGCCGGTCGGCTCGGAGGCGTGGTTTAGCCGTTTCGCGCTCGGCCAAGCTGATCGCATGCGGGTAGTGGGGCCGCAGAAGCTCGTTGACGCCATTTCGGAGCATAGAAAACGAGCACTGGAGCGTTATACTCAACTGCCAGACTAAGAGCTCTCCCGCGTGCACGTCGCTCAGCGTCGCGCTGTGTGAACAAGCACGCTTCATCGACCAAGAAAGAAGGGGCACCCTCAATGACCGTGGGACCTTTGGAAATCGGCCTTGTTGTTCTCGTGATCGTGCTGTTGTTCGGCGCTAAGAAGCTGCCGGAGCTGGCTCGCTCCATGGGCCGGTCTATGCGCATCTTCAAGTCCGAAGTCAAGGAGATGAAAGAGGAGAACAACACCTCTGAGCAGCAGGGCCAGATCGCGGGCTCCAAGCAGTCCGACGAGGACTTCTGGAACAGCCCGGAGATGCAGCCGCGCACTTCCAAGCCGGCTGACGGAAACCAGAACTAATAATCTTTCCCGGCAGGCAGACCACATTCCGAGTCCCTCGGCGTGCTGGGGCCTCGCCTGCCGTCGTGGGCTTTTCTGTGGAGGTCTTGCTTTGAGTACCGCGAGTACACCGTCGAACCCTGCTTCTAACGCGCCGAAGCAAAAATGGAGCTCAAAGCTACGCCGCAAGCCCAAGAACCCAACGGGGGAGATGACCTTAGTTCAGCACCTCCAGGAGCTGCGCCGACGCATCGTCATTTCCCTTCTCGCCCTCGCTGTGGGTGCCATCATCGGATTCATCTGGTACCAACACGCCCCGTTTGGCATGTCACCGCTAGGCGAGATTTTGCGCGGTCCCTATTGCTCACTCCCTGAAGAGAGCCGTGTTTCCTTCTCCGCGGACGGCGAATGCCGTCTGCTCGCAACCAGCCCCTTCGAAATGCTGATGCTCCGACTCAAGGTTGGCGCGTTAGCCGGCACCGTATTGTCCTCACCGGTCTGGCTCTACCAGATATGGGCCTTCATCGTGCCCGGCCTGCACAAGAACGAACGCCGCTTTACCTTCTTGTTCGTCTCGACTGCGGTCCTGCTCTTCGTACTCGGCGCGGTTCTCGCCTACGTCATCCTTTCTGTGGGTTTGGAGTTCCTCATGGGAATGGGCTCGGAGTACCAAACCGCAGCACTGACAGGTGAACGTTACTTCTACTTCCTGCTGGCGTTGCTCCTCATCTTTGGCGTCAGCTTTGAGATCCCACTACTCGTGGTTTGCCTCAACCTGATCGGTGTCTTGGAATATGACCACGTCAAAGATAAGCGCCGCATCATCATTGTCGTCATCATGATTTTCGCCGCGGTTGTTACACCGGGCCAAGAACCCTTCTCAATGCTGGTTTTGGCCGGTGCTCTCGTGGTTCTTGTGGAGATAGCTTTCCAGTTCTGCCGCATCAACGACAAGCGCCAGAAGCGCCAGCGCCCAGACTGGATGGACTTGGACGATGAAACTGCCTCGTCGCTGGATGAAGGTCCGGGTGCCATTGGCGCACCGACTCCGGTGTCTGCATCCACGAGCGTTTCTGCGTCGTCGCGGCCGGTATCTTCCGGGCCTGTCGCCCCGGCTTCGACTCCTGACGCTCGGGTACCGCAGCCTCAACAGACGAATACTCAGCCCCCGCAGAGCGGCTTCTTCGACGACGTTCTCTAACCTCGTCAGCCTTCTTAGCGAACTTGTTCAATCGTTCTGCTTGGCGCCGGGGACCGGCGCACTAGTACGCCGTCCCTGACAGGTACCCTGGGGACTTATGACACTGACGCATCTGGACGAGTTCACCCAAGCGCTTCCGTACTCACTGGATGAATTCCAGATCCAAGGATGCCAAGCCGTCGAAGCTGGCCACGGTGTTCTGGTCTGTGCGCCCACCGGCGCGGGTAAAACCGTGGTGGGTGAGTTCGCCGTGTCCTTGGCGCTGCGCCAAGGGACCCGCTGTTTCTACACCACACCCATCAAGGCGCTGAGTAACCAGAAGTACCACGACCTAGTTGACGCGCATGGTGAGGATGCGGTCGGGCTGCTGACCGGTGATGTCTCCATTAACTCCTCCGCGGACATCCTCGTGATGACCACTGAGGTTTTGCGCAACATGATTTACGCGGGCTCAGGTGCATTGGATCGCTTGACCCATGTGGTCATGGATGAGATCCACTTTCTTGCGGATGCTTCGCGCGGCGCAGTGTGGGAAGAGGTCATCCTCAACCTGGAGGAGCACGTCTCCATCATTGGTTTGTCCGCAACCGTATCCAACTCCGAGGAGTTCGGCCGGTGGCTGACCACCGTGCGTGGTGACACCAAGGTCATTGTCACCGACAAGCGCCCCGTACCGCTGGACCAGTGGATGATGGTCGGCCGCAAAATCTATCCGCTCTTTGAACCCGACTCAGGCGGCCAGGTAAACACTGAGCTCGCACGTCGTATCCAACGTCTGGAGGCCGGCGACACCGATAATGGCCGCGCAGACTATGCCCAGAACCGTGCGAGCTTCCGCGCCCGCGCCCGTCACAAAGGCGGCGGGCGCGGCGACCGGCACAGTGATCGGCGCAGCGGCGCGCCTCGTGCGCAGGACCGTTACCGTCCGCTTGGCCGCCCGGAGGTTCTCAAAGAGCTGCAATCAATGGAGATGCTGCCGGCAATTACCTTCATCTTCTCCCGCGCGGGCTGCGACGGTGCTCTGTATCAGTGCTTGCGTTCCCGCATGGTGCTGACCTCCCAGGAGGAGGCTGTTGCGATCAAGGCCATCGTCGATAAGGGCGTGGAAGGCATTCCGGAAGAAGACCTCAAGGTCCTTGATTTCAAACGTTGGCGCGAAGCACTCTCGCGTGGCTTCGCCGCTCACCACGCAGGAATGCTGCCGGCCTTTAGGCACATCGTAGAGGAACTGTTCGTCAAGGGCCTCGTGCGGGCAGTCTTCGCCACCGAAACGTTGGCCCTAGGAATCAACATGCCGGCGCGCACCGTGGTGCTGGAAAAGCTGGTGAAATTTAACGGCGAGGCACACGTGGACCTGACACCGGGCCAGTACACACAGCTCACCGGCCGCGCCGGTAGGCGAGGCATCGATACCTTGGGCAATGCCGTCGTTCAGTGGGCACCCGCTATGGATCCCACCGCGGTGGCGGGGCTTGCGTCAACTCGTACCTATCCGCTCATTTCCACTTTCGAGCCCGGCTACAACATGGCTATCAACCTGCTAGGCATGCTTGGCTTTGATGACTCGCTCCGATTGCTGGAGAAGTCTTTCGCCCAGTTCCAGGCGGATGGATCCGTTGTGGAGGAAACCCGAGAGATTGAGCGCGCTGAGCACCGCGTCCGCGAACTACGCGCACAGTTGGAGCAGGCCGTAGATAACTTGGCTCCGCCTGCCGCCGATGGCGCAGACCCCGCTGAGATTCTCATGGACTATATGCGGCTGCGCCGAGCGCTGACCGACGAGGAGAAGTCAGCGCGGGCATCCAAGAAGGAGGAGAGGAACAAGGAAGTTGCCGCAGTACTGGCTCGCTTGCAGGTGGGTGAGGTCATCGCCATCGCAACAAAGAAGCGGCCAACGTTGGCTGTCGTTATTACTCCGCCCAACCAGACTGCTGATCCACGCCCCTGGGTAACCACTGAAACGGGATGGTCTGGACGCATCGATTCCGCCGGTATCGATAATCCGCCGATCGTCGTTGGGCACATGAAGCTCCCGCGCGCAGCGCAGAAGAACCCGCGCCGCCATACCCGATTTGTCCAGGAGTCCTTCAAGCGCGACTACTACAAGCGTCCGAAGAAGATGCGCACTGAGCCGCGGAATCGCCCCAACAAGAAGATCGCGCAGTTGCGCGATGCCCTCCGCGAACATCCGGTGCACCATTGGCCCGCGACCGACCGCGAGCAGCTGGCCGGGGTGGCGCAGAAGCTGGCGCGCCGCGAACGCGAGCTAGCCAGGCTTGAGGATAAGGTCGAGCGCGCCACGGATACTCTTGGCCGCACCTTCGAGCGCATCGTGGATCTTCTGGCGGAGATGGACTACGTGGAGTTTGATGGTTACGGCGAAAACCGCGAGCCGGTCATCACGGATGAGGGCGAGCGTCTGGCTAAAATCCACTCCGAATCGGACCTACTGGTGGCGCAATGCCTCAAGCGCGGTATCTGGAACGACCTCGACCCGGCGGAGCTGGCCGGTGTGGCCTCCCTCTGTGTCTTTGAAAACCGCAAGACCACTCGCGGGGAACCCGGTGCGGCTACCGACGCAATGGCTAACGCCATGGACGCTACATGGCGCATTTATAGCGAGCTCGTCGCCGATGAGAAACGCCATAACCTGCCGCAAACGAGGGAGCCGGAGCCGTCGTTCGCGCTAGCTATCCACCAGTGGACGGCGGGCGCGCCGCTGGCCTATTGCATGGGCGCGGCTAACGAGTCTGGTGCAGAGCTAACCCCCGGTGACTTTGTCCGCTGGTGCCGCCAGGTCATTGACCTGCTTCAGCAGGTGGCAAAGACGGGCTACGAGGACGAAATTCGTCGCAATGCCCGGCGCGCCATCGACGCGATCCAGCGCGGCGTCGTCGCCATCGGCGCCTAGGCTTAGCGCCTAGTCTTCGGAGCCACCGCGAAGCAGCGCCGTGGCTGCCGCCGCGAGTACTTGGCGGTGGGGCGAAACGAGCGCCACGGTGGCGAGCTTGAGGTTGCGCCCCAACGGGTTAAGGATGAGGGCTTGCGTACCGATAACAGCGTCATCGACTAAAGCTGGACCGCCCGAGTCACCTTTGACTGCCGGAATCGTGTTGAAGACAAAACCGGCGGGGGAGACGGTGGTGAGGAAGTCAATGGACCAGGTGCGGAAGAAGGGAAGGAGAAAAAGCCCACTGCGTCGTTGTGCACGGCGAGCTTTTCCGCCATATCCCCAGGTGGTTACTGGAGCGCGGAATGGCGGGGTGCTTTCTGCCAGCCCAGGAAGGTCCCGGGGCGGGGCCGGCCGGTCGAGCAAACACAGCGCCATGTCGGTCCCATCAATCGTGCGCACGGCGGCGACGCGCCGGTTGAACCCGCCACTCACCCTGTAGTGATCCCCCTTATCAAGGCCGTCGCGGAAGAAGTGCGCGCAGGTCAGAACCAACCGGGTTGCCTGTTGGGAGCGGGGTCTTAAGGACGCATCGATGAGCACTCCCGAGCAATAGCTTGAGCGAGTCCGGAGCTTGACGGCAGCGGGATGGGAATTCACGCCTCCCAGCTTAACTGGACAAAGGCGGGCGGTAGGCTAACTGTCATGACTGATTATGCGTCCCGACTGAGCCGTTCCCGCGCTATCGCAGCAGCTAAGGACATCGACATCCTGTTAGTGGGTACAGGTGCCGAATTCGCGTACCTCACCGGTTCGTGGGTCTCCTCCCACGAGCGCCTGACCTGCTTGGTTATCCGTCCCGACGCCGAACCGGTAGTCGTCGCCCCCAGCACCGACATTGAGTCGCTTCAGGGCGTTGCGGCCCAGCTGGTGGGATGGAGCGATGGGCAGGATCCCTATGCGCTGGCCTTGGAAGGTGCGCGTCCTTCCACCGTTGCCTTGGGATCCTCACTCACCGCCGATCACGTGCTGCGCTTTCAGTCCGCAATTGGCAACCTCGAAGCTAGTACTGCGAAGGAACAGCACCCCGCAAAGTATGTTCTGGCCACCGAGGCCCTCGCTGAGCTTTTTACCCGCAAGGATCCAGATGAGGTGGCTGAGCTACGCGCTGCAGCGGCGGCTATCGACGCTGTCCACGCCGAGGTGCCGCGCCTCCTGCAGCCGGGGCGCACCGAGGCCGACGTAGCCGCAGATGTGCGGGAGCTCATTTTGCGCGAGCACCGCGAGGTGGATTTCATCATCGTGGGCTCCGGTCCGAATGGAGCCAATCCACACTATGACTTTGGGGACCGAGTACTCGCCGCTGGTGATCCCGTGGTGGTGGATATTGGCGGCACGCTGCCCTCGGGCTATCACTCCGACTGCACCCGCACCTACGTCGTTGGCGCCGATCCTGCTGCCGCGCCGGCAGAGTTTCGCGAGGCTTACGCGGTCCTAGAGAGGGCCCAGGCTGCCGGCCGAGCTGCTGCGCGCCCGGGCACAACCGCCCAGGAGATCGACCGCGCCACGCGCAGCGTGATCGAAGACGCCGGTTGGGGTGAGTTCTTCACGCACCGCACCGGACACGGCATTGGCTTGTCGACGCACGAGGAGCCCTTCATCATGGAAGGAAACGAGCTGGAGCTTGCCGAGTCCATGGCCTTCTCGATCGAGCCGGGTATCTACGTGCCGGGCAAGTGGGGCATGCGTCTTGAAGACATCGTGGTGACCACCGAGTCTGGCTATGAGTCCCTGAACCAGGCACCGAGGGGGTTGCGCTAATGGGAGAAACTGGCGCGCTACTGATCCTTGGCGGGCGCAGCGACATCGGTGGGGAGCTTGCACGTCGGCTGTGTGAGGGTCGCCCAGTGGTTCTCGCCGCGCGGGGCGAACACGGTATGGACAGGCTGCGCTCCGAACTCCTGAGCAGCGGGGCCACCTCCGTTCACACGCTGTCCTTCGACGCCGCGGAAGTTTCCTCCCACCGCGCGGTCATCGAACAAGCCGCAGCACTCGCAGGGGCAGAGATCACCACGGCCGTCGTCGCCTTCGGAATTCTGGGCGATCAGGAGCGCGCGGAGCACGACGAAGCCCACGCCTTCGACATAGCGCTGGTGGACTATGCAGCGCAGGTATCCATGCTCACCGTGCTTGCCGACGTCATAACGAGAGGGCACATCGTGGCCTTTTCCTCCATCGCTGGGTGGCGGGCCCGCCGGACCAACTATGTCTACGGCTCGACCAAGGCGGGCCTGGATGCCTTCTGCCAAGGCTTAGCGGATCGATTGCAGGGCAGCGGCCTAGCGCTGATCACCGCGCGCCCCGGCTTCGTCATTGGGTCGATGACTAAAGGCATGACACCCGCGCCCTTGTCCGTTACCCCTGACGTTGTGGCCCAAGCGGTGGTCAAGGCCATTGAGTCCTCCGCAGGTTCGCGGCCGGCTTCCCGCACGCTATGGATTCCACGGCCTCTTCAGCTCTTAGCGTGGGTGATGAAGCTGGTACCGCGTCCCATCTGGCGGCACATGCCGCGCTAGCGGTGCCCGAGGGCAGGAGAATTCGCATCGAAGATGAATCCGCGCGGTGCAAGGACGCGCAACACAACGTCAGCATCTCCCTCGGCTAGATCGTGGATGACCAATCCGCGCCAGGGGGTTACCGAGATGGAAGCGCCCAGCTGGGCGATAAGCCCAGCGTATTCTCCGGGCAGCACGCCATCCTGCAGGCCCGCGCCCAGATCGACGCGGCCGGGCTTCGTGTGCTCAGTCAGCCAGCCGATGGGCAGCGCAGGCGAAATGGAGGTTGAACCTGCCGCATCCGAGCCACGTTCCAAGTCCTGCAGGTGATCTGCAGAGACCTTTTCCGCAAAGTCCACGAGTTGGGTGATGGCATCCGCGAGCCCCAGCAGCGGCCCGGTGGGTTCACCGTCGCGGATCAGGCGTGCGGCGACGGTATCTTCATCGTGTTCCGCCTCATCACCAGTGAGCTGAAGGCCGGCTGCCACACCGTGTGAGAGGAGATCACCAGCACCGCTATCCACACCGAAAAGCGCGGCATGGGCTATCGCGGGGGCGTCCTGATCGACGTCGGCTAGGGCTTCCGCGATCCGCTGCGCTACCTGACGGGCGCGCAGCGACAGGGGAGAGGCCAGTACGTGGGCGGCGGTGGTGGGCAGGGGGACGTCGCCAAGCACCTGCGCATTGTCGACGCCTCGCAGGCTAATGACGCTGTGCTGCTCTAGGTACACATTGCCATCGCCATGTTCCCTGGCTGCCTGGCCCAGAGCGAGCCACTGCTCGGGAGTAACAACGCCGCCAGCGGGATGGAAGCGCAAGGTATCGGATTCGGGATGCTTCGACTCAGGGAGGGACATGGTGGGACAGTCTAGTCGCTCCGGGAGGGTCTCCTGCGAAGCGCCAAGCCCAGCAAGTATGGTGGGCGACATGCCGTTTGTTCTCTTCATCGCGTACATCCTCTTAGAAACCATGGCCTTTTGGGCCGTTGCCGAGTGGATTGGTGTGCTGTGGGCGCTGCTTGCCTTGGCGCTGACCATGCTCTTCGGCATGACTATCGCCAGCTGGGAAGTCCGCCGCATGATGGTCAGCCGCATCCGTCAAACCGATGACGGTGTGTACGTCATGGAGGATCCCACCCCGGGCAAGACGGCAGGCAACGTTGGCCTGACCATGGTGGGCGGAATCCTGCTGTCACTGCCCGGATTTGTCTCCACGGTCTTCGGAGCACTGCTTATCTTTGCGCCCACGCGGTCCATCATCCGCACGCTACTTGCGGCATCGATGTTCCGGAAGATCGAAAACATGGGCGTGCGCGTGTACGAAGCCTCACCCATGGCCCAGCACCGCGATTCCTATGGTTCCTTCGGCACCTTTGACGCAGGCGCCAGCGGTGATGGAATGGGGGGCATGGATCAAACTGGCCAGTCGCATGAGGTCTTGGATGAAGATGAAATCCGCACGTGGACCCAACACGTCAAGCCCGAGGACTTTGAGGACGGAAACAAGTAGTGGTGGTACTGGTGGCCCGGCTCGCTCTCGCTGCTGCGTCGGGCGCGGTGACCTACCTTGCCGTTGAGCCACGCGGCTGGTGGGCCGCCGGCATAATCGGCATGGCGATGCTCGTGGCAGCGCTCTCACCGTGGAGAAAACCCCTCGGTCTGGGGTGGGCGGCCCTCGTCGCTTGTGTACATAGCGCGGTGTTGTACTTGTTCACGCTGCCATGGATTGGTGAGTTAGTGGGCAACATGCCCTATATTGCGCTCGCTTTATTCCTGTCTCTGTACAGCATCCTCCTCGGTATCGGCGGGGCGGCGCTGCTGCGCTTAAACTACGGTTTCGCTCTCTTCCCGTTCTTCTACGTAGCGGTAGAAATGCTGCGCTCCTCCGTGCCCTTTGGCGGTTTTGCGTGGGTGCGCCTCGCTTGGGGGCAAATAGAGGGCCCACTCGCCAATCTCGCCTCGTGGGGCGGGCCGGCACTCATTACCTGCGCGGTAGTCTGCGTAGGCGCGGGCATGGTGGGGCTTGCCCGCTCACCGCGCCTGGCATGTGCGTTCTTGGCCGTGCCGATGCTTGCCGGATTATTGGCGGCACAGAGCGTGGACCGCCCAGGCCGCACAACAGGCACGGTGACGGTCGCCGCAGTGCAAGGAAACGTTCCACGGCTGGGCCTTGACTTTGCCGCCCAACGCCGCGCGGTGCTGGATAACCACGTCCGGGTCACTGAGCAGGCAGCCCAGGATGGCGCTGAGCCAGACATCGTCATTTGGCCGGAGAACTCCTCCGATATCAACCCTTTTGCGAATGAGGACGCCCGAGAGCTTATCGACGGCGCCGCCCACGACATCGATGCACCAATCCTCGTCGGAACGCTGACCCAGGATGAGGTTGGCGCACGGAACACCATGCAGGTGTTTAACCCGGATGGCTCGGCAGGGGAGTACCACCACAAGAAGTACCTGCAGCCTTTTGGTGAGACGATGCCGATGCGCGATTTCTTTAGGAAGATCACCGACCTGGTGGACCTGGCAGGCGACATGAAGCCCGGTGACGGTCCGGGCGTGGTCACCATGGCTGGGACCGCAGTGGGCGTTGCCACGTGTTATGAGATCAGCTTTGACCAGGCGTTCCGAACCGCCATCAACAATGGGGCGCAGATCCTCACGACACCGACGAACAATGCCACCTTTAGTGACTCCGACATGACCTACCAGCAGTTGGCCATGAGCCGCTTGCGCGCGATCGAGGCGGATCGGGCCGTCGTTGTGGCGGCTACGTCTGGGGTCTCTGCCATCGTCCACCCGGATGGCTCAGTGAGCCAGGCCAGCGGTATCTTTGAACCGGCATATCTCGAAGAAGAGCTTCCGCTGCGAGAAGGGCGTACATTTGCGGTGCGTTATGGTTCGCTCCTGCAATGGCTCATGGCTATTATTGGAACGGTCTGTGCGCTGTATGCGATCTATTCCACCCGCTTGTCCGGACGACGCAGCGCGCCTCAGAAAGAAATCTAAAGGAGCAAGGAACTAGTGAGCTCGACCCGCGAATCTACCCTGGTCATCATCCCTACTTACAACGAGATCGAGAACCTACCGCTCATTACCGGGCGCGTGCGCAAGGCAACGCCGGAGGTTCACATCCTGATTGTGGACGATAACTCCCCGGACGGCACCGGTGACGCGGCGGATAAGCTGGCCGCTGAGGATTCTCACCTGCACGTTCTCCACCGTGAGGGCAAGGGCGGACTTCTCGGCGCGTACATCGCCGGTTTCAAGTGGGGCCTGGAGAAGGACTACCAGGTGCTGTGCGAGATGGATGCTGACGGCTCCCACGCACCGGAGCAGCTGCACCTGCTGTTGGAGGAAATTGACAAGGGTGCCGACTTGGTCATCGGCTCTCGCTATGTTCCGGGCGGCGAGACCGTCAATTGGCCAGCCAACCGCGAGCTGCTTTCTCGCCTGGGCAACAAGTACATCTCGGTCGCCTTGGGCGCCGGCATCAACGACATGACCGCCGGTTACCGCGCCTTCCGTCGCGAGCTACTCGAGCACCTAGACTTCGAGGAGCTCTCTAACGCCGGCTACATTTTCCAGGTTGACGTTGCCTTCCGCGCCATCAAAGATGGCTTCGATGTCCGCGAGGTACCGATCACCTTTACCGAGCGAGAGCTGGGTGAGTCGAAGCTCGACGGCTCCTTTGTCAAGGATTCTCTGCTGGAGGTCACCAAGTGGGGCGTTGCGCACCGCTCCGAGCAGGTGAGCGACTTTACCTCTGAGGTATCCAAGATCACCTCACGCACGGTAAAAGACATGGAGCTTGGCCCCAAGTTCAGCAACGCTAAGACTGCTGTTTCCGACTTTGTCTCCGAGGTATCCAACTTGGTGAAGGGCACACTCAACCGCTAAAACTGCTTTCCTCACCACGAGCCCGAAGGCCTGTCATGGCTTTCGGGCTTTTGTGGTAATAACCACCATCGGTGCTAATGTCGTAGGTGGCACTTTATCCGGTGCACAGTGACTTGTTTCACTTCATTCTCACACTACGGATCGTTCGGCACGTACCTGCCGATGGAGGAGAGTTTGCTATGGCAACCGTAACGTTCAAAGATGCATCCCTAACCTATCCGGGAGCTACAGAACCCACCGTCAAGAAGTTCAACCTGGAAATCGCTGACGGCGAGTTCCTCGTCTTGGTCGGCCCATCCGGCTGTGGTAAATCCACCACGCTGCGCATGCTGGCCGGCTTGGAAAACGTCACGGACGGTGCCATCTTCATCGGCGACAAGGACGTCACCCACGTCGCACCGCGTGACCGAGACATCGCTATGGTCTTCCAGAACTATGCCCTCTACCCGCACATGACCGTGCGCGAGAACATGGGTTTTGCGCTGAAGATCGCAGGCAAATCCCAGGACGAGATCAACAAGCGCGTCGATGAAGCCGCCGCTACCTTGGGTCTGACCGAATTCTTGGAGCGCAAGCCGAAGGCCCTGTCCGGTGGTCAGCGCCAGCGCGTAGCCATGGGCCGCGCCATCGTTCGTAATCCCCAGGTCTTCCTCATGGATGAGCCACTGTCCAACCTCGACGCCAAGCTGCGTGTGCAGACGCGTACCCAGATCGCGGCTTTGCAGCGCAAGCTCGGGGTCACCACCGTCTACGTCACCCACGACCAAACCGAGGCACTGACCATGGGTGACCGCATCGCGGTACTCAAGGACGGCTACCTACAGCAGGTCGGCGCACCCCGCGAGCTCTACGACCGCCCAGCCAACGTCTTCGTCGCCGGCTTCATCGGTTCCCCAGCCATGAACCTCGGTACCTTTACGGTCAAGGATGGTGACGCTACCTCGGGGCACGCCCGCATCAAGCTGTCCCCGGAAACCATCGCGGCCATGACCCCGGAGGACAATGATCGCATCACCATCGGTTTCCGCCCGGAGGCCCTAGAGATCATTCCGGAGGGCGAATCCACCGACCACTCCATTCCCATCAAGCTCGACTTCGTAGAGGAACTTGGCTCTGATTCCTTCCTCTACGGCAAGTTGGTGGGCGAAGGTGACCTCGGCTCCTCGAGCGAGGATGTCCCCGAATCCGGCCAAATCGTCGTTCGTTCCGCACCGAACACCGCACCCGCCCCGGGCAGCGTTTTCTATGCACGCATCGTCGAAGGCGGCCAGCACAACTTCTCAGCCTCGACTGGAAAGCGCCTGCCGTAGCCCGCGCCCGGCTACTGCGAGCCAAGCAGTACGGATAGGCATAGAGCCAGGATTAATTCAGCTACGAAGGTGGAGTGACTCGACGTGAAAGAGTCTATGAGTATCACCTCCTCGACGTACGCGTCGGCACTTCTGACGCTGCCGTGGGATACGCCCCTGGAACAGTGGCCCGCTGAACTCATCGCGGCCCTGCCTAGGGGTATTTCCCGGCACATCGTGCGTTTCGTGGGGATTAACCGCGGCATCGTCGCGGTCAAAGAAATCGGCGCGCGCACCGCCCACCACGAGTACAAGATGCTGCGCGAACTGCAGCGTCTTGGCGCACCCAGTGTGCGCCCCGTTGCCGTGATTACCGGCAGACACCCAGCCAAAGAGAGCTACGGAGAGCTCACCGCAGCGCTGGTCACTGAGCACCTGGAGTTTTCCCTACCGTACCGCGAGATCTTCTCGCGACACCTCACGGTAGTCGAGGCGGAAAAGCTAATCCGGGCCCTGTCAGTTCTGCTCGTGCGCATGCATCTGCTGAACTTCTATTGGGGCGATGTATCGCTGTCGAACACCCTATTCCGGCGGGACGCCGAGACCTATTCGGCCTATCTTGTCGACGCCGAAACGGGGGAGTTCCAGCCCAATCTCTCCGAGTCCCGCAGGCTTTACGACGTCGACATCGCCCGCGTCAACATCATCGGTGAACTCATGGACCTGCAAGCAGGAGAATGCTTGGATTCCTCCATCGATGTCATCGCCCTAGGCAGCCTGGTCGAGAGCTCTTACCTCGAGCTGTGGACGGAACTAACCGCAGAAGAATCCGTGGACGCCAGCGAGTATTGGCGCGTCTCCGAGCGGATTGACCGCCTCAATCAGCTGGGTTTCGATGTAGGCGAGCTCAAGGTCACGAAGGACGATTCGAAACACGTGGTGCGGATTCGCCCAGTGGTGGTCGATCCCGGCCACTACCGCGCGCAGTTATTGAGTTTGACGGGATTAAGCGTCGAGGAGCACCAGGCCCAGCGCCTCTTGGGTTCCATCCAGGCCTACCAAGCCGTCGAATGTGGGCCCCACGTGGGGCTTACCCAGGCCGCGCACCTGTGGATGACGCAAGAGTACGAGCCGACCATCGCCGCTGTCCCCGTAGAGATGTTGCAGAAGCTCGAACCCGCGCAGATTTTTCACGAAATCGTGGACCACCGTTGGTTCCTTGCCCAAGAGAGGGGAGAGGACGTGTCCCTTCCGGAGGCGACGGCATCCTACCTTGAGTCTGTGCTGCCCGCCCGCCGAGACGAGGCGCGGCTTCTCCACGCACAGCCCACAAACGGAGACTTGTCATAACCGCTTGCGTGCCCCGCAGTGGCCTCCAAAACCACAGATCGAAAACGCGGCTCTCAGCTGATTATTATATTGATTTGTATGTTTTAAGCCCGATTGCCCCTTAAATGGGGAAAGATTTCGTGCCCGAATATGGATATAGTCACAATCGGGCGTTCTAGGTCCGTTTTCTTTTGATTATGTGGAATACCTCACTAAGGTAGGAGACAGGCTAACCAGTTCATAGTTGGATTGTGATCCGCTATGAAGCACTTGGTGGCGCTGGGAAGAATCCTTCGTCACGGAAGGAATCCCAGACACAACCGAATACGGGCCGGGTATCCATCTCGGCTCATCATCCCGCTTTTCATCAAGAAAGATGAGGACCTCATGAAGCGTCTTACTCGCATCGCATCCATCAGCATGGCTTCCATGCTCGCCGCCGCAAGTCTCGTCGCGTGCTCCGGCTCTACCGACGAGGAAGGCGATGTTTACTTCCTGAACTTCAAGCCCGAACAGGACGCCGCATACCAGGAGATCGCAAAGGCCTACACTGAAGAGACCGGCGTCAAGGTCAAGGTCGTCACTGCCGCCTCCGGCTCCTATGAGCAGACCCTCAAGGCAGAGATTGGCAAGGACGAAGCCCCGACTCTCTTCCAGGTCAACGGCCCCGCTGGCTTCATCACCTGGCAGGATTACATGGCAGATATGTCGGATACCGAGGTAGCCAAGCAGCTTACCGACGACATTCCGCCGCTGACCACCGAAGATGGCGAGGTACGTGGCGTTCCGTTCGCCGTCGAGGGCTTCGGCATCATCTACAACGACGAGATCTTCGACAAGTACATCGCCACCTCCGGCGCGAAGATCAAGTCCACCGACGAAATCAAGAGCTACCAGAAGCTCAAGGAAGTCGCCGAGGACATGCAGGCCAAGAAGGATGAGCTTGGCATCGAGGGCGCCTTCGCCTCCACCTCGCTGACTTCCGGCGAAGACTGGCGTTGGCAGACTCACCTGGCTAATGCTCCTATCTGGCAGGAGTACCAGGACAAGAATGTCGAGGACACCAACGAAATCGACTTCTCCTACAACAAGGAATTCAAGAACCTCTTCGACCTCTACCTGGATAATTCCACCGTGGCGAAGACCCTGGCCCCCTCCAAGACCGTATCTGACTCCATGGCTGAGTTTGCGCAGGGCAAGGCCGCCATGGTCCAGAACGGTAACTGGGCATGGTCCCAGATCGCTGAGACCTCCGGAAACGTGGTCAAGGAAGACAAGATCAAGTTCCTGCCGATGTACATGGGCCTGCCGGACGAAGAAAACTACGGCATCAACGTCGGTACCGAGAACTACTTGGGTGTGAACTCTGAGGCCTCCGAGGTCGACCAGAAGGCCACCAAGGACTTCGTGGACTGGTTGTTTACCTCCGAGGCTGGCAAGGAGCACGTGGTTAAGGACCTCGGCTTCATCGCACCGTTCGAAAGCTACACCGCCGAGGACACCCCGAATGATCCCCTCGCTGAGCAGGTCGCGGAAGCTATCGCTAACAAGGATCTGACCACCTACCCGTGGAACTTCCAGTACTTCCCGTCCCAGCAGTTCAAGGATGACTTCGGCCAGGCCCTGTCGCAGTACGCCTCCGGCACCCTGAAGTGGGAGGACGTCGTCAAGCAGTTCAAGGACAACTGGGCTGCTGAGAAGGAATCCAACTGGGGCTAGGCCTTAAGTCCCCACCCCCTTCGCCACACGCCTTCCCGCTAGGGAGCGTGTGGCACCACTTGAAATTAAGGTTTCACCACCATGCAAGCAACGCTGAAGAAGTACTTCCCAGTCTTTGTCTTGCCCACCCTTCTGGCATTCATGATTGCCTTCTTGGTGCCGTTCATCGTGGGATTCTTCCTCTCTTTTACGAAGTTCACCACCATCACCAACGCCAAGTGGGTTGGCATCGACAACTACGCCAAAGCTTTCTCCCAACGCGAAGGTTTTATCTCGGCCTTCGGTTTCACCGTCCTCGTGGTCATCGTTTCTGTGATCACCGTCAACGTCTTCGCCTTCCTCTTGGCGTGGATGCTGACCCGCAAACTCCGCGGAACCAACTTTTTCCGCACGGTCTTCTTTATGCCGAACCTCATCGGCGGTATCGTGCTGGGTTATACCTGGCAAACCATGATCAACGCCGTGCTTTCGCACTATGCCACGACCATCAGTGCGGACTGGAAGTTCGGTTACGCCGGCCTCATCATGCTGCTTAACTGGCAGCTCATCGGCTACATGATGATTATTTACATTGCCGGCTTACAGAATGTCCCACCTGAGCTCATCGAGGCAGCCGAGCTCGACGGCGTCAACAAGTGGGAGATGCTTCGCCATGTCACCATCCCGATGGTCATGCCGTCCATCACTATCTGCCTCTTCCTGACTTTGTCGAACTCGTTCAAGCTCTTCGACCAGAACCTTGCGCTCACCAACGGCGCGCCCGGCGGACAAACTGAGATGGTCGCGCTCAACATCGTTAACACGCTGTTCAACCGTATGAACGTCGAGGGCGTGGGTCAGGCCAAGGCCGTCATCTTCGTCGTCGTCGTGGTCGTCATCGCGTACTTCCAGCTGCGCGCGACCCGCTCCAAGGAAATCGAGGCATAAGTCATGACTACCAGCACTTCAGCGCAGGCCGTCCCGGCCTCGAAGAAGAAGGATCACCAGCTTCCCTCGGACAATAAGACCCGGATGTCTGGCGGCGCCAAGTTCGTGGTCTACGCCATCTTGGTGTTCTTCACCATCGTCTTCCTTGGGCCGATCCTCTTCATCTTCATTAACTCCTTTAAGTCCAAGTTCGCTATCTCCTCCGATCCTTTCTCTCTTCCCATCGGTGAAACCTGGGTCGGCTTCGAGAACTTCATGGTGGGCTTGACCAAGCAGGGCTTCTTGGAAGCCACCCTGTGGTCTTTCGTCATCACGATTCTGTCCGTCATCGTCATCGTGTTCTTCTCCGCGATGACCGCCTACTACATCACGCGCGTCAAGACGTGGTGGACAAACCTTCTGTACTACCTCTTCGTGGTGTCCATGATTATCCCGTTCCAGATGGTCATGTTCCCGACGGTCAAGATTGCAGACATGCTCCACCTCAACAACCCGATCGGCATCGTGGTGCTCTACCTCGGTTTCGGTTCTGGTCTGTCGGTGTTTATGTTTGCGGGCTTCGTCAAGTCGATCCCCTTGGATGTCGAGGAAGCCGCGATGATCGACGGCTGCGGTCCGCTACAAAACTACTTCCGCGTCGTCTGGCCCATGCTCAAGCCGACGGCCATTACCGTGGCCATTCTCAACGCCATGTGGGTTTGGAACGACTACCTGCTGCCGTACTTGGTCATTGGTCTGTCGACTCGGTACAAGACCATCCCGGTGGTCATCCAGTCCTTCGTCGGCTCCAACGGTAACCGCGACATGGGTGCCATGATGGCCATGTTGGTCCTTGCCATCATCCCCATCGTCATCTTCTACTTCTCCACGCAGAAGCACATCATCGAAGGTGTGGCTGCCGGTGCCGTGAAGGGCTAATCAAGTGCGATAGGTTAAAGAACCATGAATCGCTTGCTCGGCCCCGAATCGAAGTTCTACGCCGCCCTGAGCCTTTTCGCTGACCTTGTCATCGTCAACGTTCTCCTCGTTATCACGTGCTTTCCCGTGGTGACTGGGGGAATGTCTCTGCGCACCGCCCACGCGGTGACCGGACAGATGGTCCGCGAAGAAGGTTCACGCCGCGGCGCGGCCTTCGTTCGGGGCCTTTTGACCCGCCCCGGAACAAATACCGCCTGGTGGCTTATCTGCCTGGCACTGGGCGCCTTAGCTGCCTATGAATTCGCCATCATCGCGAAGGCCGGTTTCGGGACAATGGGCGTCGTTCTGCGTGCCGCGCTGGTTTCTGGGCTCCTCGTGCTGGGCTGCATCAGCGTGTGGTTCTTCCACCTCGATGCCCCGGGGCTGAGCTTTAGCCAGCGGTGCACGGGCGCCATGACGAAGGCGGTAGCGCACCTACCGCGTACTCTAGTGGCGGTATCTCCGGCGGCACTCTTGGTGCTGTTCCCGCTCTTTTTCCCGGCGCAGTGGGGAGGCTATGCGTTCTTCCTCGCGGTATTGGGCCCGGCCCTAGCGGTCTATCTTGCCGAGCTGGTTCTCCAGTGGCCGGAACTTAATTCAGCGCCGCACGAAGGCGCCAGTGCTTAGCGCGACGTTCGCCTTTAGGGCCCAAAACGACAAATAGGGTAGTGGCTTCCACTTCCGTGGAGCTACTACCCCTTGACCGTGGGACCGGCGCGCGGCGGACTATTTAGCCTTCGTTTTCTTCCTGTTCCTTCTGCTCCTTGAGCAGGCGGGCTGCCGCACGGCGGCGCGAACGCAGGCTTTCGATGCGCTCAGTCAGTAGTTCATCCAGCTCCTCAATGGAGCGGCGCTCGCGCAGCATATCCCAGTGGGTCCGCGGCGGCTTCACCGGCTTGGACTCAACGCCCTCGCCCTCAACAAGGGTGCCGAGCTTACCGTTCTTGCACATCCACTCCTCGGGGATTTCCGCGTCATCGGCGAAGGGTACCTCGTAGATGTCGCCGTCCTCGGTGCGGTATTTCACCATCTGGCGCGGGGCCAAGTCGTGGTCGCGGTCGGTTTCGTAGCTCACTGCGCCCATGCGGCTGCCACGGAGTACGCGATCTGCCATGCAACATCATCCTTTTCAAGCGTTGAGGGAAGGGATCAGGGTCGACCTATATCACCCAAAGTTCTATCATTATAACGAATGGCCCACGGCCTTTGTTCCCACCCTCGGGTTAATGGGCTAAGGTGAGTGAGGTGATTGGTACACAGGATCCGCAGCCCGGCAAGCCCTCGAGGCACCGGACGGCAACCTGCCAGTGGTGCGGCAAAGAGATCGCACAAGGCGGGCGGGGAAGGCCACGCAAGTTCTGTTCGCCCTCGTGTAAGCAACGAGCATACGAGCAGCGCCACAACGTGGTCGGGACATCCATTCCCGTGGACGCTGTCATCCTAACTCCAGACAAGGCGGACCGTCTCCGCGACGGTCTCTTTGAGCTCCGGTGCTGTGCCGAGGACGTGGCCACGGCGGCGTCGGAAAGCGCCAGTGCTAAAGAGATGGAACAGCTGTGTGCCGAACTGGTCGCACTAGCTCGTAAGCTTGAGGAATTGAGATAGTACATGAAATCCGTATTAGGTAACCGCAAACTGGTTGTCAGTATCTTCGTGATCCTGATTCTGGCCTCGTCTGCACTGGCCCTAGGGCCGCTAGCGTATTCGGTGATCATGGGTCGCGGTGTGAAAACCGAGCCGATCAACGCGGATAAGGTCCATCCCGCAACGACGGACGTTGATGGCGAATGGCACGTGGTGCAAGGTTCGGCCTATAACTACACCTCAGCCGGGTTTACCATCGACGAAATCCTGCCGGCGGATAAGCGCACGACGTCTGGCTCCACCAAGCATGTCACAGGCCAGGCAACCATCAAGGGCGGCGTCGTTGAGGAAGCCAGCATCACCGTGGACATGGCGAGCCTGACCACGGACAAGAAGGTGCGCGATCAGAACATGAAGTCGAAGCTCTTTGAGGTGACGAAGTACCCAGAGTCGACCTTCACGTTGACCGAGCCGGCAGATGTCTCCGCTGTGCCTGCCGACGGCTCATTGGTCACCGTGCCGCTGACTGGTGACTTGACCATCCACGGCGAGACCAAGAACGTGACACAGGACTTCCAGGTAGTCCGCGATGGCGACACCATTATTTTGGGCGGCGATATTCCGATTAACCGCCTTGAATTCGGCGTCGAAGCCCCAGAGATGATCGCCGCGAAGATCTCTGAGGTTGGTGACGTCAACGTTCGCGTTACCCTCGAGAAGTGACGTATCCGGTCAGTCATGAATTATCAGCATCTTATTCCTGTCCTGTGGGTGCGTCTCGTCGTACTCGCAGGGTTCGGTATTTTCATCTGGTTTCAGGGGACGAAGCTTCTGGCAGCGTTTTCTGTAGTGCTTGTAGCTCTCACCGTGGTGCAGCTGGTGATGGCTTACCGTCGGCGCTAAACCAGTTCTCCGATGGACTCCCCAAATACCGCACCATTACGTAACAGTGACTATATAGTGGCTTAAAAGGGGTTGCCCCCAAGGCGGCTGGGGAGATGCAGATCAGTCCAGATCCAAAGGCGCCATCACAAATATCCCACCCGCACGCATAGCGACCCTCAGACAACGCATGGCACACAGGAAAGCGCCCGGAAGGCGGCAAACCAAGAAGTCGCCAAATAAGCTGAAGGCTCGAACTTTCGGAACGGCGATGCGGACGGGACAGGCAACTCGGAGCAAAGCATCAAGGGCCCATCGAGTACGCGCAACGCACGCGTGACTCCGCCGGCACCCATGACTCAGCGAGGGCACACCGTCAAGGCCTGAGTACGGATCCATGCGAACCTAGAGATAGGAGATGTGAAATCACGCCTTCCCGCCGCATAAATTTATGTCCGATAATGTACATTATGTCAGATTGTATTTGCGCACCCTCCCCGCCCAATAGTCACGGCCACAGCACCACAACATGTCAACCTCTTCCCAGTTCTCGCAAATTTATCATGTGGTGAGAGTTGGATTTCAATCTATGGGACGGTAATGTTTCCCACATAATCAATCACTCTATTGAAATTATCAAGGAGGGCGCTTCCCACATGACCGCCGTCAGCACCACGCCGCCAAAGACAGCGGCCCCAGCACAGCAGCTCACAAAACGTGACCGCGTGCGTGTGGCCGTGGCATCGACCATTGGTACGACCATCGAGTTCTATGACTTCTATATTTATGCCACGGCAGCCGTAGCCGTCTTTCCTTTCCTCTTCTTCCCGAAGACCGAGGACCCCACCGTTGCCCTGCTCCAGTCCTTTGCCACCTTCGGCCTGGCCTTCATTGCCCGGCCACTGGGCTCAGTGCTCTTTGGACACTTTGGCGATCGCATCGGCCGCAAGGCCACCCTCGTGGGTGCACTCCTGACGATGGGCATTGCTACCTTCATCATCGGCGTCCTCCCCACGTACCAGACCGCGGGCATCATCGCGCCTGCCCTGTTGGCCCTGATGCGCTTCTGCCAGGGTTTGGGCTTGGGCGGCGAATGGTCCGGTGCAGCTTTGCTGGCTTCCGAGACCGCCGAGGAAGGCAAGCGCGCTTCCGCCGCCATGTGGCCGCAGTTCGGCGCACCTTTCGGGTTCTTGCTCGCCAATGGCTTCTTCCTGACTCTGGTTGCGACCATGGATTACTCCCGCGGCGACACGACCGGCACCTTCATGGAATGGGGCTGGCGCTTGCCCTTCCTCGCCTCCGCTGTCATGGTCCTCATTGGCCTCTACGTCCGCCTGCGCCTGGAGGAAACACCTGTCTTCCAGCAGGCAGTAGACGAAGGCAAGAAGGTCAAGACCCCCATGGTGGAGGCTTTCCGCACTGCCTGGAAGCCGATGATCATCGGTACCTTCGTCATGGTCTCCTGTTACACGCTGTTCTACCTAGTCACCACCTGGATTCTCTCCTACGGTATCGGCGATAAATCCCAGGGGCTGGGTTTGGGAATCCCCTACCTGGAATTCCTGGAGATCCAGCTGATCTCCATCTTCATGTTCATCATCGGCATTCCCGTATCTTCCATGCTGTCGGATAGGTATGGCCGCAAGCCGATCCTGGTCGTGACCTCACTCATCATGATTACCTTCGGTTTCAGCTTCCCCTTCTTCCTCGGCATCGAACACGCTGACCGCAACTCGGTCCTCGGCTTCTTGCTCGTCGGCATGTTCATCATGGGCCTCATCTTCGGCCCCATGTCGGCTGTCTTGCCGGAGCTCTTCCCCACTAACGTCCGCTACACCGGTTCCGGCATCGCGTACAACGTCTCCTCCATCCTCGGCGCCGCCGTGGCACCGTTCATCGTTACGTGGCTGGTCAGCGCCTTTAACGTGAGCTACGTGGGCTATTACCTCATCATCGTCTGCTTCATCTCCCTCATCGCTATCCTCATGATGCAGGAGCTGAAGGACCAGGATCTTTCCCAGGTTTAGGCCTTCAGACACAAGCTTCTCCCCGTCTCCTTTCGGTGGTGCTCACCGAGGGGCGGGGAGATTTTTGTTGCGGTGCAACCCCACATTGGCGCTTCACCTCGCACCGTATGGGGTTCGCACCATGGGGACCGCGCCCCCGTTGCTTCCAAAAGTACAGATCTGGAAGTGCAGACCTGCAGGTGGGTGTCGTCAAGCGCCCAGGCAGTGCTTTGCGACGAACAGCGAGTCTGCACTTCCAGGTCTGCACAAATGGAAAGCAGATGGCCGGCAAACATGTGCCAACCACCTATGCAGAGCTAGTTGCCCGGATGGGCAACCTGCTACACAGAAACGGCAGTTTTACTGGATTCCACCTCGTCGTCGATGGGCTTGCGGCGCACGATGGCGGAGAAGACTGCACCAGTGACGTTGGCCCACACCGCGGCGACCACACCCGGCAGCGCAGCCTCCGGGGTAAAGAACTGCAACGCCAATGCCGAGGCAAGCCCCGAGTTCTGGGTTGCTACTTCAATGGCCGTGGTGCGCGCCGCTGCCTCGCGCTGGCGGGCTAGCTTCGCCATGTAGTAGCCAAAGAGAAATCCGATAAGGTTCTGGATAGCCACGCCGACAAACACGACGAGACCAACGGTGACCAACTTGTCCTGGGATTTTGACACCACCGCCATGACAACGCCGCCGATGCCAGCGATGGCCACCCACGGCAAAGCCGGCAGCACCTTGTCTACCGCCTTGCTTGCAATCACGCGCAGCAGCAGACCCAGGCCTACCGGTATGAGGACGGTCTGTACCAGCGACCACATCATGCCAGCACCATTGACCTCCGCGGTCTGCCCTGCCAACCACAGCATGAGCAACGGCGTCATGATCGGCGAGACCAGCGTGGATACCGAGGTCATCGCCACCGACAGCGCCACATCGCCCTTGGCCAGGTAGGCCATCACATTGGAGGCAGTACCGCCGGGCACAGACCCGAGAAGGATGAGGCCGACGGTGGCGGCGTCGGAAAGCCCTAGCAGTTTAGCCACGAGCACGGCGCTCGTCGGCATGATGGCAAATTGACAGATAACGCCCAAGAAGATGGGCAATGGGCGCTTCGCCACCAGGGCCAGGTCCGGAATCGTCAGGGTAAGCCCCATGGAAAACATGATGACCATGAGCAATTGCGAGGTGTACTGCCCCACCGGCTCGAAGGTGCTGGGGCTCAAAAAGGCGACAATGGCGCAGGCAACAATAACGATGGGGAATATGTAGACGGCGAGTTTCTCGCCGGTCTCCCCTTCTGTGCGCGGGTTCGTCATAGTGTTTCCTTTCCAAAATGTGTCTCACTATATGAATCGAGTATCCCATATGATGAACCTCACGTACCCGGTTTGGTCGAGATTTACTGTCAAGCGATAGATTAGAAATATGTCCAAGCTACTAAGCCCCGATTCCTCTCGTTTCTCACGCCCGGCCGGCGCTACCAGCCAGGCCGACGCCGTTTCCGAGCGCTACCGCCACGGCTCCCCCGCCGAGCTGGTTGCGGACATGGAAGCCATCGTCGGCGCAGAAAACGTGCACGGACGTCTCAGCGATCTCGTGCGCTTCTCCTCCGATGCCGGCCCCTACCGATCCATCCCGAACATGGTGGTTTCCCCGCGCAACGCAGCGGACCTCGCTGCGCTCATGAAGTACTGCGATTCTCACGGTCGCCATATGACCTTCCGCGCAGCAGGAACGTCCCTGAACGGCCAGGCCATGGGAGATGACATCCTCGTCGATGTCAAAACCCACTTCGGCGGCATGGAAGTGCGCGAGGAAGGCCGCAAGCTGTGGTCGCGCCCCGGCGTCATCTTGGGCGATGCCCAGGCAGTACTCTCCCGCCATGGCTTCATGCTGGGGCCGGACCCGGGTTCCACGTCCGTGTGCACCATCGGTGGCGTGCTGGCCGATAACTCCGGCGGCATGCGCTGCTCCTTGGAACGCGATAGCTACCACAGCATCGAAGAGCTGATCTTCGTCTTGCCTTCTGGCACCATCGTGGATACGTCCCGTGGAGACGAGGCCTTCCGCAAGCAAGAGCCGAAGCTCCACGCCGATCTGCTGGCCTTCCGCGATAAGCTGCGCGCCAACACCGAGATGGTGAAGTTCCTGCGCACTAAGTTCTCTATTCGCAACACCAATGGACTGCGAATTGATGCCTTCCTCGATGAAGACGAACCCGTGCACATCCTTAAGCGCCTGCTCATCGGCTCCGAGGGCATCTTCGGTGCTATCACGGAATCCGTTATCCGCACGGTGAAGCTTCCGCGCGTAAAGGCCACGACCTGGGTCGAGCTGCCCAACCTCCGCGATGCCGCAAACTACGTGCACCCCATCATGGAAACCGGCGCGGAAGCCTGCGAGCTTCTGGTTGCCCCGGTCATGCGCCGCTCGGCCGAGCACTACTCCCACGCCCCCGAGTCCTGGCGCAACCTCGACGATGACGCCGCCGCACTCCTCGTCGAGGTCGGCGGCAGCGACGAGGCAGATCTGGACAAGGCCATGGATCGCCTGCGCACCGTGCTTGCCGACGCCCCACTACTGCGCCCCCTCGAGTTCCTCACCACCGCGGAAGGCATGCGCGGCGCGTGGGAGCTGCGCAACGGCCTGTACGGCCTGCTGGGCGCAGACCGCCCGTACGGCACGGCCTACATCACCGAGGATGTCTGCTTCCCGCCTTCCCAGGTCGGTGAGGCCGCAGCGGACCTGTTGGACTTGCAGGCCAAGTACGGCTACCCGGAGTCGGTCATGGGCCACGCTGCTTTTGGCAACCTGCACTTCTTCTTTACCCCGCGCTTCGACGTTGAGGAGGAGCGCGAATCCTATGCCGCGTTCTTGGATGATTTGGCCGAGCTGGTCATTGACAAATACCAGGGCTCGATGAAGGCCGAGCACGGTACCGGCGTGAACATGGCCCCCTTCCTGGAGCACGAGTGGGGCACGGAGGCCTTCGAGCTGTTCTGGGAAGTCAAGAACATGATCGATCCCAAGGGCATCCTGGCGCCGAACGTGAAGCTCACCCGGGACCAGACCATCCACCTGCGAAACTTCAAGTCCTTCCCCAAGGTCGAGGAAGAGATCAACCCGTGTGTGGAATGCGGTTTCTGTGAGCCTGTCTGCCCCTCCCGCCACGCCACGGTGACCCCGCGCCAGCGCATCGTGCTGCGCCGCGAGATGGCCCGGCAGGAAGAAGGCTCAGAGGTCTTGGCGCAGCTGCAGAAGGAGTATCAGTACGACGCCGTCGACATGTGCGCCGCCGACGGCACCTGCTCTATCCCCTGCCCGATTAGCATCGACACCGGCGCAGTGATGAAGCAGCTGCGCGCCCAGCAGGCCACCCCGGCCCGCGAGAAGGTGGCACTGACGACGGCACAGCGTTGGGAGTTGGTGGAAAAGCTTGCCCGCGCTGGCATCATCTCCGCCAACAAGATTCCCCACAAGCCCCTCGAGCTAGGCGCCAACATGGCACGTAACGTGGTAGCACCCGACTTGCTGCCCACCGTCCCGGGGCCGCTTCCGCAGGCCGCATCGCGTCTGCCGGAAACCCCGCGCGAGGGCGCTGGCGCGCTCTACTTCCCTGCCTGCATCAACCGCATCTTCGGCCGCCCAGCCGGTGCGGCTAAGGATTCGGTCGACCTCCCGCGCGCCATCGTGGAACTCGGACGCCGGGCTGGCCAGCCGGTGTGGATCCCCGAGGATGTCGCCGGCGATTGCTGTGGCACACCGTGGTCCTCCAAGGGCTACAAGGAAGGGTTTGAGTACCAAGCTCAAAAGATTGTGCGCGACCTCTGGCACTGGTCGGAGCACGGCCAGCTGCCCATCGTGGTTGATGCAGCCAGCTGCACCCACGGGTTGCTCGATTCGGTTCCTGAGGTGCTCTCCCCTGCCGACCGCAAGCTTTGGGAGGATCTGCGCATCCTCGATGTCGTGGAATGGCTCCGTGATGAAATCGCCCCGCACCTGCCCATCGTGAAAAACATGGGCTCCATCGCAGTCCACCCAACTTGCTCGACTGACCACATGGGCATGAGCCAGGCCCTGGTTGACCTGGCGAACCTCTGCGGTTCTGCCAAAGTCCCAGAGGGCGCGATGTGCTGTGGCTCCGCCGGTGACCGCGTCATGCTGCACCCGGAGCTCGTCGAGTCCGCCACGCGCGAGGAGCGTGCTTCACTCGACGCGGAGCACTTCGACGCCTTCGTCTCCGATAACCGCACCTGCGAGATGGGCCTGGAGATGATCTCCGGGCGGACCTATGAATCAATCGCAGTGCTGTTGGAGCGGGCCTCCCGTCCGGTCGTCACTCCATAAGCAACGCGCCGGTGGCAATACTCCTCAGCGGGAGCTCTGCCACCGGCGCAACAGATCGGGTTAGAGATAGTCGTAATTGATTTCGGTGTCCGGGGCGAAAAACACGCACCCGCCCTTCATCGGGCGCAGGTAGATCGTGTCGCCTTGGTGCACGTCAATGCCGCGCGGCACCTTCACCGTGATGCGGTCACCGCGGACCACGGTCCCGTCATTGGCCGACTCTTCGCGGCCACCATAGACGTACAGCTCGGAGCCTAAGTGCTCCACAATATCGACCCTAACCGGTATCCCATACTCTTCACCTGGTTGGTTGACGCCGATGATTTCCCAATTCTCTGGGCGCACACCAACGAGGACGTGATCCGCTCCCACCTTCGCGGCCTGTTCCTGTGGCATGTAGTAGTCCAGCGCCTGGTCTTTGCCGCTGACAACGCGACCGTCAACGAAGGGGACGTTGTCGATGAGAGTCATAGCCGGCGAACCGATGAACGTCGCGACGAAGGAGTTACCGGGGTTCTCGTACAGTGTTTTAGGCGGGGCGACTTGCTGAATAATGCCTTGTTTGAGGACACACACGCGATCCCCCATGGTCATTGCCTCAGTTTGGTCGTGGGTGACATAGACCGTGGTGGTGTTGAGCTCGCGCTGCAGTTGAAGGATCTGCGCACGCGTGGATACGCGGAGCTTCGCATCCAGATTGGAGAGGGGCTCATCCATGAGAAAGACCTTGGGCTGGCGCACGATAGCGCGCCCCATGGCCACACGCTGGCGCTGGCCACCCGACATTGCGGAGGGCTTGCGATCGATAAGGTCCTCCAGCTCCAGCATTTTCGCAGCGAAGCTCACGCGCTCTTCGATGGTTGCCTTATCCACCTTGGCATTTTGCAATGCAAACGCCATATTCTGACGTGCTGTCATGTTGGGGTACAGCGCATAGGACTGGAACACCATGGCTACATCGCGGTCCCGCGAGCGGGTCTCGGTAACGTCGGCCCCGTCGATGAAGATCTGGCCTTCGTCGATTGGCTCAAGGCCAGCGAGCATGCGCAATGTCGTGGATTTGCCGCAACCAGACGGTCCGACGAGTACTAGAAACTCGCCGTCCTTGATATCGAGGTTAATGCGGCTGACCGCCGGTGGCTTCTTCGGGTCATAAATCCTGGAAGCCTGACGGAATTCAACAGTAGCCATGGTGTCCTTTCAAACGATCCGAAGTGTTACTTGAGCTTCGGGGTGATGTCGCGGTCGATAACGCTCTGCGTCTCCTTCTGCAGGTCGCCGAATGCGGACTCCACATCCTCATTGCCCACAGTGATGCGGTCAAGAACGCCACCGATGCGCTGTCCGCCGCCCGGCACGAAGACACGAGCGTAATCCTGCGGCTTGGTGTTCTCGTTGAGCTGCTCGATTGCCGTCTGGGCGTTCGGGTTCTCCTCCAAGAACTTCTTCTCCTCCGGATCATCCAGGGCGTCCTTGCGCACCGGCATGTAGCCCGTCTTCTGGGAGAACTTGATCGTGTTCTCGGTGTTCGTCAGGAAGTCAATGAACTTGACCGCGTTAGCCTTGCGCTCGTCAGAAATTCCAGCCGGCACGGCCAGACCAGCACCACCGGTGGCTGCCGAAGGACCAGGGCCTGGCAGGTAGGTCGTGATGAATGGAATCGTCGCCGTCTCCTTCAGCCCGCCCAGAGAACCAGTGGACTCCAGCAGTCCAGAGGCCTTGCCAGAGCCGAAGGCTACGGTCGGGTCAGTGGAGATTTCGATGTGACCGGCCTTGACCTGGTCCTGCAAGAACTTGCCAGCCTCGATGGACTCCTTCGACGTAAAGTTCGGTTCCCACTCATCAGAGTAAGAGCCACCGAAGGCCCAAATCATGCCCTGGAAGTACCAGTCGAGGTAGTTGGATCCATCCGGAACGGTGACGGCCGGCTTGTCGAGCTTGTCCTTGATCTTGGTGGCCCACTCGTCGAACTCTTCCCAGTCCTTCGGGCCACGGTCGGTAGGAAGTCCAGCTGCCTTGAGGTCATCGGTGTTCCAGTACATCAGGTTCGTGGAGCGGGAGTACGGAACGCCGTAGTGCTTGTCCTTGTAGTTGTAGTCTTCGCGCAGGGTGTCGACGTAGCCCTCATAGTCAATGTCGTTCATCTCCCACAGCTCATCGAGCGGCGTCGTGGCCTCATTCAGCGCGAAGTTGAACCACGTGACGTCAGAAGCAACGAGGACGTCGGGAAGGTCGCCACCTGCGAGGGCAGCGTTGAAGCGCTGTGCAACTTCCTCGTAGTTGGAACCTGCGGTAACCAGTTCGACCTTCAGATCTGGGTTCTCCTTCTCGAACTCATCAATGAGCTCTTGCTCTATGTCACGGGAAGAACCCGGGTGGTTGGACCAGAAGGTGATGGTGTTGGCGTCTCCGCCGTCCTTTGAGTCGTTCCCTGCGGTGGTCGAACCACCTGCACAGGCGGTCAAGGACGCTGTGGTGAGAAGTGCCGCGCAGGCGGCAACGATACGAGTAGAAATCTTACGAGACATGGGGAGGTTCTCCTTGAGAAGTGAAGAGTTCAGGGGACTTGTTCGAGTTGGGCGTCGGGATAGCAGGCAGGCTAGCCCTTGACTGCTCCAGCAGTCAGGCCCTTAATCATCGGCTTCTGGAGTATGAGGAAGATGATGATCATGGGCAGGGTTGTCAGCACTGTGCCGGCCATCACCGGCGCCCAGTTGGTCACGCCTTCCGCGTCCTGCAAGCGGGTTAGGCCCACCGGAAGGGTGGCTGCAGCCGGTGTATCCGTAATCAGGAAAGGCCACAGGTATTGGTTCCACTCATTGACCACGGTGATCAGGACGAACGCGGACAGCGTTGGCCACGACATGGGCAGGACCACTCGGAACAAGGTGGTGAAGAATCCTGCCCCGTCCATGCGCGCGGCCTCGAGAATCTCCGGCGGCAATGATTGGAAGTGATTGCGCATGAGGAAGGCACCGAACGCCACGCCCGCCAACGGGATGATGACTCCAGCGTAGGTGTCTCTCCAACCCCATGACGCAACCAACGAGTAATTGGAAATAATGGTGATCTGGTTGGGCACCATCAGCGAGGCGATGATAAGCAAGAAAAGCAGATTTCGGCCGGGGAAGCGAATGAATGCGAAGGCATAGGCAGTCAGCACTCCGAGGACTACCTCCACCACCGTGAGAATCAGCGTGATGATGATGGAGTTTCTCAGGTAGCTCGAAAAGCCAGAAGTCTGCCAGACATAGGAATAGTTTTCTGCCTTAAAAGGATTAGGCCAGAAGGAAATCGGATCCGAATACACATCCTGGAAAGACTTAAAACTGGTGATGAAGATGAAGTACAGCGGCACCATAATCATCAGCACTGTCAGTACCAAGGCAATGTAGCCGACGACCTTCGTTGCTGGATGACCGTGATCAACCGGCTCACCTTTACGCTTGCGCTGGGCCTCGGTGATGACTGGTGCTGCGAGGGACTGCGAACCAGGAACCGGCGGCAGCTCTCCTTTCGCTTGCGGGAGCCCTACCTTGATAGAAGCCGGAATCGCGCGTTTTTCGGACATTTACTTATCCATCCTTTCCTGCAACTTGATCTGCAGCACCGTAATGACAAGCACGACGAGGAACATGATGGTGGCCACGGCAGCGCCATAGCCGGCACGGTTGTTGATGAACGTCTCTTGGTACACCTGGAAAACCATCGTGGAGGTTCCGTAACCAAACGGTCCACCGCCGGTCATCGCGTTGATGATGTCGAAGACCTGGAAGGAATTGAGCAGCACAGTGATTAACAGGAAAAACGTGGTACCGCGAAGCTGTGGCAGGACCACGCGGAAGAAATGTCGCACGGCCGGAGTGCCGTCAATCTCAGAGGCCTCATCGAGATCGCGGCGGCGCCCCTGCAGGGCAGCAAGATAGATGACGAAAACGTAGCCCACGTTCTTCCACACGTAGGTCACCGTAATCATGAACAGTGCCCAGTTCTGCTGCTGGTAGAAGTTCGGCACATCGACCCCGATAAGACCCAAAAAGTATTGAATGAGCCCGTAGTTAGGATCGAAGACGAACTGAAAGGCAACGCCAATCGCCGCGCCAGCGATGACATAGGGCGCGAAAACCATTGAGCGCACAGCCGCACGGCCAAACAGTTTCTGATCCAGAAGCAATGCCAGCGCTAGCCCCAGAACCATCGAACCGACCACCGCGAAGAAGGTGAAGACGACAGTGTTGAACACCACGCGTCCAGTATCTGGCGCCTGGAACCAGTCGATGTAGTTCTGCAGACCGACAAAAGTCATCGTCGGCGATGAAATATTCCAGTTAAAGAAAGAGATGCGGATGTTATCGACCAGTGGTCGATAGGTGAAAAGAATGAGAAGGAGAAGGTTCGGGCCAATCAGCAATGCCGCTAGGCCGATCTGGCGCCAGTCAAGCTTTCGCTTGCGTGGGTGGCGCGCGTACTCCTCGGAGACGATCGGCTTCTCGTTAACAGGAGGGATCGCAGCCGTTCGCCCGCTCGCGGGGATGGTTTTTGCCATGCAGAAGAAACTAGACCAAGGCAGTAAACAGAAGGTTTACTCAACGTTTTGATTGAATAAACAAAAAGAAAATTCCAGGAGCCTAGCCCCCAAAAGCCCTCCCTGTGCGTGGGGAACGTCACACAAAGCACGGGAGAAAGAACTCCATAGAAACTCCCGGGCAAGAAAGCGCCACCATCTTTCCAGCTAGACCTTTTCGGGGATGAACACAACGCCCACGGGCGTAGCTTGGCGCTAACTCGCCGAGCGCACAACGTCGAGTGCTAGCTCTGGCAAGTCCGTTGCCATGAGCTCTATCCCATTGTTACGGCACCACTCCATGTCCTTCGGTAAGTTCACCGTCCATACGTAGGAGTGACTGTCGACGTCTGCAAAGAAGTCAGCGTCCAACCGCGCCTGGCGAATGGAAGGCCCGAAGCCCGAAGCGCCCTCGAGGGAATCTGGTAGTCCCGCATCCGGTTCCAAAAGAAGAAAGGAGCGCAGGGATGGCAATAGGTTTCGAAATCGCGCAATTGCTTCAGGGTTAAAGGAAATCAGACTGAACCGTGGATCGGCATCGAGATGTCGGTTGCGTAGGACTTCGGCCACCGACTCTTCGAGTCGCGCCCCGAAAGGAGACGGGTGCTTCGTCTCGATGAGCAGCTGCTTTCCGGGGTATGACTCGATGAGGTCCACCAGTTCGTCGAGAAGCAGAATGCGTTGGGGATCCTCGTCGGTACCAAAGTTGAGTGTGCGCAGCTCCTCCAGTGTCATGTCACCGACAGAGCCTGTGCCGTCCGACGTCCTATCCACAGTCTGGTCGTGGATAACCACTACCTCCCCGTCCTTGGTCAGGTTGACGTCGCACTCCACACCGGCCACCTCAAGCTTGAGAGCCTCCTCGAAGGCACGGTACGTATTCTCCGGGAACCATCCGTTATACCCTCGGTGCGCGATAATTCCTGTGCGG
>NZ_KV813944.1:0-1230 GCF_001813755.1 Corynebacterium sp. HMSC074H12
CGGGTAACCCCACCAATGCCGCAACCTTCGAGCCTAACTACGAGGACGGCTTCGGTAAGCCTGGTACCAAGGCGCCGGTTGATGCTCCAACCTTTACTAACAAGGACGGAGACAAGGTCACTGTTCCGGAAGGCACCAAGTTCACCACGGACGAGGATGGTGTTGAGGTCGCCGAGGATGGTTCGCTGAAGGTTCAGATTCCGGAGGATGCGAAGCCGGGTGATAAGATCACTGTTCCGGTGACTGTGACCTACCCGGATGGCTCGACCGACGAGGTTGATGTCACGGTGACTGTCACTGACCCTGAATCGAAGCCAAAATGGGGAGACGGTGAAGGTGAGCCTGGCAACAAGGTCACTGTTCCGAACGAAGGTGGCGATGTTCCGGATGGCAGCACGGTCGAGACTGATGGTCCTGGTAAGGCTGAGATCGACGAGGACGGCAACCTCATCGTTGACATCGACAAGGACGCGGAGCCTGGTGACAAGATTGTCGTCGAGGTGAAGGATCCGGAAGGCAACACGATCGACGAGTCGACCGTGACCGTTACCGAGCCGAGTGCTCCTGCTGAGAATCCGGATTGGAAGGACGACAAGGGTAAGCCTGGCGACAAGGTCGAAATCCCGAATACCGGCGGTGACGTTCCGGATGGCACCACGGTTGAGACCGATGGCCCGGGTAAGGCTGAAATCGATAAGGACGGCAACCTGGTTGTCGACATCGATAAGGACGCTAAGCCTGGTGACAAGGTTGTTGTCGTTGTCAAGGACAAGGACGGCAACGAGATCGACCGCGTAGTCGTCGAGGTTGAGAAGCCTAAGAAGCCGATTATTCCGGGTGGCCCGACCTGGCCGATTGACCCGAATAAGCCGGGTGAGGACGATCCGTCTGAGACTCCGGAGGTCATCAAGCCGACGATTGATCCGGCTAAGGATGGTGACAAGGAGATTACTGGTACCGGTAAGCCTGGTACGGATCTCACCGTTACTGTCACGGACAAGGACGGTAATGAGACCGAGAAGACTGTTACCGTCGGTGACGATGGTAAGTGGAAGGTCGTTGTTGACAAGGAGCTGAAGACTGGCGACAAGATTGTTGCCAAGGATAAGGACGGCAACAAGGCCGAGCGTATCGTCACTGGCGATTCCAAGCCGGCTCCGAAGCCTGATGACTCCTCTGATTGGACTGGTTCTTCGAACCTGTCTGAGCGTTGCATCAACACCGGCCTGG
>NZ_KV813944.1:1330-13323 GCF_001813755.1 Corynebacterium sp. HMSC074H12
GGATCTGAATACCCGTCTGCAGCAGCAGGCTGGTGTGTTCAACGGTCCGTTGGCTGACCAGGTCAATGGCATTAATGCTCAGCTGAAGCGTTTCGGTGCTGATTACCAGCAGGCTGCTGGTGCTGTGGCTCTGATTGCTGCTGGTGCTTTGGCTATCGGCATGTTGGCTGATGCTTGTGCACCGGGTGCTGACGAGGGTTCCTCCAAGTAATCGAAGCGTGAGGTTGTGTTTCCTCTAAAAACACCGCCCCGGGGAGGTGCGTTAACCTCCCGCTCAACGTGAGAGTTGATATAGCGGGACATTGCTGCTGGGCTTTTATAGCCCGGTGGCGTGGCCTGGCTCATTGCTCGATTTTGTTTGATAGTTCCGAAATACGATTTGTTATTTCTCATAGTCTTGGGTCTCTACCGAAGCTTTTCCTTTCCTTAAGCTGTACGAGTGGAGGCTCATGGCCACTGGCTTTTAAAGCCCGTGTGCACGTACCCCGTCGCGTAGGTCAGAGGACGCGACGGGGTACATTCGTTTTCTCTGGCCTAGCGGCTTACCTCTTTTGCTTAAAGCAGCGGTAGATGTGTTCTCGTGAGGTACTCCTTGCTAAGCTGACAGTGCTTTTGAGCGTGCTTAGCTGGTGCTCTTTTGGCGCTGGCGGCTTCTAACTACACATCGTCACGGGTGCTTCCTCGTTTTCCTATTAGTGCTTAGCCCTAATTCCTTTCGTTTCTTGGGTGGTGTGCGGGGGTTAGCTGAGGAGGCTGAGATGCCGCGGAGTAGCGGCAAACCGTCGAACCTGATCCGGATAATGCCGGCGAAAGGGAGGAATTATGAACTCTGTATCTCATAATGTAGCTGCGTCTGGGGGTGCTGCCCCGCGCAGCTTGAACTGGCGCGTCGTTGACATCGTGGTGGCCTCCGTGCTGGGTGTGGCGTGCGGATTCGTGTTTCTGGTGTGGAACACGGTGGGCTATGCCTGGTTTGAGGCGATGGATGCGCTTACACCAGGCTTGGGCGGAATTGCTACTGGTATTTGGTTGATTGGTGGCGTCGTTGGTGGTCTTATTATCCGCAAGCCGGGTGCTGCACTTTATGTGGAGTTGCTGGCGGCCATCGTGTCGGCGGTGCTGGGATCCCAGTGGGGCCCCAGTACCGTGTACTCCGGTATTGCCCAGGGCATTGGTGTCGAGATTGTCTTGGCTATCTTCCTCTACCGCCGCTTTGGTCTGGGCATTGCGATGCTCGGCGGCATGGCTGCGGGCTGGGGCGCGTTTGTGCTGGAGCTGTTTACCTCCGGAAATCTGGGCAAGACTCTGCAGTTCAACATCATCTACCTGGTGACGCTGAGTGTCTCCGGGGCCATTCTGGCGGGAGCTGTGGGCTATATCGTAGTCAAAGCTCTTGCTAAGACTGGTGCGCTGGACCGCTTTGCGGTCGGCCGCGAACAGCACAGTGCTTAAACGAGTATTGCTTGAAGCTATATTGCTCGTTGCTTGCTGTTTGTTCCGCGTTGTTCGTTGATCGTTGACTGATGCTGGTTGGCGTTGGTGACTGTGATGGCAGGTTCTGATGGCTGATGTGGGTTCCGCAGGGGCGACGAAGCTTGTCGCCCGGGGTTATGGTTGGACGCATGCTGGGAGGCGTGCGCCCGCGCTAGCGGATATTGACTTGGTTGTATCGCCGGGGGAAAAGGTGTTGCTGTGTGGTGACTCCGGGTCCGGAAAATCCACACTGCTAGCGGCCATTGCAGGCGTGCTTGGTGGGGATGATGAAGGAACCCGTGTCGGGGAGATCCTTCTTGAGGATGCCTCAGGTCACGTAGAGCCGCCGGGGCACACGATCCCGGTGGGGCTGGTGCTGCAGGACCCGGACTCCCAGGTCATTGCCGCGCGTGTTGGCGATGATGTGGCCTTTGGATGTGAGAATTTGGCCTACCCACGCGAGGAAATCTGGCGCCGCGTGTCAGCGGCGCTGGAGATGGTGGGGCCGTATGTGGATTTGTCTTTTCCCACGGAGCGTCTCTCCGGAGGGCAGAAGCAACGCTTGGCCCTAGCCGGTGTCATCGCGATGGGTGCGGGCATGGTGTTGCTTGATGAGCCGACCGCGAACTTGGACCCGGAGGGTGCGCAAGAGGTTATCGACGCCGTGTCCACCATGGTGGAACGCACGGGTGCCACCCTCATTGTCGTGGAGCACCAGCACGCGGCGTGGAAAGGCGTGCTCGACCGGGCAATTGAGTTGAAGGATGGACGCATCGTCGCTGACGGTCCTTTAGACACTGTGGTGGCGTCGCGCTCTATCAGCGGTTTGCCGCGGGCGCGGGAGGTTGATGGGGTGTCGCCAAGCAGCACTGGGGTAGCACCGGAATCGGCGGCGCTGTGGAGCACGGACCTGGTCACCCGCTTCGGCCCGCCGCGCAGCTACGCGCTGCCGCGAGGGACGTCCACGGTAATTACCGGACCCAATGGTGTAGGTAAGACCACGTGGCTGATGACAGTCGCAGGGCTCCTTCCGGCGGTCTCCGGGGAGATTGGTGTGGCAGAGTACGTGCGCCGAGGGCTGAAAGGCTCGCCGCTGACATGGAAGTCCCGGGACCTAGCGGACCGCATTGGGTTCGTCTTCCAAAACCCCGAGCACCAGTTCGTCGCCCGGACGGTGGCGGAAGAGCTGCGCGTAGCACCCCGCGTCATGCACCGGGAGGTGCCGGAGGCGCGCATCGCGGAGCTCGTGGAGGCACTACGCCTGGGGCATTTGCTCAACGCCAATCCGTTTACGCTCTCCGGTGGGGAGAAGCGCCGGTTGTCGGTGGCCACTGCGTTGGTCACGGCGCCGGAGGTGCTGCTTCTCGACGAACCCACCTTCGGCCAAGACCCCCACACCTTCACCGAGTTGGTGTGGTTGCTGCGGCGCATGGCGGATGAGGGGACGACGATTGCGTCGGTGACCCACGATCCGTTGTTCATCTCCGCATTGGGTGACCACCGAGTGGAGGTGAGCCGTGGCTGAGACAACTACGTCGTCGGCGAACGCAGACGGCGCTGGTCGCGCCGATCGTGCTGGCCGTGCAGGTTTACTGCACGGCGTGAACCCGCTGACCCGAATTTTCCTCATGTTCGTGTGGGTGAGCCCGCTGTTGCTCTCCGTGGATTGGGTCTCTGCGGCAGTGTCCTTGGCCATGACTTTAGTTTTTGCGCCCCTGTGCGGGGTGTCGTGGCCGCGCCTGTTTAAAGCTGGCTGGTTCCTTTTTCTTATCGCTCCGTTGTCCGGCATTTCGATGCTGCTTTACGGCGCACCGGGCGGGCGGGAGTACTTCAGCTGGTGGCTGATCACCGTTACGGACAACTCGATGGAGCTGGCCATCGCCATTACGATGCGCGTGCTGGCGGTGGCGCTGCCCATGGTGGTGCTGGCGCGGGATATTGACCCGACGGAGTTGGGCGACGCCCTCTCGCAGATCCTCAAGCTACCTTCCCGCTTCGTCATCGGTGCGGTGGCCGGGGTGCGCATGATGACGTTGTTCAAATCCGATTGGCAGTACCTGGCCATGGCGCGGCGCGCGCGTGGGCTGACCGACGAGGGCCGCATCAAGCACCTCATCACCATGTCCTTCGGGCTCTTGGTGCTAGCCCTGCGGCGCGGGGGCAAGCTGGCCACGGCGATGGAGGCGCGCGGTTTCGGGCGAACCCCACCGGGCGGTGGGCAACGCACATGGGCGCGGCCGTCCCGCCTTGCCAGCAGAGACTGGCTGGTGATGGTGGTGGGAACGGGCCTTGCGGCGCTTCCGGTGGTAGTTTCGGTTCTCAGTGGGTCCTGGAGATTCTTCGGACTCTAGGACGACTCTCTCAAAGCTGCACGCTAGACGTACCCAGAAGTGGTGAAGAAATACATGCAGGACGCGGACCGCACGGCCGACCAGGACAGCGGTAAGGACACTGCCCAGACGCACGCCGCCGAGATGGATCGGCTCTTGGCCGATGTGGTGGCGCTCGCCGCGTCGCGCAAGCGCCCGATGCGCCCAGTCACCGTGCTTATCGACGGCCCCTCGGGCGCCGGCAAGACCTGGGCTTCTGCAGCGCTGGCTGAGCGTACCGGGTGGCGGGTAGTCCACCTTGACGAGTTCTACCCCGGCTGGCATGGGCTGCAAGAGGGTTCAGAGATGGTTTCAGAGCAAGTGCTGCGGGAGAATAACCCGGGCTATTGGCGCTGGGACTGGGATGCCAACGCGCCGAAGGACTGGGCGAGCCTGGATGAGCGCGATGATCTGATCGTCGAAGGAGTTGGTTCTGTCACCGAGGCCACCGTGGCCGCCGCCAAAGAGCGCGGCTCCGTGGTGACGGTGCGTATCGACGGGCCACGCGAGAAGCGCCGCGAGCGCGCCCTGGAGCGCGACCCTGGCTATGAAGAGTGGTTTGAAACCTGGGAGCGGCAGGAAAAAGAGCACTTCGCCGAGCGCGCGGTGGAGGCGGACCTGACGTGGGAGTGGAGCTAACTCTCTAGTGGGTCCTTGTGGGCAGCATTGCGTGGCGCCACTGGCGTGGCCAGCCGGGCCGTGCTGTGTACGCCGGTCACTAACCATTGGGAAGTACGGGCACGTGAGATTTGGGCAGATCAGTGGGGTGGTGGTAGTCTGTCCAAGGTTTCATCTTTATAGGAGATGAAAAGTCTGATCGGTATCTCAACCATCCGCTGGGAGAGATTCGTTCTGGACATGCGGAAGGGCCCCGGAGAAGAGCCCCTATTTTTGCATGTTTGGACGTGTGAAAGCGGTCAGTTCAAGCCGAAGTCATAGAGAAAGACTAGATTTATGCCAACTATTCAGCAGCTGGTCCGCAAGGGCCGCCACGACAAGAAGGCCAAGGTTGCTACGGCCGCCCTGAAGGGCTCCCCGCAGCGCCGTGGCGTGTGCACCCGCGTGTACACCACCACCCCGAAGAAGCCGAACTCGGCTCTGCGTAAGGTTGCCCGTGTGCGCCTGACCTCCGGTATCGAGGTTTCCGCCTACATTCCGGGCGAGGGCCACAACCTGCAGGAGCACTCCATGGTGCTCGTCCGCGGTGGTCGTGTGAAGGACCTCCCGGGTGTTCGCTACAAGATTATCCGCGGCGCACTGGATACCCAGGGCGTGAAGGACCGTAAGCAGGCTCGTTCCCGCTACGGCGCAAAGAAGGGACAGTAATCAACAATGCGTAAGAATGCTGCACCGAAGCGTCCTGTAGTTAAGGACCCGGTTTACAACTCCGAGCAGGTCACCATGCTCGTGAACAAGATCCTGCGTGACGGCAAGAAGTCCACCGCTGAGCGCATTGTGTACGGCGCTCTCGAGGTCTGCCGTGAGAAGACCGGTACCGACCCGGTCGGCACCCTGGAGAAGGCCCTGGGCAACATTCGCCCGGACCTCGAGGTTCGCTCCCGTCGTGTGGGCGGCGCTACCTACCAGGTTCCGGTTGAGGTTAAGCCGGCACGTGCCAACACCCTGGCTCTGCGTTGGCTGGTTACCTTTACCCGTCAGCGTCGTGAGAACTCCATGATCGAGCGTCTCGCAAACGAGATCCTCGATGCATCCAACGGCCTGGGTGCTTCCGTGAAGCGCCGTGAGGATACTCACAAGATGGCTGAGGCTAACCGCGCCTTCGCTCACTACCGCTGGTAATCCCTCCGGTATAACCCGCCACATGGCATCATGGCTCGAACAGCGATATTATCGTTTACCTGCGCTGACACTGCGTGTTCTCGCTCCCCTTGGCGGAGCGCTCCACGCTAAACAGTGCGGAACCTAAACTTGAATAGCGTTGTTCGGGCCATTTTTATGGCGTGGGCTCCACGTCTCACGCTGACGTAGAAGCCCAGACGTGGCAAAATAGACCAAGACCTATCCATGAAGACGTCACCTATGTTTCGTCAGTGCATAACTGGCGTCGGCGTCGACGACAATTAAGTTGGGGTATTAACTGTGGCACAAGAAGTGCTTAAGGATCTGAACAAGGTCCGCAACATCGGCATCATGGCGCACATCGATGCGGGTAAGACCACTACCACCGAGCGCATCCTCTTCTACACCGGTATTAACCGCAAGGTCGGTGAGACCCACGATGGTGGCGCCACCACTGACTGGATGGAGCAGGAGAAGGAGCGCGGCATCACCATTACGTCCGCTGCTGTGACCTGTTTCTGGAACAACAACCAGATCAACATCATTGACACCCCGGGCCACGTGGACTTCACCGTTGAGGTTGAGCGCTCCCTGCGTGTTCTCGACGGCGCTGTTGCTGTCTTCGACGGCAAGGAAGGTGTGGAGCCGCAGTCCGAGCAGGTGTGGCGCCAGGCTGCTAAGTACGACGTCCCTCGTATCTGCTTCGTCAACAAGATGGACAAGATGGGCGCGGACTTCTACTTCACCGTCCAGACCATCATTGATCGCCTCGGCGCTAAGCCGTTGGTCATGCAGCTGCCGATCGGTGCTGAAGATGACTTCGATGGCGTCGTCGACCTGATCAACATGAAGGCGCTGACCTGGCGCGGCAAGGTAGAAACCGGAACCGAAGCCACTATCGAGGAGATCCCTGCCGAGTTGCAGGAGAAGGCTGAAGAGTACCGCGAGAAGCTGCTCGAGACCGTCGCTGAGTCCGACGAAGAGCTCATGGAGAAGTACTTCGGCGGCGAAGAGCTGACCATTGAGGAAATCAAGGGCGCTATCCGCAAGCTGACCGTGAGCTCCGAGATCTACCCGGTCCTCTGCGGTACCGCTTACCGCAACAAGGGTGTCCAGCCGCTGCTCGACGCTATTGTTGACTACCTCCCGAACCCGCTGGACATCGGCGAGGTCAACGGCACCTCCCTCGACGGTGAGGAGACCCTGACTCGTAAGCCTTCCGTCCAGGAGCCGTTCTCCGCACTGGCCTTCAAGATTGCCGTGCACCCGTTCTTCGGCAAGCTCACCTACGTGCGTGTCTACTCCGGCCAGGCTATCCCGGGCGAGCAGATGCTCAACTCCACCAAGAACAAGAAGGAGCGCGTGGGCAAGCTCTTCCAGATGCACGCGAACAAGGAGAACCCGGTCGAGCACGCCGACGCCGGTAACATCTACGCGTTCATCGGCCTGAAGGAAACCACCACCGGTGACACCCTGTGTAACCCGGACAACCCGATCATCCTTGAGTCCATGGACTTCCCGGATCCGGTTATCCAGGTTGCTATTGAGCCGAAGACCAAGGCTGACCAGGAGAAGCTGGGTACCGCTATCCAGAAGCTCGCTGAAGAGGACCCGACCTTCACCGTTCACCTCGACGAGGAGTCCGGCCAGACCGTTATCGGCGGTATGGGCGAGTTGCACCTCGACGTTCTGGTTGACCGCATGAAGCGCGAGTTCAAGGTTGAGGCCAACATCGGTAACCCGCAGGTTGCTTACCGCGAGACCATCCGCAAGAAGGTCGAGTCCCTGGAATACACCCACAAGAAGCAGACCGGTGGTTCTGGCCAGTTCGCAAAGGTCATCGTTACCATCGAGCCGTACAACCCGGAGCCGGAAGAGCTGGAAGAGGGCGAGTCCGCAACCTACAAGTTCGAGAACTCCGTCACCGGTGGCCGCGTTCCGAAGGAGTACATCCCGTCCGTCGACGCTGGTATCCAGGACGCCATGCAGTACGGCTTCGTCGCTGGCTTCCCGCTGGTGAACATCAAGGCCACCCTCGAGGATGGCGCTTACCACGACGTTGACTCCTCTGAGATGGCCTTCAAGCTCGCCGGCTCCCAGGTCCTTAAGGAGGCCGTCGCTAAGGCTAAGCCGGTTCTGCTGGAGCCGATCATGGCCGTTGAGGTTGTGACCCCGGAGGAGTACATGGGTACCGTCAACGGTGACATCTCCTCCCGTCGTGGCCAGGTCTTCGCTATGGAAGACCGCTCCGGCGCCAAGGTCGTCAAGGCTAAGGTTCCGCTGTCCGAGATGTTCGGCTACATCGGTGACCTGCGTTCTTCCACCGCTGGCCGTGCAAACTTCACCATGGTCTTCGACTCCTACGCTGAGGTTCCGTCCTCCGTGGCACAGGAGATCATCGAGGAGCGCACCGGCGCCAAGGCCTAACTTTTAGGCCCCTGCCGCAAAGGCGTACATGCGGGGCTGGTAGTCTTCGCCAGTGGAAGACCAGTTCCGCGCCTTGGGGTAGCGGTCGGCTGAGCGCACACGCTTGATGTGGGTTGAGCCGGCCGTTACCCTCCCAGGATCCGTTAATTTGATTCTTGTCGAGGGTCAACGTCCGCACGTGTTGGGCGGGGTTACCTCCTATTTAGGCAGTTTGAAAAAACTGCGGCATAAATCTAGGATCGTGTAACTGGCACGTAAGAAAGCGTCATTAGCGCTTATGAGCTTCGGCTCGAAGTGCCAATGGCAATACAAACCACGTGGCTGCGAAATACGTAGCCGCCATAGAGTCCAGGAGGACAAACAGTGGCAAAGGAGAAGTTCGAGCGTACGAAGCCGCATGTGAACATCGGCACCATCGGACACGTCGACCACGGCAAGACCACCACCACCGCAGCGATCACCAAGGTTCTGGCTGACGCTTACCCGGAGGAGAACACCGCTTTCGCCTTCGACATGATCGATAAGGCTCCTGAGGAGAAGGAGCGCGGTATTACCATCAACATCTCCCACGTTGAGTACTCCACCCCGAAGCGCCACTACGCACACGTGGACGCCCCGGGCCACGCCGACTACATCAAGAACATGATTACCGGTGCTGCTCAGATGGACGGCGCTATCCTGGTTGTTGCTGCAACCGATGGCCCGATGCCGCAGACCCGCGAGCACGTTCTGCTGGCTCGCCAGGTTGGCGTTCCGTACATCCTCGTTGCACTGAACAAGTGTGACATGGTTGACGATGAGGAAATCATCGAGCTCGTCGAGATGGAGATCCGTGAGCTGCTCGCTGAGCAGGACTACGATGAGGAAGCTCCGATCGTTCACATTTCCGCTCTGAAGGCTCTTGAGGGCGACGAGAAGTGGGTACAGTCTGTTATCGACCTGATGCAGGCTTGCGATGACTCCATCCCGGATCCGGTCCGCGAGCTGGACAAGCCGTTCCTGATGCCGATCGAGGACATCTTCACCATTACCGGCCGCGGTACCGTTGTTACCGGCCGTGTTGAGCGTGGCTCCCTGAACGTCAACGAGGACATCGAGATCATCGGCATCAAGGAGAAGTCGATGTCCACCACCGTTACCGGTATCGAGATGTTCCGCAAGATGATGGACTACACCGAGGCTGGCGACAACTGTGGTCTGCTTCTGCGTGGTACCAAGCGTGAAGAGGTTGAGCGTGGCCAGGTTTGCATCAAGCCGGGCGCTTACACCCCGCACACCAAGTTCGAGGGTTCCGTCTACGTCCTGAAGAAGGAAGAGGGCGGCCGCCACACCCCGTTCATGGACAACTACCGTCCGCAGTTCTACTTCCGCACCACCGACGTTACCGGCGTCGTCAAGCTGCCTGAGGGCACCGAGATGGTTATGCCGGGCGACAACGTTGAGATGTCCGTAGAGCTCATCCAGCCGGTCGCTATGGACGAGGGCCTGCGCTTCGCTATCCGCGAGGGCTCCCGTACCGTCGGCGCTGGCCGCGTTACCAAGATCCTGGGCTAATTCTTGCTAGGGCCTAAGGCCCTTCCTGATTTAGCAGGTCTGTGAGCCGCTCAATCCCTGATGGGGTTGGGCGGCTTTGGTGATCGTGGGCCTACTAGGCTTGAGAGTTATGTTCGACCCAACCCGCATTGACCGCACCCTCGCCGCACTGCGCGCCGCGTGGGAAGGCCAACCGGACCTTCCCCTGGGAACCCTGTTTGGCATGTTGGCGGCGGAGGGCTACGGCTGGGGCGTGCCTGACGACGAACTCAGCGCGCGGCTGGAGGCGATGGCGGCTGTGCATCCCCCGCTTGTGCCTCTCGACGCCAATCTCGTCACCGAGGGCCTCTGGCTCGTCGTTACGCCCACACACCGCGTGACACTAGCCCCTACGACTGCGGCCCCTCGCAATGTGGAGCAGAGCCGACAGGCGGAGTCTGTGGCGGTGGTGAGACCGATATCCAAGGACGGGCAGCGTGGCCAGCCGGTGGCGTGGACGGTGTCAGCCCTCCGGCCCGTTGGACCAGGACGACCGCTCGTGATTGCCGATGCCGAAGGCTTCGAGCATCGGTTTGGTGTCGTTGAGTCCGTCACGCGCTTGCGGGAGGACCATCGCAACCTGACGGGTCTTAAGCGGCGCAGCGTGGGGGACCGAGTGTGGTTCATCCGTACCGATTCCGAAACCATCATCCTTGACCATGGCCTCCACATCGTGGAGCGCAAGAACCGGGAGCTTGTCCGTACCGACTTCTCGTGGCACACCATCGAGGCCGGGGAAATCGGGGAACCGTTTCGCGTCCACCTTTCCCGGGGCACGCTGCACACCTTTGGGCGTATCCAGGAGGTCATTCTCGCTGAATCCGCGCCTTGGAACGAGTCCGCCTCGCCTTACTAGCGTGGCCCTGTTCAGCGCGCCGAAATCCTCGCGACGCGCCTAACCCGCCAGGTCTTTTGCACTTCTCGAGCAGATAGCCGCTAGCACGCTGCTCCGCGCGTTAGATCGCCGATGTGCCCACTGAACTGTGAGGTTAACGCCTGAATCGTTGCGTGGGTTCGCCAAGTTCCCTGTCACCCTGGCTGTGGTTGCTGGGTCTCGTTCTTTAAGGGCTTAAGGATCCTGCCGTGGCTGCCCCTGTTGTATCCGGCGTCGAGTGAAGCGCAACCTGGGATCGCCGATGTCCCCGTCAGCATGTTTTGTCTGACGGGTTCTTCTATCGGGAGCGCTTTTGTTGCAGGTAATTGGCGCTTTTTGTGTTTGGTGGCTGGGGTGTTAGCTGCTGTCCGGTGGCGGGTCTGGTGGTTGTCCTGCTTGCTCGGCGGTGAGTCTGGCGACTGCTTCTTGGTATTCCGGCATTTCCGTGATTGGTGTACCCCAGGGCGGGATGAAGCTGACCCCGGTGTTGAGGCGGTACATATAACCGCGCCCGGTAGGCCTTAAAGGGTCATCGTCGTTAATGCCGTTGTGGTAGGCGCACAGGAAGGTCAAGTTCTTAATGTTGGTGTAGCCACCAGCCTGCCAAGGGATGAGATGATGCACCTGGCAGTAATCGGCTGGCTTATTACACCCAGGTCTAGAACAGGTGTGGAATTCAGCGTGCAGGGTAAGACGTTGCTTGAAGTTTGCCCCGCGCTCGAGCCGCCAGGTGTTGATGGGGCCTTCGATGGGGTGCACGATGGTGGCGTAGCCGATTTCGGCAAACTTATGGGTGAGAAACTCAGCGCCTGTCATGCGCGCACCGTTGGTCAAGTTGAGTTCGATCTCGTCCCCGTCGCCGTTGATGATTTGGTCCAACTCGTTCAGTGTGACGATGACTTGGGTGCGCACCGCTGGCTTTGTGCCGGCTGTTTCTTGGTTGAAGAAGACGTCGTTGGCGGCTTTGAGTAGGTCGGTGTTGTTGGTGGATTCTAAGACTGCGCGCATGTTGGCAATCGTGGTGGCATCATCGGTAATGGAGAGGGTGTTTGGGCCTTCGGATCTGTAGGTGATGCGCACGCCGGGTTTGGCGGTTCTTTTACGTGTGAGTTCTTTCAGCCGTGCGGTGGCAACGGCTCGGATGCGGTGTGCGGGTGTGGCGGCGAGTTTTGCTCGGAGGTTCCACGCGTCGAGGGTTTTCTTTACTTTTGAAACGTAGGTTTCGATGAGTGTGAGGGTGCCCAGGCTGTGGCGTTGGGCAAGGGCTGCTGCACGTGCTTTCTTTTGCTTACCGGTGTAGCGGGTGGGGCCGAAGTACACCTGGTGCAGGCCTGCGAGTTCGGTGGCGTCGGCTGGGTCAGCGCCGAGCGCGCGAAGCTCATCGGGTGTGCCAGGTATATGCTCCACCAGCGCAATCCCCGAGTTGCGGAGGCGGATGTAGGTGTCGATATCCCCCATGGGCACAGAGACTAAAACAG
>NZ_KV813944.1:13423-259970 GCF_001813755.1 Corynebacterium sp. HMSC074H12
CGATATCCCCCATGGGCACAGAGACTAAAACAGGACCGAGTGCCCCGCAACCGGAAGAAGAAAAACCCTGCTCACGAATAGTTTTGCGAGCAGGGTAGGTGGTATCTAGAGGACCGCGTTGCGCACCTTCGTGAAGTGGACCTTGTATCGCGTATCCACATCCACGTCAGGGAACGCGGCACGGAAGTCTCGGTCGTTGACTTCGATGGCGTCCTTGATTCGCAGCAACGGGGTATCGGGATCTGCCAGGACCTCGTACTGCAGAGTCGGCCGCGAGCGGTCGTAGGCGACGAGCCGCGAGACCTTCTCCACGCCCTCAACCTCAGCGAGGGTATCCGCCACCGCGCCTGCAATAGCGGACATCTCAGTTTTAATCGCTCCCTCCTCATTCGATTGTTCCGAAGAGACCGCGCTAAACCGATGGTGCCGCAGGTTGCTGATCACAAGCCACAGACCGGCTAGGGCGCAGACAATCGTCGCCAAGCCCAGCGCATAGGGCCACCAGCCCTGCTCCGGTAAGCCCGCCCATGTGTCGTGGTCAACCCACGTTGCCAGGTAGGTGGCAAAAGACACGTCGAAGTGAATGAGAATCGGCCACGCGCCCAGAGCAATGAGAAGGACTCCCACAATGGCAAGGATCGTACGGTCCACGCCGGCAAGCGCCTTAGACATTAGCGATCTCCTCCTGTTCATCCTCAAGCACCACGGTGATGTCCGGAGCCGGGGTAATAGCCGCGAGTGCCGCGGTCACCGCCTCAGTTACGCGCTCTTTAAGCTGCGCGTCGTCGGCATCGCCCGTCGCGGTCACCGTAATGCGAGCTTGGTCCCCGGAGATCCGCGCCCTACTGCGCGCTGCTGTAGTTCCTGGCACCCGACGCGCCGTTGCCGACGCCACCCGCGCAATGTCCACCGCGCGCAACCACATCGACGCATCCTCGGAGCCAATCCGCACGTGCGTCGTCTTCCGCGGTGCACACGCCGCCCACAACAGAATCAGTCCGATGAGGATGGCCGCACCGCCGGCCACCAGCATCCACCCGTGGATCTCCGGGGAGGACATCACATCGATGAACGGCTGCAACCACGACGCAGCGCCCTCATCGGCACCCACGACCCAGGCCTCACGCCCCACGACCACGGCGGCGACGAGCAGGACGACGCCCAGGATGATGGTCCAGCCGCGCGCCGGCGGGGAGGCCTTCGGGCGTTGACCAAAGCCAACGGGCAGGGAGCTCTCACTCATAATGGCCTCCTATCGTTGATCGTGATGGCGCGCAGCGGCGCCGGGCGCGGGACGTCTACCCGGCGTGTGAACTGGGCCGAGGGCCGAATCTCAATCGGGCGCAGCTGGAGCGGCTCGGCGTGCGGGGAGCGCAGCGCTGGTGCCTGTGGAACGTCCACGTGCCGCGGCTGGACCGGGCGGGGAGTAGTGATGCGGCGCAACGCGAATTCCTGGGGCGACGCCACCGAACGAACGTTGACGGGCGCGGGGTCAGCAATAACGCGCAGCGGCCGCGGCGCTGCCGTAACGATTGGCCGCAGCTCGTCGTAGCGCTGCTCTGAAGGGCCGAAACCTTCCGTGCGAACCGCAACCTCGGATGGCGCGGCAACACCCCGCACCCGCGGTCCCTCCGGTGCCGCCACAGCACGTACCGTAGCCTCGCGTGGGGCCGTAATGTGGCGCACGGGCGCGCCGTTCGCGGTGGTGATGGGCTTTAGGACACGCTCCGGCACAATCGCGGGGATCTGCGCCTGCAGCGGCGCCCGTGTCTCGACCGCCAAGGCAGTCGTGCGTTCGCCTGCCACGGCGCCACCCACGGTGACGTTGACGCGGGTGGTCCGGAAACCGGTGAAATCACGCACGGCCTCACGTATCGCCGTGCGAACGGCTGCCGCAACGTCGGTGACGGGGGAGGGCCAGTAGACGGCAATATCGACGTCGACAGCGACCATCTGCGTATCCGGATCCATCTGCGCCATCACGCGCGGAAAGGCGCGGCCGGCCAGGCCAGCTAGTTTGGCGTCGACAGCCGCGGTTCCCGGCACGCTCGCAATGGCGGCGTTAATAACCTTCTCCATCGCGCGCAGAGAAAAGCGGGTGCGGCCGTGTTTGGCGGTGCTCACTAGCCTCGGCCTCTATCCTGGCCGACCACGCCCTTCCATACCGCAGTGAGGTCGATGCGGCCGTCGAAATGCGCGCCAATCACGCCACCGACTGCGGCGAGCAGCACCGCGAGCGCGACGTACCACACGCCGAGGTAGATGAAAAAGGCCAGAACCAAGCCGGCGATCACGCCGAGGGAGGTGTAATTCTTCATGGTTTTCCTTTAGTTCTGTGGGTCGGTTCCTTTTAGACCGCGTCGTCGAAGACAACGTCCACGCGGCGCACCGCGGGCCAGGTGACGCGGACGGTGGTGCGGGTGGCGTCGCCAAGCTCGGCGAGGGGAACGCCAGCGCTGACATCAACGACGATGTGCAGCTCCAGGTGCGTGTCATCCTGTGGGCTGGGGCGGCGGATGCCGTGCACGCGCTCACCGGGGAAGAGCAGCGCGACCTCCCCGAACCGGCCGGGCGAAAGCTTGGCGACGCCCCTCAGATCCGTCACCGCCTCCGCTATGGACGTGGCAATGGGGAGGGTGAGCTCGGCAGAGGTCACGTTATGCCTGGCCCTGGGTAACTGCCGGGGCCGTTTCGGCAGACTCGTCTTCTTCGCGCGGCAGCTTGACGTCGTGGACGACGACATCGACACGGTCCACGGACAGGCCGGTCATGCGCTCGACCGCGTTCATGATGTTGCGGCGGATAGCCTCGGCGAGCTCGTGGATGGCCACGCCGTACTCGGCGATGATGGCGATATCAATGGAAGCGGTGCCGTTGTTCACCTCGACGCTCACGCCCTGGCGGACGTCCTCGGAAGCGCCGAAGGATTCGCGGATGGAGCCCATCATGCGGGCGCCACCGCCGCCGAGGGCGGCGACGCCGGAAACCTCGCGGGCAGCGATGCCGGCGATCTTGGACACAACGACATCATCGATGCGGGTGGTGCCGAAATCGGTCTCCAGGTTCTTGTTGCGCTCCGGGGCAGGGGCCGGGGTGGCGTCGTTAGCCGGGGCGGTCTGCTCGGCGACGTCCTTGGGGGTGGTGTTCTCAGCCATGGTGGATCCCTCTCACTGTGTAGTTGATGTAGGTCTGTATCTACGCCACGAGCTTAACCTCGAACGCGGTCCGCGGGGCGGCGGAGAGTCAATCCTTGGCCAAAACGTGATGTTACCCACTGTTTCTGCAGGAGTTTGGAAAACGCGAGGTTACGTGCTTAAATACAGGGGTTGCTTTAACACAGCGGCGTAGCCGCAGGCTTCAGCCTGTAGGGCGTCGTTGCTGGTAAGGCGAACATGACACCTTTGTTGTGGAGTTCTTCTGGAACTACACGCGAAGGTCATCCGATCGGGCTAGGTCCGCGCTTGAGCAGAGACAATCCCGAGAAGATGGACCGGAGAAGGGGCATGGCAAATAAACAGCGGCAGTATATGAATAAGACTTTGGTTGCGGATCATTGAGATCTAACGCCCCAGTCTTCTTCCTATTTACTTTGACTACGGGTCTTGTACCCCGTCACGAGCACTGCACTCTGGGCTTTTGCCTTAAGTCACTCTCGTGGTCGTCATGACAGTCAGACAACTGGCGTTGAGCCATGGCTTCCAGCCCGGACAACGTTATAGAGAAATCGAGAAGCAATTTCCCACCGCTTCACGCCCCGGATAGGCCGGGAATGTGAAAGTGGGGAAGCGAGGAAGAGGATAAGCGTGGCGGGACAAAAAATCCGCATTCGGCTGAAGGCCTACGACCACGAGGCCATCGACGCTTCTGCTAAGAAGATCGTCGAGACCGTTACCCGTACGGGTGCTCGTGTTGTCGGCCCGGTGCCGCTCCCAACCGAGAAGAACGTATACGCCGTTATTCGTTCTCCGCACAAGTACAAGGACTCTCGCGAGCACTTCGAGATGCGCACTCACAAGCGCCTCATCGACATTCTCGACCCGACCCCGAAGACCGTTGACGCCCTTATGCGCATCGACCTTCCGGCAAGCGTCGACGTGAATATCCAGTAAGCGATCGACACAACGTATTTGGTGGAGAACAAACAATGAGTGAAAACGAGATCAAGGGAATTCTGGGCACCAAGCTCGGCATGACCCAGGTCTTCGACGAGGAGAACCGCGTTGTGCCGGTGACCGTCGTCGAGGCTGGCCCGTGCGTGGTTACCCAGATCCGTACGAAAGAAACCGATGGCTACAACGCCATCCAGATTGCCTTCGGCGAGAAGGACCCGCGCAAGGTCAACAAGCCTGCAACCGGTCACTTCAAGAAGGCTGGCGTGACCCCGCGCCGTTACGTCGCTGAGATCCGCATGGACGACACCTCCGCATACGAGGTCGGCCAGGAGGTCAAGGTGGATATCTTCGAGGGCGTGTCCTTCGTCGACGTCACCGGCACCACCAAGGGTCACGGCTACGCTGGCGCCATGAAGCGCCACGGCTTCGCAGGCCAGGGCGCTGCCCACGGTAACCAGGCTGCTCACCGCCGCGTTGGTGGCATTGGTGGCGCTTCGTTCCCGGGCCGCGTCTTCAAGGGTAAGCGCATGGCTGGCCGCATGGGCCAGGACCGCGTGACCACCCAGAACCTGAAGATTCAGAAGATTGATGCCGAGTCCAACCTGCTGCTCATCAAGGGTGCTATCCCGGGTGCGCGCGGTGGCCTCGTCACCGTTAAGACCGCAGTGAAGGGCGGTGCACACGCATGAGCAACCTCAAGCTAGACGTCCAGACCGCTGACGGTAAGACCAACGGCACCGTTGAGTTGCCGGCCGAGCTCTTTGACACCGAGGCATCCATTGCTCTGATGCACCAGGTTGTCAACGCACAGCTCGCTGCCGCTCGTCAGGGTACCCACAAGACCAAGACTCGCGGCGAGGTCCGCGGCGGTGGTCGCAAGCCGTTCCGCCAGAAGGGCACCGGCCGCGCCCGTCAGGGCTCCATCCGTGCTCCGCACTACACCGGCGGTGGCACCGTGCATGGCCCGGTTCCGCGCGACTACTCCCAGCGCACCCCGAAGCGCATGATCAAGGCTGCTCTCTACGGCGCACTGTCCGACCGTGCACGTAACGAGCGCATCCACGTCATCGAGGAGCTCGTCCCGGGCCAGACCCCGTCCACCAAGCAGGCCAAGGCTTTCATCGAGCGCCTCACCGACCGCAAGAATGTTCTTCTGGTCATCGGCCGCGAGGACATCAATGCTCGCCGCAGCGCCAACAACCTGCCGAACGTCCAGATCCTGGACGCCGGCCAGCTGAACACCTACGACGTTCTCTACTCGGACGACGTTGTGTTCTCCGTTGAGGCTCTGCACACCTTCGTCGAGCGCGCTACCGGCGCCGCCGAGGAAGCTAAGGAGGAGAAGTAATGGCTAAGCTCGCTAACCCGCGCGACGTCATCATCGCACCGGTTGTGTCCGAGAAGTCCTACGGCCTGATGGAGCAGAACGTCTACACGTTCTACGTCTCCACGGACTCCAACAAGACCCAGATTAAAGATGCCGTCGAGCAGATCTTCGGCGTGAAGGTTGCTTCCGTGAACACCGTGAACCGTGCAGGTAAGCGTAAGCGCACCCGCACCGGCTTCGGTCAGCGTAAGTCCACCAAGCGCGCCTACGTGACGCTCCGTGAAGGCAGCGACTCCATCGACGTCTTCGGCGCAGGCGCTTAAGCCCCACCGAAGAGCCGAAAGGAAAAGGAAGAATTATGGCTATTCGTAAGTACAAGCCGACAACTCCGGGTCGCCGCGCATCCTCCGTGTCTGAGTTCGAGGAAATCACTCGCTCGACCCCGGAGAAGTCCCTGCTGCGCCCGCTGAGCAAGACTGGTGGTCGTAACAACTACGGCCGCATCACCACCCGCCACATCGGCGGTGGCCACAAGCGCCGTTACCGTCTCATCGACTTCCGTCGTACCGACAAGGACGGCATCCCTGCAAAGGTCGCTCACATCGAGTACGACCCGAACCGTACCGCTAACATCGCCCTCCTGCACTACGCAGACGGCGAGAAGCGCTACATCATCGCCCCGAAGGGCCTGAAGCAGGGCACCATCGTTGAGGCTGGTCCGAACGCAGATATCAAGGTTGGCAACAACCTGCCGCTGCGCAACATCCCGACCGGTACCACCATCCACGCTGTGGAGCTCAAGCCGGGCGCTGGCGCTAAGCTGGCTCGCTCCGCTGGTGCCTCCATCCAGCTGCTGGGTAAGGAAGGCAAGTACGCCATCCTGCGTATGCCGTCCTCCGAGATCCGTCGCGTCGACATCCGTTGCCGCGCCACCGTCGGTGAGGTTGGCAACGCCGACCAGATGAACATCCGTTGGGGCAAGGCCGGCCGTATGCGTTGGAAGGGCGTCCGCCCGACCGTCCGCGGTGTCGTTATGAACCCGGTCGACCACCCGCATGGTGGTGGTGAGGGTAAGACCTCGGGTGGTCGCCACCCGGTGTCGCCGTGGGGCCACAAGGAAGGCCGCACCCGCAACCCGAACCGTTACTCGAACAACATGATCGTGCGCCGTCGTCGCCCGAACAAGAAGCGCTAAGAGGAGGTAAACAATGCCACGCAGCCTTAAGAAGGGCCCGTTCGTCGATGAGCACCTCCTCAACAAGGTTGATGCTCAGAACGAGGCCGGCACCAAGCAGGTCATCAAGACCTGGTCTCGCCGCTCCACCATCCTGCCCGACTTCATCGGTCACACCTTCGCCGTCCACGACGGTCGTAAGCATGTCCCGGTGTTCGTCGAGGACTCCATGGTTGGTCACAAGCTCGGTGAGTTCGCACCCACCAAGACCTTTAAGGGTCACGTTAAGGACGACAAGAAGGGACGTCGATAAGCGATGAGTGACACCATCACCTCCGCATCCGCAACGGCTCGCTACGTCCGCGTTACCCCGATGAAGGCACGCCGCGTCATCGACCTGGTCCGCGGTAAGTCCGTAGCCGAGGCACTTGCAATCCTGAAGTACGCTCCGCAGGGCGCCGCTGAGCCGGTTGCCAAGGTTGTTGCATCCGCAGCTGCCAACGCTGAGAACAACTTCGGTCTGGATCCGCGCACCCTGGTCATCTCCGAGGCATACGCCAACGAGGGTCCGACCATGCGTCGTTTCCAGCCGCGCGCACAGGGCCGCGCATTCATGATTCGTAAGCGCACCAGCCACATCACCGTGGTTGTCGAGAGCCAGAAGGAAGGGGCCAAGTAATGGGCCAGAAGATCCATCCTCACGGCCTACGTTTGGGCATCACTTCCGACTGGAAGACCCACTGGTACGCCGATAAGGACTACGCAAATTACGTAGCCGAAGACATCAAGATCCGCGAGTACCTGGAGAAGGGCCTCGACCGCGCCGGCATCGCCGACGTCGTCATCGAGCGCACCCGCGACCGCGTCCGCGTGGACATTCACACCGCCCGCCCGGGCATCGTGATTGGCCGCCGCGGTGCTGAGGCTGACCGCATCCGCCGTGAGCTGGAGAAGCTCACTGGCAAGATGGTCGCCCTCAACATCCTCGAGGTCAAGCAGGTCGACGCCAACGCAAACCTGGTTGCACAGTCCATCGCTGAGCAGCTGGTTAACCGCGTGGCCTTCCGCCGCGCAATGCGCAAGGCCATCCAGTCCGCTATGCGCCAGCCGCAGGTTAAGGGTATTAAGATCCTCCTGGCTGGTCGTCTGGGCGGCGCTGAGATGTCCCGCACCGAGCGCTACCACGAGGGTCGCGTTCCGCTGCACACCCTTCGCGCCGAGATCGACTACGGCACCGCAGAGGCCCACACCACCTTCGGCCGCATTGGCATCAAGGTGTGGATCTACAAGGGTGACGTCGTCGGTGGCGTCCGCGAGTCCGAACTGAACGCTCCGGCGCAGGGCCGTGGCCGCGGTGACCGCAACGGTCGTCCGCGTCGTGGTGGCCAGCGTCGCCAGCGCGCACAGCAGAAGCAGGAGGGCTAATCCATGCTGATTCCTAAGCGCGTCAAGTACCGTCGTCAGCACCGCCCGACCCGCTCGGGTGTGTCCAAGGGCGGTAACCGCATCAACTTCGGTGACTACGCCATCCAGGCTCTCGAGCCGGCGTACATCACCAACCGCCAGATTGAGGCCGCACGTATTGCCATCAACCGCCACGTCAAGCGTGGTGGCAAGGTGTGGATCAACATCTTCCCGGACCGTCCGTTGACCCAGAAGCCGCTCGGCGTGCGTATGGGTTCCGGTAAGGGTCCCGTCGAGAAGTGGGTTGCCAACGTTAAGCCGGGCCGCATCCTCTTCGAGATGACCTACCCGAACGAGGCTACCGCCATCGAGGCCCTGCGCCGCGCTGGTCAGAAGCTTCCGTGCAAGGTCCGCATCATCAAGAAGGAGGACCAGTTCTAATGGCTAACGGTACCCCCGCCCACGAGTTCCGCGAGCTCGACAATGCTGAGCTGGAGAACCGCCTGAAGGACGCGAAGGAAGAGCTCTTCAACCTTCGTTTCCAGAAGGCCACCGGCCAGCTGACCAACAACCGCCGCATCGGCACGGTTAAGCGCGACATTGCCCGCATCTACACCGTTCTGCGCGAGCGCGAGCTGGGCCTGTCCGTTGCTCCGGGAGCTGAGGCTTAATCATGAGTGAGGCAAACGTGAACACTAAGAAGGAAAAGGGCGCTCGCAAGACCCGCACCGGCATCGTTGTCTCCGACAAGATGAATAAGACCATCGTTGTCGAGCTCGAGGACCGCAAGCAGCACGCCCTCTACGGCAAGATCATGCGCACTAACAAGAAGGTTAAGGCGCACGACGAGAACGAGACCGCCGGCATCGGCGACCGCGTTCTCATCGCCGAGACTCGCCCGCTGTCCAAGGACAAGCACTTCCGTCTCGTCGAAATCGTGGAGAAGGCTAAGTAATATCTAGCCCTCTTCTACGTGAATAGCCCCCACGATAACCGTGGGGGCTATTTTTGATCCTGCAAGGCGCTCTTCTACGAGACCAGCTCCTCTAGCGCGTGCCGCGGTATGTGAGCGCAATGGCAAGGCAAAACGCATTGAGCACCGTGCCGACCGCGAGAAGGAACGTGCCGATGCGGTAGGGCGTAGTGCTGGTCACGTCGATGGTGTTAAAGATCTGAACCCAGACCAACCAGCCTGCGATGAGCGTGCCCGCCCCGAGGGCGGTGAGCGCGCGGAGGCCACGGGTGGGGCGTTGGGCGGGGGAGAAGGCGTGGTAGGAGGCGTCGATAAGCGCTAGCACGGCAAGGATGATCGATGTCCAGGCCGCGACGGGCACCGGGAGCAGGGCCGAGGTGCCGAAGAATACCGGCAGGAGGAAACATATCGCGACGAGAACGAGGAGGACCGCGTTTAAGACGGCTGTGCGCAGGGGATAGTTCATAGCCGTGCCTCTACTTCGGTGCGTGTGGGCGGCTGGGCGCCGGTGCGTGAGACTGTGATGGCCGCGGCAGCCGCCGCAAACTGCAGGATCTCGCGCCAGTCTTCGGCGCTGAGCTCGGCTGCATTCCCGTCTCGTTCCGCCAGAAGAGTCAGGAGTGCAGCCATAACCGTGTCGCCCGCGCCGATGGTGTCCGCCACCTCGACGTTCACCGGCGGGACCTCCAACGACACCGACGCCGTGCGCACGCTCAGCCCGTCCGCCCCGCGCGTGGTGACCACCACCGGTACCTGCTCCAGTGCCCCAGCCCCAAGGAAATCAACCTCTTCTTCACTGAGCTTCAGCAGCGTGACGTGAGGAAGCAGACTCAGCAGGAACTCGCGGTGCTCCGCAGTGGCGAAGAAGGGCCGGATGTTCGGGTCCAGCGCCACCTTCGTCCCGCGCGCAGCCAAGTCCTGGAGAAGCGCGGCATAACGCGAGGCGCCCGGCTCCAGCGCTAGGGAGACGGTGCCGAAGCAGGCCCAGGGGACGTCGGCAAGCGCGGGCTCTACCAGGCGGTCGGCAGTACCCTCCGTGTAAAAGGAATAGGTTGCCGAGCCGTCGTCGGCGATGTTGCACACCGCCAGCGTGGTGGGTTCCTCGCCGCGCTGCACAAGGGAGGTGTCCACGCCCTCCTCGGTGAGACGCTCCACCAGCGCACAGCCGAATGCATCCTTCGATAGACGGGACTGAAAGCCCACGTCAGCGCCCAATCGCCCGGCTGCCACCGCCACGTTGAAGGGGCCGCCACCCAGCGCCGGTTGGAGGTCAGCCAGCTGCCCGCGGCCACGCGGAACAAGATCAACGAGGCCTTCGCCACACACCATAATGTCCATAGAGCCCATACTATCGAGGGCATGAACTACCGTCCGCTTTTTCATCTCTCCCCGCCCTCCGGCCGCTTGAATGACCCGAACGGAATCTTCCTTGATGGCGATACGCTGCACGTCTACTACCAGCACGACCCGTGCTTCCCACACGCTAAGAAGCAAACGGGGTGGGCGCACGCAGTAGCATCGCTGAGCGCCGCGCAACCGTGGCGGCACTACCCGGATGCGCTGTTTCCCATCCGTGAGCATGACGCCCACGGCTGCTACTCGGGCGGCGCAGTGGTCGACGGCGAGGACGTCTGGCTGTTCTATACCGGCAACCTTAAGCGCGATGGCGTACGGATTCCCTCGCAGAACCGCGTGCGCGTGGTGGACCCCTCCGGCCCGGCAGGTGGTTTCTACGAGCACGACCCGGCCAACCCACTCATCAATGGGCCCGCGGAGGGGTTCACGGGGCACTACCGGGATCCCCAGATCACCCGCGATGATGCGGGCTGGCGCATGGTGCTCGGCGCGCAAGCGGAGGATGAAACGGGGCACGTGGTGCTCTACCGCTCCACGGACTTGGCACAGTGGTCCTTAGAAGGCGCCCTCACCTTTGATACCTCGAGTGCTCAGCCGGGCCTGAGTCCGGACCTCGTGCCGGGTGGTTACATGTGGGAGTGCCCCAACCTGCTCAGGCTCCAGGATCGCGCGACGGGGGAGGACAAGGATGTCTTGGTCATCTGCCCGCAAGGTCTTGAGCCGGTGCTTGCCGACGACACCACGCACTACGCTTCCTCCGACCAGTGCGGCTACCTCGTGGGCCGGCTCGATGGCACGGTCTTTCACGTGGAGCGTGGTTTTAGTGAGTTGGACTATGGCCACCAGTTCTACGCGCCACAGCTGGTGGAGAAGGACGGCGAAGCCATCATGCTGGGGTGGATGGGGTTGCCGGCGCAGGATGACACCCCGACCGTGGAAGAAGGGTGGGTCCACACGCTCACTCTGCCGCGGCGCGTGTGGTTGGAGGATGGCTGGCTGCGCCAGGCTCCGGTCTGGGAGCTGCCGGAAAGCGACTCGGTTGCAACGCTTCAGGCAGGCGAGGGCACGTACGCGCTTGTCGACGACTCCGGGGCCGAAGCCTTCCGCGTCACCTACGGCGGGGGAGAACTCTGCTTGGCTTGCGGCGGTGATGAGCGCGTCGTGCCGTGTCCGGCTGGTTCCCTGGAACTCATCGCGGATGGCTGCGCGGTGGAGGTCTTTGCGGGCGATGGGCGGATTGCGGGGGCGTCGGCGGTTTTTGGTGCCAGCGGCGCTCGCTGGAAGGGCTGGGAAGCCCGATAGGGTGTGAAACTTCCTATATTTGTGCCCGAATGCTTGGCTTTCTGTGGGGTGGCGTGTCTAATGGAAGGTGACACTACATAATTCATCTCACTCTAGGAGGCACGGCGGCATGGATCACTCACAAGTCGCGGAGCGAATCCTGAAAGCCATCGGCGGCGAAGACAACATCGTGGCGCTCGCGCACTGCGCCACCCGCCTGCGCATGGTGCTCAAAGACAGCAAGAAGGTCGACAAGGCTGCGCTGGAAAACGATCCGGACCTCAAGGGCATCTTTGAGGCCGGCGGCATGTTCCAGGTCATCGTTGGCCCGGGCGATGTCAACATCGTCTTCGACCAGCTCAACAAGATAACCACCAAGGACATCGCGGTCTCCACGGACAAGCTCAAGGACATCGCCGCCGATTCCGGCAACTGGTTCTCCCGCGCGGTGAAGGTCCTCGCGGATATCTTCGTGCCGCTCATCCCGATTCTGGTCGGTGGCGGTCTGCTCATGGCGCTCAATAACGTGCTTACCGTCAACGGCCTTTTTGGCGAGCAGTCAGTCATTGAGATGTTCCCGGCTATGGCCGATGTTGCCGGGCTTATTAACCTCTTGGCCTCCGCGCCGTTTGCGTTCTTGCCTATTTTGGTGGGCTTTACCGCCACCAAGCGTTTTGGCGGCAACGAGTTCCTCGGCGCCGGCATGGCTATGGCGATGGTGATGCCGGACCTGGTCAACGGTTACCAGGTAGCCTCGACCATCGAGGCAGGGGAGATGCCCTATTGGAACATCTTCGGCCTCGACGTGGCCCAAGCCGGCTACCAAGGTTCCATCCTGCCCATTCTGGTCATCGCCTGGATTCTTGCCACGATTGAGAAGTTCCTGCACAAGCACCTCAAGGGCACGGTGGACTTCCTGCTTACCCCGCTGCTCACGCTGTTGGTGACGGGCTTTATTACCTTCATCGCGGTGGGTCCGGTGCTGCGCACCGCTGGCGACATGCTCGGTGCTGGCCTGAATGACCTTTACACCTTCGCCGGCCCGGTGGGCGGCTTCATCTTTGGTCTGTTCTACTCGCCGATTGTCATCACGGGTCTGCACCAGTCCTTCCCGCCGATTGAGACGATGCTGTGGAACGAGGGCGGCTCCTTCATCTTTGCGGTGGCTTCCGTGGCCAACATTGCCCAGGGTGGTGTGGCCCTGGCGGTCTACTTCCTGGCCCGCTCTGAGAAGCTCAAGGGCCTGTCTGGTGCTTCGGGTGTGTCGGCGCTCTTCGGCATCACCGAGCCCGCCATCTTCGGTGTGAACCTGCGACTGCGCTGGCCGTTCTACATCGGTATGGGCGCGTCCGCGATTGCTGCGACGCTCATTGCGCTTTTCGACGTCAAAGCCACCGCCCTCGGCGCCGCCGGCTTCATCGGCTTCGTGTCCATGCGTCCCGAGGACTACACGCAGTTCTTCATCTGCGCTTTTACCTCTTTGCTCCTTTCCTTCGGCGTGGCCTTTGCCTATGGCCGTTACCTGATTGCCAAGAACGGTTCCATCGATCCTGATGAGACCGGTGCTGCTACCGGTGCCGGCGTAGGCGGTGCGGTTCCGGCCGCTACCGCTGACCCGAACGCCTATCGCGTGGCCTCCCCGCTGGCTGGTACTGCTATCGCTTTGGAGTCGGTCTCGGATCCGATGTTCGCGGCGGGCAAGCTGGGCGCTGGCGCGGCCGTCGAGCCCTCCGAGGGGCGTCTGGTCTCCCCGATCGACGGCAAGGTCACCGTCACCTTCCCCTCCAAACACGCGTATGCCGTGCGCGGCAAGGACGCCGACGGCAACAACGTGGACATCCTCATGCACATCGGCTTCGATACCGTGAACCTGAAGGGCGAACACTTCACCTCGCACGTCTCCAAGGGCGATGAGGTGAAAGCCGGCGACCTCCTCTGCGAGTTCGACATTGATGCGATCAAGGCCGCCGACTACCCGGTGACCACGCCGGTCGTCGTGTCTAACTCGAAGAAGACGGGTCCGGTCCTCCCGGCCTACCACCCCGGAGAGGGCATCTCCGTCGGCGATGCGCTTTTGACGGTGGACCCGAAGCCGGAACCGGCTGATGCTGCAACTGCTGCATCAACCTCCAAGACCTAGGGGTGCTTCAGTGGACAAGGCCTAGGGGCCCGTCCGCCGCTTCCATAAGTGCAGACCTGGAAGTGCAGACACGCTGGTCGTCGCCAAGCACTGCGCGTGCGCTTCACGACGCCACGCAGCACCTCTGCACTTTGAGGTCTGCACATTTGGGTTTGAGGGGATGAGAAGTGTCGTAGGTCGGGTAAGTGGTGCAGCGCGCGATTTGGGGAAACGGCGGCGAGCATGCTTGAATGTATGGGTTGCATATGGCCGGTCGGTGCAGCGCGATGCGTTTCCGAATCGCCGCACCGAGACCCTTCGACCGCTGTGAACAGCGAGTTCGTCGCACAGCCTGTGCCACGTAAGCAAGTAGACCAGGTGTGTCAAGGACGGAAATCTTGACGCACGTTAATCCAGGTCAGGAGACCCATAGTGATTCAGCAAGAATCGCGTCTGCGCGTCGCCGACAACTCCGGTGCACGAGAGATTCTCGTCATCCGCGTTCTCGGCGGCTCCGTTCGACGTTTCGCTGGCATTGGTGACATCGTCGTCGCCACTGTCAAGGAAGCCATCCCGGGTGGCAACGTAAAGGAAGGCGATGTCGTCAAGGCCGTCATCGTCCGTGCCAAGAAGGAGACCCGTCGTCCGGACGGCTCCTACATCGCATTCGATGAAAACGCCGCAGTTATTCTCAAGGGTGACAACGAGCCGCGCGGTACCCGCATCTTCGGCCCGGTTGCTCGCGAACTTCGTGACAAGCGCTTCATGAAGATCGTTTCTCTCGCACCGGAGGTGATCTAGTCTTATGAAGATTCATAAGGGCGATATGGTGATCGTTATTTCGGGCCCGGACAAGGGCGCGAAGGGCAAGGTCATCGAGGCATACCCGAAGCGCGACAAGGTCCTCGTTGAGGGCGTCAACCGCGTCAAGAAGCACGTTGCTAACTCCGCTACCGAGCGTGGCGCCGAGTCCGGCGGAATCGTTACCCAGGAAGCTCCGATCCACGTGTCCAACGTTGCGATCGTTGACTCCGAGGGCAACCCGACCCGCGTGGGCTACCGTTTCGACGAAAACGGCAAGAAGGTCCGCATCGCACGTAGCAACGGGAAGGACATCTAACATGAGCGAGAACTACACTCCGCGTCTGAAGACCCGCTACCGCGAGGAAATCAAGAAGGCTCTGAACGAAGAGTTCAAGTACGACAATGTGATGCAGATTCCGGGCGTCACCAAGGTTGTTGTCAACATGGGTGTGGGCGACGCTGCCCGCGACTCCAAGATGATCAACGGCGCTCTCGAGGACCTTACCGCTATCACCGGCCAGAAGCCGCAGGTGCGCCGCGCTAAGAAGTCCATCGCTAACTTCAAGCTCCGTGAGGGCATGCCCATCGGCGCACGCGTTACCCTGCGCGGCGACCGCATGTGGGAGTTCCTGGACCGCCTGCTGACCATCGCGCTGCCGCGTATTCGCGACTTCCGCGGTCTCTCCGACCAGCAGTTCGACGGCCACGGCAACTACACCTTCGGTCTCACCGAGCAGACCATGTTCTACGAGATCGACATCGACAAGGTGGACCGCCCGCGTGGTATGGACATCACCGTCGTGACCTCCGCTACCAACGACGAGGAGGGCCGCAAGCTCCTGCGCGAGCTCGGCTTCCCGTTCAAGTAACGTAGCGAATTCTTCCGCCTAATACATGGGTGAAGAGCATCCCCGGTACTCCGTAAGGAGGCCGGGGATTTTTGCGCTTGCATGCCTTTGGGTCAGGACGGAGATATTGCGTTCTAGGGGCAAGGCAGAGCCATCGCTTCCTATGAGGTTCGAACAAGCGGGGAGTAAACTACTGGCGTCTGCGAACTAACGATTCCCCTGAGGTGAATGATGTCCCTGAATGATGCTTCGGCAGCCGCGGTCAAGAAAAAGGTTGCGTTGCTCGATGAGTCCTTTGGCCGGTTCGCCGTGCGCTCTACCCTGGCAGGTGCCTACCTCGCTATCGGTACGGCATTTGCTGCGGTGATGGGGGTGGGCGTCGAGAAGCATGTGGAAGGCCTGGGCTCGCTGGTCTTTGCCTGCCTGTTCGGCTTGGGCCTTTTTGCCATCGTCCTTCTTGGCGCGGAGCTGGCTACCGGCAACATGATGTACATGGTCTATGGTGCCGTGACTAAGCAGGTGGGTTGGGGCAAGGGCCTGTGGCTGCTCGTGGTGACGACGCTGTTCAACCTGGTTGGTGCCGCCTTGTTCGCTGCGGCCATGGGAATGTCCGCCAAGCTGGGCGGAATCGATCCGAACCATCTCATTGCCAACCTCGCGATGGGCAAGCTCATCAAGGGCCCCGGCGGACTGCTGGTGGAGGCCATCCTGGCTAACTTCGTGGTCAATATGGCGATTGTGGGAGCAGTTTTTGCCAAAGACATCGTCTCCAAGTTTTTCGTCATCGTGCCGATTATTGCCTGCTTCGTGGGTTTGGGTCTCGAGCACGTCATTGCGAACTTCTGCCTCATGCTCTTGACCTTCTTCTGCGCCAGCCCGCTGCCGGAGGGCTTTACCCTTGGCGCGGTGCTGGCCAACTGGTCCATCGTGTGGGTAGGAAACCTCATTGGTGGTGGCTTCCTTATTGGTGGCGTGTACGCCTGGCTTAACTCCGGCCCGGAAGCCTATCGCGACTAAGCTCGCCCGAATAGAGGTTGAAGCGGTCCCCGCGGGCAAAGCCAACGAGCGCCATGCCAGTTTCCCGGGCGGTCTCAACGGCCAGGGAGGACGCTGCCGAGACCGCGACGAGCATGCCGAAGCCGGCCATAGCGGCTTTGTTAACCAGCTCGAAGCTCGCCCGCGAGCTCATCACCAGAATGAGGTCGCTGGCTGGCAACATATCTTCCATCAGCAAGTGACCAATAACCTTATCGGCCGCGTTGTGCCGCCCGACGTCCTCGCGCACCACGACGGGTTCGCCGTCGAGAGTAAAGGCCCCAGCGGCGTGGATGCCGCCGGTCTTGCGGAACTGTTTCTGCTCCCGCTTGAGGGCCTCGGGCAGCTTGGCGACGACCCCCGGATCCACCGGCACCCGGGGAATCTCAAAACGGCTCTGCTTCATGAGCGCTTCGATCGAGGAGGTGCCGCACACGCCGCAGGCGGATGTGGTGGGGGTCAGGCGCAGATCGGCGAGGGAGAGCGCCTGCGGGTTAGCGAGCTCTAGATCCAGCAGGTTATAAGGGTTGCGCCCATCCACTGAGGCGCCAGCGCAATAGCGGGCCTCCCGGACATCACTGACCTTTTCAATGTGGCCTTCGGAATGCAGGAAGCCGTGCGCCAGCTCGACGTCGTGACCGGGCGTACGCATCGTCGTGGTCAGCGTCTGCCCGCCGACGCGAATCTCCAGGGGCTCCTCGCCCGCGACGGTATCGCCGCGGGTATCGACCTGTGTGACCTGTCCGTCTTCGTTGAGGCGCACCTTCGTTACGGCAAAAGTGGCGTTGACGCGCCCGCTCATCGGTTAAGCGCCTCCTTCAAGGTGGCGATATGGGCGCGGGCTTCCGCGGTGTCCGTGGAGGCCAAACCCACCAGGTAAGCCGTCAGGGGAGCGGCGGGCCGGGACTGGGTATGCGCAACGTCCTTGGTCAGATCGAGAAGTTCCTTGACCAAAGCGGTGGCCTCCTCGGGGGAGGCGCCGATCAGCTCGGCAGCCTCCTTCAGCCACTGATGGGCGGTGCGGATCGGATCAGGTGTTTCTCTCATGGCTTCCTATGCTAACGCGTTTTGGAAAACTGCATGTCAGCGGGTAGAGTAATCCGACGGACTTGCATTTTTCCACTCCTGCGCCGTGAAAACCGTGCAGGAGGTGCGGAAACGTGCCAAGCCGGAAGAATTGAACACATCTACTTTGTTGTAGGCCCCTCGCCGTAGATAGCGGACCGTTGTCTGTATCAAAGGGTGGCGAGCGCCTCGCAGTATTGACTGCGGGGAGCGTGAGTAGCCCGAAATCACACGGAAAACGCTTTGGTGAGCAGTACGGGAACCGCAACGAGAAAGGTTAAAGGTCACTCATATGACTATGACTGATCCTATTGCCGACATGCTGTCGCGCGTGCGCAACGCATCTAATGCGCACCACGACGTCGTGTCGATGCCGACCTCCAAGATCAAGGCCAACATCGCTGAGATCTTGAAGCAGGAAGGCTACATCGCTGACTACTCCGTCGAGGGCCACGAGCTGACCCTCGAGCTTAAGTACAACAACCGTGAGCGTTCCCTCTCGGGTCTGCGTCGCGTGTCTAAGCCGGGTCTGCGTGTGTACGCAAAGTCCACCGAACTGCCGCAGGTTCTGGGCGGCCTGGGCGTGGCCATCATTTCCACGTCTCAGGGTCTGCTCACCGACCGTCAGGCTCAGGAGAAGGGTGTAGGCGGAGAAGTTCTCGCCTACGTCTGGTAAGGGAGGATTGACACATGTCTCGTATCGGTCTAGCACCTATCGCCGTCCCGAAGGGCGTCGAGATCACCATCAACGGCCAGGTTGTCAACGTTAAGGGTTCCAAGGGCACCCTCGAGGTTGAGCTGCCGGAGCCGATCACCGCAGCCGTCGAGGACGACGAGATCAAGGTCTCCCGTCCGGATGACGACCGCAAGAACCGCGCCCTGCACGGTCTATCCCGCTCCCTGGTCAACAACGCCGTTGTTGGCGTGACCGAGGGCTACACCAAGAAGATGGAAATCTTCGGTGTCGGTTACCGTGTCCAGCAGAAGGGCAAGGACCTGGAGTTTTCTCTGGGCTACTCCCACCCGATCCTCATCGAGGCTCCGGAGGGCATCACCTTCGCTGTGGATGGCGCAACCAAGCTCTCCGTATCTGGTATTGACAAGCAACTGGTTGGACAGGTCGCCGCGTACATCCGCCGCCTGCGTAAGGACGATCCTTACAAGGGCAAGGGTATTCGCTACGACGGCGAGCAGGTCCGCCGCAAGGTCGGAAAGACGGGTAAGTAAGCAATGGCTAACACTGAAAACGCAAAGCGCACCCCGGTTGGCAAGGACATTTCCTCGCGTCGTCGTGAAGCACGCGCGCGCCGCCACTTCCGCATCCGTAAGACCCTCCGCGGCACCCCTGAGGCACCGCGTCTGGTTGTTCACCGCTCCTCCCGCCACATGCACGTCCAGGTCATCGACGACCTGGCCGGCCACACCCTGGCTGCAGCTTCCTCCATGGAAGCCGACGTGCGTGCACTCGAGGGCGATAAGAAGGCCAAGGCTGCCAAGGTAGGCCAGCTCATCGCTGAGCGCGCCAAGGCTGCTGGCATCGAGCAGGTCGTCTTCGACCGTGCAGGCTACAAGTACCACGGCCGCGTTGCTGCGCTGGCCGACGCCGCTCGCGAAGGTGGTCTGCAGTTCTAATGATTAAGGCATACGGAAACATCAACGGAAGGAACGCCTAATGTCGGACCGTGAACAGCGTGACGGCGGACGCTCCGCCGAGAACAACAACGACCGCAAGGGTCGCAACAACGGCCGTCGTAACGACCGCCGCAACCAGCAGGACAACGAGCGCGATAAGTACATCGAGCGCGTTGTGACCATCAACCGCGTCGCTAAGACCGTTAAGGGTGGCCGCAACATGTCCTTCACCGCTCTCGTCGTCGTTGGCGACGGCCAGGGCATGGTGGGCGTCGGCTACGGCAAGGCCAAGGAAGTCCCGGCCGCAATCCAGAAGGGTGCAGAAGAGGCTCGCAAGAACTTCTTCCGCGTCCCGATGATTGCTGGCACCATTACCCACCCGGTTGAGGGTCGCGACGCAGCTGGCATCGTCATGATGAAGCCGGCCGCTCCGGGTACCGGTGTCATCGCCGGCGGTGCTGCTCGTCCGGTGCTTGAGTGCGCTGGCGTGCAGGACATTCTGTCGAAGTCCCTGGGCTCCGACAACGCTCTCAACGTCGTCCGCGCTACCGTGGACGGCCTCAAGCAGCTGGTTCGTCCGGAGGAAGTTGCCGCACGTCGTGGCAAGTCCCTCGAGGACGTCGCACCGGCCCAGATGCTGCGCAAGCGCGCAGGTCAGGAGGCATAAGCAATGGCTCTGAAGATTACTCAGGTAAAGGGCCTTGTGGGCACCAAGCCGAACCACCGCGCAAACATGGAGTCGCTTGGTCTCAAGCGCATCGGTCACTCTGTAGTTAAGCAGGACACCCCGATCATCCGCGGTATGGTTCACAAGGTGCGTCACCTGGTCACCGTCGAAGAAGTGGCAGGGGAGTAAACTATGGCTGATATCATCAAGCTCCACGACCTGCGCCCGGCCGCAGGCTCCAATAAGCCCAAGACCCGCGTCGGCCGCGGTGAGGCATCCAAGGGTAAGACCGCTGGTCGCGGTACCAAGGGCACCGGTGCTCGTAAGCAGGTTTCCGCTGCTTTCGAGGGTGGCCAGATGCCGATCCATATGCGTCTGCCGAAGCTCAAGGGCTTCAAGAACCCGAACCACGTTGAGTACCAGGTAGTCAACGTTGCTGACCTCGCAGAGGCTTTCGCTAACGGTGGCGACGTCACCGTTGCGGACATCGTCGCTGCTGGCCTGGTTCGCAAGAACCAGCCGGTCAAGGTTCTGGGCAACGGCGACATCAACGTTAAGTTGAACGTCACCGCTGACAAGTTCTCCAAGTCTGCTGTCGAGAAGATCGAGGCTGCTGGCGGCACCGCCACCGCAACCAAGTAATTCTCTTACAGGCTCTGTGAGAGCCACTGCCCTCCCGGGCGCCACCTTTCGGTGGCCTTCGGGAGGGCTTTGGTGTTTTCGGGCTACGCCAGCAGGGCACAAAGGGCATTAGTACCTTTTGAGGGGAACCTTATGGTCTAAATGTTATGTGATGACCTGGGGGTTTACCCCGCGAGCCCCGCAAAAGGCATTAGTACCTTTTGAGGGGAACCTTATGGTCCAGATGTTATGCGATGACCAGGGCTTTGGCTGCGGGAGGCCCGCAAAAGGCATCTCTCAAAAGGTATTAATGCCTTTTGAGAGGAACCTTATGGTGAGAAATTAATGCGGGCCTAGTTGGTTGCATAAGGCGCGGCGGTGATGCTGAGGCACAGTATGCCGTGGTGATGCTGAGGCACAGCGTGCGGTGGGGCCGTTAGGCGTCGTTGACCGTCTTCTCGTAGAGGCCCGGGAAGCGATCATCAGGGTCGGTCACGGCCTTGATGCGCTCCGGCAGGTCGCCGCCGTAGAGCTCGGCAAATTCTTCGGGGGAGTAGAAGGCCTCTGAGTACAGGGATTTATGTCCGCCGAGTTCGCTGACCTTGGCCTCGATGAGGCGGTTAAAGGCGCCATTGCCAGGGGCCGAGGGATCGACGTGATTGCCCTCCACGCCGGACCAAAAACCGACGTTGATCCAGGTCTGTCCTGGGCGCAGGGGGTAGAGCGGCCACGGGGCCGGGGAATCGGCGGCAAGCGAGCCGGTACCGATGAGGTCCTCCACGCCCTCCCGCAGCCGAATCGGGCACAACCACACCGGCTGGATATCGGAGGCTTGGAAGAACCAATCCAAGAATTCCGGCAGATTGTCCGGTGTGACCTCGATGTCCTGGACCACGCGCTCGCCGCGGGGCAGACCCTTCGGCTTCTTGATGAAGTTGTACTCCAGCTCGTACTTGCGGTCTAGGCGCACGAGCTTCCAGTAGAAGGAACTGCGGCGCAGCTGTCGCGGCCACACCTTGCGCACGCGCGGATTCTGCGCGCCGAACGCGCGGGAGCACCAGAACCAATCCGTATCCCAGCGCCAGATATAGTCGCGCACCGTGAGGCGGTCGCGGCGGATCCCGCTCTGGTGCTGGAGGCTGCGATAAAAGATTTTCTCCCGCGTGTAATCCGAGGTTGGCCCTTCCTCATCCGTAAAACGGGCCATGACGAGGTATGACTCTTCCGGTGAGAAGACCACGCCATCGAGGCCGTGGACCTCGACGTCGTCGTAGGTGCGGGTGAGGGAGACGTCGTCAAGCGCGTGCGTGAGTGAGTTGAAGTCGTTGAAGCGCACCTGACGCAGCTCCACGTAGGGCTTGACCGCGCGCAGCTCAATCTTGAGGCGCACCGCATAGCCCAAGGAACCATAGGAGTTGGGGAAAAGGCGGAAGAGATCGACGTTCTCCTCGCGTGAGCACGTCACAATATCCCCGGTGCCGGTCAGGATATCCATCTCCAGGACGGATTCGTGGGGAAGGCCGTCGCGGAAACTCGTGGACTCGACTCCCATGCCCGTCACGGCGCCGCCCAGCGTAATGGTCTTGAGCTGCGGCACCACGAAGGGCATGAGCCCGTGCGGTAGGGTGGCGTCGACAAGGTCCTCGTAGGTGCACATGCCCTGGACCTCGGCGGTCTGCGCAATCGGATCGACCTCAATGACCCCACCCAGGCCGGACACATCGAGGCCCGCCTGCTGCTCGCTGCGCCCGCGGAAGAGGTTCGAGGTTTTCTTGGCCAAACGTACGCGCTTATCCTTCGGCACCGCGTGGAAGCTGCGCAACAGCTTCTCGACGCCCTCCTCGTGCGCCTTCCAACCCACCGGCGGGACTTCGATTGCGTCGACGCTGCGATGATTGCGGATGAGATCGATTAACATGGAACTCCTTCAAGATTTAGAAGCGCGAATCTTCCCACCAGCGGCGCTCGGGCACGCCGGCGCGGGAGCCAGCATCGCCCAGTTTGACGCCCAAGAAGTGGTACAGGTTGATGATGTTGTGCTCGAAGCCCCACTCGGAGCCGGCCATGTAGATGGCCCACAGGCGGGCAGTGGGAAGGCCCACTAGCGAGCAGGCCTCCTCCCAGTTCTCCTTGAGGTTTTCGCACCAATCATGCAGCGTGCGCATGTAGTCGAAGCGGAGGGATTCCGTGTGGACGACTTCGAAACCGGCATCCTGCATGCACTTGGTAATGGTGCCGGAGCCGGAGAGCTCGCCATCGGGGAAGATGTAGCGGTCGATGAACCCGCCCTTCGGCGTCTTGTGGTTATCCGGGTAGGTGATGCAGTGGTTGAGCATGAGGCCGCCCGGCTTGAGCTTGCCGTGGAGGAAGCTGAAGAAGTCCGGGTAGTTCTTGACCCCGATGTGCTCGAGCAACCCGATGGCGGAGATGGCGTCGAAGCCTTCCTCGGTGACGTCGCGATAGTCCAGGAAGCGGATCTCCGCGAGATCTTCTAGGCCCTCCTCCTTGATCTTGGCCTGGCCCCACTCTGCCTGTTCCTTGGAGAGAGTGACTCCCAAGGACTTCACGCCGCGCTTGGCCGCGTAGCGCACCATGCCGCCCCAGCCGCAGCCGACGTCCAAGTGGCGGTCGCCTTCCTTGAGCCGCAGCTTGTCGAAGATGAGGCGGTACTTGTTTTCCTGGGCCTCGTCGAGCGTGGCGTCAGGGGAGGGGTAGTAGGCGCAGGTGTACGTCATCGAGTCGCCGAGGAAGAGCTCGTAGAAGTCGTTGCCCACGTCATAGTGATCGGAGATGACTTCCGCGTCGCGCTCCTTGGAGTGTTTGGATAGACCCTCGTGGAGCTTGCGGCGCAGCCACGAGGCACGCTCGACATCCGGGACCGGCTGGATTTGAAAAGCACCCATCGAAGCCAAGGAACGCGCGACGCGAGCAAGGGTTTTCGCGTCTGGGCGGGAGAACGTGTCATACATTGCGTGCAGCGTGTCGAAGATGCCGTAGGGGTGCGCCGGGTGTTCCCCCTCGACGGTGATTCCGTCGGTGACGTAGGCGCGGGCGAAGCCTACATCGCCCGGGTGTGTGGCGATGTAGGCCAGGCCCTGCAGGTTATTGATTCTGACGGTGAACTGCGCGTCGGCTGGGCCGGTTGCGGAACCGTCGAAAGCTTCCCAGCGGAAGGGGTTGGGGCTGGGAACGAAGGTATCGATGATCTCAGCCACGGTCATTGGGGAGAATCGCTTACTCATAAAACTACATACTACTTTCGGATTAAGGTTAGGCAGATAGAAGACGGCCATACTCTGTGGCGCCCCGGGGCGCCGCTTGAGAGGTCGAAAAGACGTAGAAATGTTGTAAGGACATTGCCTTAGGGCAACGCGGTCCATGGTAGGCCTCATGCGTCGATGGCGCTAAGGGGGAAACTAATCCGAGAAGGATAAGCCTGGTTTTCGCGGGGCCAATGTGGCGAAAGGGGGCGGGGCTGGTAGGGTAATGGGGTCAAAACTGTCCAACCGTTCCTATGAAGGACCTTAAGAGGGTTCTTATCTATTGGGAACAGATGAGATCCACCCCCGTGCGCGGCGAATTCGAACCGCACAGCAAGCGCGGTAGGCCAGGAGGATTGAGTAGTGTCCGCCATTTTGCAGGCTTTCAAAGATGCCGACCTGCGGAAGAAGATCATCTTCACTCTCGTGATGATTATTCTCTACCGCGTAGGCGCGCAGATCCCGTCGCCGGGCGTTGATTACGCCACCATCGCCGGCCGTCTTCGTGACCTCACGGAGGAGTCCGGCAACCTGTACTCGGTGATCAACCTGTTCTCCGGTGGTGCGCTGCTGCAGCTATCTATCTTCGCCATCGGCATCATGCCGTACATTACGGCGTCCATTATCGTGCAGCTGCTCACCGTGGTGATTCCGCACTTCGAGCAGTTGAAGAAGGAGGGTCAGTCCGGTCAGGCGAAGATGACGCAATACACGCGTTACCTCACCCTTGCGCTGGCCCTGCTGCAGTCCGCAGGCATCGTGGCCTTGGCGGACCGCGAGCAGCTCCTGGGCCAGGGCGTGCGCGTCTTGGCGGAGGACCGCAACTTCTTTACCCTCGTCGTGCTCGTTATCACCATGACCTCTGGTGCGGTCCTGGTGATGTGGATGGGTGAGCTGATTACGGAGAAGGGAATCGGCAATGGCATGTCGCTGCTGATTTTCGCCGGTATTGCTACGCGCCTTCCTACCGACGGTGTCAACATCTTCCAGAACAATGGTGGTCTGGTCTTCGCCATGGTTCTCACGGGTCTCATCGTTCTCGTCGCGGGCATTACCTTCATCGAGCAGGGCCAGCGCCGTATCCCGGTGCAGTACGCCAAGCGCATGGTGGGCCGCCGTCAGTACGGTGGTTCTTCAACCTACCTGCCGCTGAAGGTCAACCAGGCCGGCGTTATCCCTGTCATCTTCGCCTCCTCGCTGATCTACATGCCGGTGCTCATCACCCAGATTGTCAACTCCGGCTCCCCGGGAGTCTCCGATAACTGGTGGCAGCGCAACGTCATTGCTCACCTGCAATCCCCGAGTTCCTGGCAGTACATCGTTCTCTACTTTGTGCTCACCATCTTCTTCTCCTACTTCTACGTGTCGGTTCAGTACGACCCTGCGGAACAGGCCGACAACATGAAGAAGTATGGTGGATTCATCCCGGGTATCCGCCCGGGTCGACCGACCGCCGAGTACCTAGGCTTCGTGATGAACCGCCTGCTGTTCGTCGGTTCGATCTACCTCGCGGTTATCGCCGTCCTTCCGAATATCCTCTTGGATCTCGGAGTGGGCACTGCAGGTGCCAGCGGCACCTCCGCCTTCGGCGGTACCGCCATCCTCATTATGGTCTCGGTTGCCCTGACCACGGTCAAGCAAATCGAGTCCCAGCTTCTACAATCCAACTACGAAGGACTGCTTAAGTAATGCGTTACGTACTCCTTGGCCCTCCCGGTGCCGGCAAGGGCACCCAAGCCGCCCTCCTCAGCGAGAAGCTCGGCGTTCCGCACATCTCCACCGGTGACCTCTTCCGCGCCAACATTGGTGAGGGCACCCCGCTCGGCGTAGAGGCCAAGTCCTACATCGACGCTGGCAAGCTGGTGCCGACCGACGTCACCGCCCGCATGGTAGAGGACCGCCTTAACCAGGATGACGCCAAGGAAGGTTTCCTCCTCGACGGCTTCCCACGCACCGTGGAGCAGGCCGACATCCTGGCGAAGCTCCTCGACGACAAGGATTTGAAGCTCGATGGCGTGCTGAACTTTGAGGTGTCCGAGGACGTCGTTGTCGAGCGTATGCTCGCCCGCGGCCGCGCAGACGACACCGAGGAGACCATCCGCACCCGCCTAGGCGTCTACCGCGAGGAGACCTTCCCGCTCATCGAGCACTACGGCGACGCCATCATCTCCGTGAAGGCTGAGGGGTCCGTTGAGGAGATCAACGAGCGCACCCTGAAGGCCATGGGCAAGTAATCTGCCTTTTTAAGCCATGGCTTTTCGACGACGCACTAAGATCATCCCCGCCCGCACCCCAGGAGAGCTCGATGCCATGCAGGCGGCCGGCGAGATCGTCGGCCGCGCCTTGCAGGCGGTACGCTCCGCCGCCGCGGTGGGCGTGAGCACGCTGGAACTCGATGAGGTGGCCGAGCAGACCATCCGCGATGCCGGTGCCGTGCCCACCTTCAAGGGTTACGGCGGGTTCCCGGGTTCCATCTGCGCCTCCGTGAACGACGTCATCGTCCACGGCATCCCGAGTAAGGACATGCTGCTGGCTGAGGGGGACCTTGTTTCCATCGACTGTGGTGCCACCCTCGACGGCTGGGTGGGGGATAGTGCGTGGACGTTTGGCGTCGGCAAGCCCAGCGCCGAAGCGCAGGCGCTGAGTGACGCCACCGAATGGGTCCTCCATGAGGGGCTCAAAGCGATGGTTCCGGGCAACCGGCTGACCGACGTCTCGGCTGCCCTCGAGCAGGCGACCTACCGCGCCGAGGATAAGTTCGGCGTCGAGCTCTTTATCGTCGATGGCTACGGCGGCCACGGCATCGGCCGAGAGATGCACGAGGAGCCCTACTTGGCCAACGAAGGCAAGGCAGGGCGCGGTCCTCTCATCCAGGAAGGTTCTGTGTTGGCCATTGAGCCGATGCTGACCCTGGGTACTGAGGACAGCGAGGTCCTAGAGGATGACTGGACCGTGGTAACCCTCGATGGCTCGTGGTCGGCGCACTGGGAACACACCGTCGCGGCGACGGAGAATGGTCCCCGAATCCTGACCCCGCGCTACTAAAATACGTCTCTCGGGTAGGAAATCATGGTCGAAAGGTTTATACTTCTTGCCATGTCTAAAATTCGCTCCCGCGCTGGTGCTCGTTCCCTACGTCGAGCCACCGCAATCGGCCTTCTGACCGCTACTCTTTCGGTCGCTCCGGCCGCACATGCACAGACGGTCCCCTCTATTGATTCCCTGTCCTCCAACGTCCAGTCCCAGCTTGATGAGTTCGCAGGTCAGACCCGTGAGAACGCGTGGGCTAGCCGCAACCAAATGCTGGAAGCACTGCAGAATGTTAACCCGCAGGCAGCCGATGCTCTTCGCCCAGTAATCGACGGCGCTATTGAGCTCGTCTTCCCCGGCCTCATCGACCAGAAGAACGCGGAGATCCGCGCCGCCCGCGAGGCTGAAGAGCGCGCTCACGCTGAACAGGTCGCTCGCGAAAAGGCCGCTGCTGAGGAAGCAGCCCGCAAGGCTGAGGCGGAGCGTCAGGCGCAGAAATTCAATACAGGCCCGTGCCCGGCGGATGCCCGCGTGTGCGTGGACCGCGACGGTCGCCGCACCTGGCTGCAGGACGGCAACGGCAATGTCACCTACGTTGCTCAGGGCATGTCCACCGGTAAGCCGGGGGAGGAAACCCCGGCCGGCACGTACTACATCACCCGTAAGGTGAAGGACGAGATTTCGTGGGAATTCGGTAACGCACCGATGCCGTACGCAATGTACTTCACGAACAATGGCCACGCCTTCCACGAGGGCTCCCCGGCCTACCAGTCCAATGGCTGCGTGCGTCTGACCCACCAGGATGCCGTGCGCTACTGGAACGATGTTCCGGTTGGTTCCAAGGTCTTCATCTACTAGAACGTAGCGGTGGGCGAGCCACCGCTACAGGCCTTCTGCCTCCCGCGCTTGGCAGCGACGGGAGGTTTCTGCGTTTTCGCGGCGTGTCTTCGAGCGAAAACCTGCTGTGCTGCACTAACCGTATTTGGAAAACGGTTGCTTGCAGCGTATGCTTTAGTGCTGGTGTCTGTACGTAGCCGGATTGGCTGCTGAGGGCACCAGGCAGTAGACACCAAACATGCAGGTGGAGGCGTCGCCAAGCGCGGCGTAAAGAACTCCATCAGAAAAGTAGAGGTTATGGCTAAGGAAGGCGCAATCGAGGTTGAGGGTCGCATTGTCGAACCCCTGCCCAACGCAATGTTCCGCGTCGAGCTCGACAACGGGCACAAGGTTCTTGCCCACATCTCGGGCAAGATGCGTCAGCACTACATCCGCATCCTCCCAGAGGATCGCGTTGTTGTGGAGCTGTCTCCTTATGACCTGACCCGCGGACGCATCGTCTACCGCTACAAGTAAAGACTGTAAGCCTCCTCACCCACGGGACGCGCCCTTGGTGCGTCCTTTTTTACCTCAGGCTGCGATGGCCTGAGCCCACGCTGCTAAGCATGCCCACAGTTTCCCCGGCACAGCCCGGGGCGAAGCGTATGCGTGGCGGGGGACGGATGAGGAGAAAACCATCGTAACAACCCGAAAGGACTAGCCATATGGCACGTCTAGCTGGTGTTGACCTCCCGCGCAACAAGCGCATGGAGGTTGCTCTCACCTACATCTATGGCATCGGGCCGTCCCGTGCCAAGGAACTGCTGGAAAAGACCGGCATTTCTCCCGACCTGCGCACCGACAACCTCGACGACGATCAGCTGTCGGCGCTGCGTGACGTCATTGAAGCTACCTGGAAGGTAGAGGGTGACCTCCGCCGCCAGGTTCAGGCTGACATCCGTCGCAAGATTGAAATCGGTTGCTACCAGGGCATCCGCCACCGTCGCGGCCTGCCCGTTCGTGGTCAGCGCACCAAGACCAACGCTCGTACGCGCAAGGGTCCGAAGAAGACGATCGCAGGAAAGAAGAAGTAAAACATGCCACCCAAGACTCGTTCCGGCGCGCGCCGTGGTGGTCGTCGCGTCGTAAAGAAGAACGTGGCCGCTGGCCACGCATACATCAAGTCCACCTTCAACAACACCATCGTGTCCATCACGGACCCGCACGGTGCTGTCATCTCTTGGGCATCCTCCGGCCACGTCGGCTTCAAGGGTTCCCGTAAGTCCACCCCGTTCGCAGCGCAGATGGCTGCTGAGAACGCGGCCCGCAAGGCCATGGACCACGGTATGAAGAAGGTTGACGTTTTCGTCAAGGGTCCGGGCTCCGGCCGCGAGACCGCCATCCGTTCCCTGCAGGCTGCAGGCCTCGAGGTTTCCTCGATCACGGATGCCACCCCACAGCCGCACAACGGCTGCCGTCCGACCAAGCGTCGCAAGGTTTAAGGGAAAGGAAGAGGTAAGAAAATGGCTCGTTATACTGGCCCCGCTACCCGCGTATCCCGCCGTCTGCGCGTCGACCTGGTCGGCGGCGACATGGCATTTGAGCGTCGCCCGTACCCTCCGGGACAGGCTGGCCGCAACCGCATCAAGGAATCTGAGTACCTGCTGCAGCTCCAGGAGAAGCAGAAGGCAAAGTACACCTACGGTGTGCTGGAGCGTCAGTTCCGCCGCTACTACGCCGAGGCTAACCGTCTCCCGGGCAAGACCGGTGACAACCTCGTCGTTCTGCTCGAGTCCCGTCTCGACAACGTGATCTACCGCGCAGGTCTGGCCAACACCCGCCGCCAGGCTCGCCAGCTTGTCTCCCACGGTCACTTCACCGTGAACGGCAAGAAGATCAACGTTCCGTCCTTCCGCGTTACGCAGTATGACATCATTGATGTTCGTGAGCGTTCCCAGAAGATGGAATGGTTCGAAGAGGCTCAGGACCGCCTGGTTGACGCCAACGTTCCGGCATGGCTGCAGGTCGTTCCGGACACCCTGCGCATCCTCGTGCACCAGCTGCCCGAGCGCGCTCAGATCGACGTTCCGCTGCAGGAGCAGCTCATCGTCGAGCTTTACTCGAAGTAATCCTTCGACACTTTCGTCTTTACCACTTCTACCGGCGTCAAATAGCGGGCGCCGACAAGGAGAAACTCCATGCTTATTTCCCAGCGTCCTCAGCTCACCGAGGAATTCATCGACTCGTCTCGCTCTAAGTTCGTCATCGAGCCGCTCGAGCCGGGCTTCGGTTACACCCTCGGTAACTCGCTTCGTCGCACGCTGCTTTCGTCCATCCCGGGCGCGGCAGTAACCTCCATCAAGATTGACGGTGTGCTCCACGAGTTCACCACCATCAATGGTGTGAAGGAAGACGTTTCCGAAATCATCCTGAACGTCAAGGGCCTGGTTCTGTCCTCCGACTCCGATGAGCCGGTGGTCATGTACCTGAGCAAGGAGGGCCCGGGTGAGGTCACTGCAGGCGATATCCAGCCGCCGGCTGGCGTGGAGATCCACAACTCGGATCTGCACATTGCATCGCTGAATGAGTCCGCCAAGCTGGAGATGGAACTCGTCGTCGAGCGCGGCCGTGGCTATGTTCCGGCCGCCGCCACCTCGGGAGAAATCGGCCGCATTCCGGTCGACCAGATTTACTCCCCAGTGCTGAAGGTCTCTTACAAGGTCGAAGCTACTCGTGTTGAGCAGCGCACTGACTTTGACAAGCTGATCATCGACGTCGAGACCAAGAACTCTATTTCCGCACGCGACGCCCTGGCTTCCGCCGGTGGCACCCTGGTCGAGCTCTTCGGCCTGGCTCGCGAGCTGAACACCGCTGCTGAGGGCATTGAGATTGGCCCGTCCCCGCAGGAGACGGAGTACATCGCCGCCTACAGCATGCCGATCGAGGATCTGAACTTCTCCGTCCGCTCCTACAACTGCCTGAAGCGCCAGGAGATCCACACCGTCGGTGAGCTCGCTGAGTGCACCGAGTCGGACCTGCTGGACATCCGCAACTTCGGTCAGAAGTCGATAAACGAGGTAAAGATCAAGCTGGCTAACCTGGGTCTGGCCCTCAAGGACACCCCTGAGGACTTCGACCCGACCCAGCTTGAAGGCTACGACGCAGAGACCGGCGACTTCAAGGACCCGGCTTCCGACGATTCCGAGTAAAGAATTCCACTGAATCGTGACGGCGCGGCTTTTTGCGCCCCGTCGCGCGCTCAATTAATCCGCACACGAGGAGTACATAATGCCTACCCCCAAGAAGGGTCCGCGTCTCGGCGGCTCCGCCAGCCAGCAGAAGCACCTGCTGAGCAACATGGCAGCGAGCCTGTTCGAGCACGGCGCAATCAAGACCACCGACGCTAAGGCGAAGCTGCTTCGTCCTTACGCTGAGAAGATCATCACCAAGGCGAAGGCCGGCACCGTTGCTGACCGTCGCGCAGTTCTCAAGCTCATCCCGCACAAGGATGTTGTTGCCTACCTCTTCGACGAGCTGGCACCGAAGTTTGAGAACCGTGAGGGTGGCTACACCCGCATCATCAAGCTGGACAACCGCTCCGGCGACAACGCCCCGATGTCCCAGATCTCCCTCGTTCTCGAGGAGACCGTGACCTCTGAGGCTAACCGCGCTACCCGCGCTGCTGCTTCCAAGCAGGCCGAGGAAGCTAAGGCTGAAGAGGCTGAGGTTGAGTCCGCTGAGGCTACCGAGGCTGAGGAGACCACCGAGGAGAAGTAATTCTTCTGAGGTCTAGGCAAGGCCCGCGCTCACCACTGTGGTGGGGTGCGGGCCTTTGTCGTTTTCTACGGGCCACGCGCAGAGAGGGGAGCCGTGTTGGGGGTGTACCGTTTTAACAAATAAGGGTCCAAAAATTCCACTTTTCAGGCCACTATTTGTTAAAACGGACCATCGACGTAGTCCCCACGGCAGATCGAGCGCACGGTATCATCAACCCCCATGAGTGAAAGCGTTCGTCTGCGATTGGACTTGGCCTATGACGGCACTGACTTCCACGGGTGGGCCCGGCAGAAGGACGGCCTTCGCACGGTGCAGCAGACCATCGAGGAGAAGCTGGCCATGGTTTTGCGCCACCCGGTGGAGCTCACGGTGGCTGGGCGCACCGACGCGGGCGTGCATGCCAGCGGTCAGGTGGCGCACTTTGACACCACCCACGCCGCACTAAGTCAGCGCAGCATTGATGGCGATCCCGCCAAACTGGTCCGGCGCTTGGCCAAGCTGCTGCCCGTCGACGTCCGCGTGCACGCCTGCACCGAGGTGTCGCATGATTTCGATGCGCGTTTTTCCGCCCTGCGTCGGCATTATGTTTATCGGATCACTACTCATCCGCGCGGAGCGCTGCCGACCCGAGCTCGGGACACCGCCACGTGGCTCAAGCCGGTGGACCTAGAGCTGATGCAGGCCGCCGCCGACCAGTTGGTGGGTCTCAACGATTTCGTGGCCTTCTGCAAGGCCAAGCCACACGCCACGACCATCCGCGAGTTGCTCGCCTTCGAGTGGAAGGACGTCTCAACGCCCGCACAACCGCAGCTTTATGAGGCACACGTTAGCGCCGATGCCTTCTGTTGGTCCATGGTGCGCTGCCTCGTGGGATGCTGTCTGCGGGTAGGCGAAGGTTCCCGCGACGTGGAGTTCGCGGCCCAGATGCTTCAGGAAACCAGCAGATCCTCCCAGATTCCCCTCGCCCCGGCCGCGGGGCTGAGCCTGGTTGGCGTGGACTATCCCGACGCAGACCAATTGGCTGCGCGCGCGAAGATGACCCGCAGCCGTCGCGCTGCGGAAAACACGGAGTTGGGTTAATCTAGACCCCACTGCACCAGGGAGGGTGGTGCACTGATTCGGGGAGGACTCTCATGGCACGCGCGTTGCCTACTACCAAGGCCCAGGTATCGGGCCACAAGTTCTTGTTGCGCCGGCTCGAGCATGGCCTCGTTTTCGGCGATATCAGGATGATCCATGATCCGCTGAAACGGCGCCGGCGCGCTCTGCTCGGTGGAGTAGCCGCAGTCGCATTCCTTAGCCTCGGTTCGGGGCTCATTGCGTGGATGCAACCGGATCCGCAACCCGGGGATGCGCCCGTGGTCCGCTCTGCGGAGGGACAGCTTTTAGCTCTGGTCAATGGCACCTACCACCCGGTGGCTAACCTGGCGTCGGCCCGGCTCATTGCCAACGAAGCGGTGGAGCCACATGCGGCCGGGGATAGCTTTCTAGACCAGATAAGCTTAGGCACCCCGCTGGGGATTGCGGATGCCCCGAACCTCCTTGCCGCTGCGACAGGGGAGGAGCCAAGCTGGTCAGCCTGCTTGGAGGAATCCACCGAAGGGGAGAACTGGCAGTCCAGCAGCCGCGTCGGCTCCGTGACCGTGGTGGCGCACCACGCCGTTCCCGGATTCGACGAAGAGCACGCCGCCGTGGCGGAATCCGATGGCACGCAGTGGTTGCTCACAGGCCAGGGGCGCGTCGTGTTGCCTGAGGCCACGAGCACGCAAGGCAGGGTGCTGCGCCGCGCGTTGGGGATGACCGCGGAGACGGCGGTGTGGAGCATGCCCACAGAATTGCTCAACGCCTTTGCCGAGCTAGAACCGCTGAGTTTCCCGGCCGCCCCACCGGAGATTCTGGATACCGGCGAGCAGCTCTGGGCGCGGACGGAGCAGGGCGTTTTCGCCATCACTCCCACCCAAGCGGAGATGCTCGTCGGTGTGGGCGCACAACGCCTGCCAGCCCAGGCGCAGGAGGTAGCCGCGCTGGGCGACGTCCCACCGACCTTCAACCTCCCGACTAACCGCGTGGATTTCCTGTCCCCTGAGCAGGGCTGGTTGTGCGCGACGGACCGGCATGGCGCCGGCACGACGCGCCCGGTATCGGCCACCGTAGACCTACCGGGTGATTCGGCCGCGCAGCGCTTCGCCGGTCTGCAGGCGGGCGTGGGCGTGGACAGCGGGCACGGCTATCACGTGGTTACTGCCACCGGCAGGCGCCACGAGCTGGCTAGCGCCGGGGAGCTAAACGCGCTGGGCCTGGGGGAACCGGAGCAGGTGCCGTGGGAGATTCTGCGTCTGCTGCCGGAAGGTTCTGCCTTGAGCCGAGCGGAGGCCTTAAAGCATGAGCACTGATAACAGCCACGAGGACGAGGAACCCCAGGGCCCCGAGGAGTAGGCGCACCATAGGCCAGCCTTGGGCGGCCGGTGCTGTCAGCGGTGTCACCGCAAAGGAACGCTCCTCGCGGGTTTCGGCCGCAGGACGAAAGGTCACCGCGGTGAGGGGATCGACCACCCCGTGGCCGGGCTCGGCGGAATCGATGACGCGCTGGCGCAGCTGCGCCGGGGACTCGTCGGGGTAGCGCTGCACCAACAGAGCGAGCGTTCCGCTGACCAGGGGCGCGGCGAAAGACGTGCCTTGAAATAGGGTATCCCCCTTGGCGCTGGCCCAGCCGCCGCCGGGTTCCAAGGCGAGTGGTACGTTGCCCTCTGCGCTGAGAGGTGCAGCGATGGAGTAATCCGCAAGGTCGTACGGGGTGGCTAGGGCGCCAACCGCGAGGACCGTATCCGCTACGGCGGGGAAGACCACATCACCTTGTTCACAGCCACCGGATGTCGCGTTTCCCGACGCCGCCACCACCACGGCCCCAGCGTCCTCCGCGCGCTGCAGCGCTGCGTCCAAGCCCGATCGATCCACCCGTGAGGCGGCATCCGGCGGGACGCAGGACACGACGGAGACGTTGATGACCTGAGCTCCCGCGTTCACGGCATCCTCGATGGCAGCAGCTAGGCTGGCCAGCGTTCCGGAACCGTGGTCTTCCTCCGCTGAACCATCGGCCCCTGCCGAGTTATCCGGCGCCGGTTGCCTGAAATGCGAACTGGTCTGCCGGATGGCGTAGATCTCCGCATCCGGGGCCACGCCGAGCTCTTTTCCCGCAATGACCCCGGCCACCACCGTGCCGTGCAGGTCACAGTCCCGTAGCGGGTCGGGCTCGTCTGGGGTTACGAAGTCCGCTCCCGGTGTCACGCGCAGCTGGGGGTGCGCGGCCACTCCGGTGTCGATGACCGCGACCTTCACCCCGGCACCCGTGGCAAAAGAGTGCAGCCGCGCGCGATAGTCCGAGTATTGCGCGGAAGGCTGTGGCCCTGCCGCGGCGAGGGTAGCCTCCGCGCACGCGGTGTCTGGCTCGCGGGCAGCAGCTACCGGCCCGGATAACACGCAGGACCCCCACGCCAGACCAGCGCCAAGAGCAGCGCTGGCAGCACCAATTCGGATCCCCAAGTTCATGAGCCCAGCCCCCTAATGAACTCGAAAAGCCCAGCCAGGTGTGCGGCGAGCGGCAAACACGCGGCCAGTGCGAGGGCTTCGGCGCGCTCGAACCACACGATGGTGGTCGGCTCAATCTGCCGTAGCTTGCCTGCCCACACCGGTACTGACAGCATGGCCACAACGATGAGCCCCGCGACGACGCTGAGCACCCATGTTTCCGTGGTTGGCGCAGAAAGCCGCTGCCACTCGTGTAGTGGCACAGCCACCGAGGCACTAGCAGCGGCGAGGCCATAGATTCCCAGTGCCCACGCAGCAATGGGCCGGGCATGGCGTGCTGCATGCACGATGACCCCGCCAGCGATACTTACACATAGCGCTTGGGAGGCCCCCTGGGTTGCCGCCGCGTTGGCGTTCAATGCGACGAGGAGCAGGGCAGGGGCACCCGCCACCGCGCAGCCCACCGCGATGCCCTCGTAGGCCTGCCCGGCGCGCCGGGCAGCGAGCGCGTTATCGGTGGGTACCTCGTCCGAGATGCTTAAGTCTTGCCCGGCGGTGGGAAGCTGCGGCACGCGCAAACCCGCCAGCCGCGTGGTCAGCAGGGGAGCGCCCGCCAACAGGCCCACGGTGGCGGCGAGGAGCGGGGCGGGGCCGAGGAGGCCGACGAGCACGAGCAGGCACCACGTCGCGGCAGTAGCCCGGTCCCGCAGCCCGCCGATGCGTACCAGGTGGGAGAGCACCGCCGTCGCACCGACGGCGGTCGCGGCCCCCACGACGGGTGCCGCCGACACCGCGGTACCTGCAGGTCCAGCGACAAATGCTGCGCCAGTGGCTAACCCGCCCGCCAGCCCCGCGGCGACGTGCGCGGTGGCGAGCAGAGATCCTCGCCGCGTCCATACCGCAAGAACGAGGGCGAGGAGTGCAGTGGCGGCGCAGCCGACCGTGGGGGACAGTGTTGCGGCAAGGAGCCCACCGCCGGCGATAAGGCCCGCCACACCCCACAGCCCAGCCAGGCCAGAAAGCTGCGTGGCGGAGACATCGGCGGCTAATGCTTCCGCGGCGTCGCGCACGATGGGTGCCGGCGCCGGTGCATCCGGGCTAAGCACCAGCACGGAGCCTTCTTCTACGCTGGTGCGATCCAGTGGCGTGGTCATCGATATGGTCTTGCCCGCCGCGGTAGTGGCGCGCCACAGGATGGGTGCTGGGGGAACGTCGACAAGCACGAGCAGCTCCCCCAGCACCTCCCCGAGACTGGAAGAAAGCGGCAGTGAGATATCCGCTTCTTTGCGGGTCTGGCCTGCGTGGATACGGACGGTGACGCGGACAGAATGCGCGAGTGCGCGAGTCATGGAAAATACCTCCCCCGAGAAAAATTTCTGGGCAACCCCTTGCCCATTGCCTCACATTGTGGCTTACTGGTGGCACGCTGTCCACCGCTTAAGGAGGCGGTGGAGTACTTCGGGGGGAAGGACTTTGACATGCGCGTACCTACACGCGTCGTTGACACCGGGCTGTCGTCATATCGGGAACCAGCGCCACCACTGCCGCAAGGCAGCATTGATGCCGAGGCCGTGCCGGAGGCGGCCCGTGCCCAGCCCGTTCCGTTGGTTCGCCTGCTTATGCCGCTGGTCATGATCGCGGCCATGGTGGGCATGGTGGCGCTCATGGTTCTCGGCGCGGGTGATGCGCGCCGGATAAGCCCCATGAGTCTCATGTTCCCGCTCATGATGCTGGCCAGCATGGCGATGATGTTCAACCCGCAGGGAGGCGGGCAGGATCCGGACGAAACTCGCCGGACGTACCTGCGTCACCTCAAGGCGCTGCGCGAGGAGGCGCTGGAGCGCGCGGCGGCGCAGCGCGCGCATGAGGAACACCGCAATCCGGCGCCTGGGCAGCTCGGCGCGTTGATTCCGACGTCGCGCCTCTGGGAGCGGGATGCGGATGCCCCGGATGCGCTGGAGGTGCGGGTGGGCACCGGGCCGATGGCACTGTGCACGCCGATCAATGTTCCAGATTCGGGTGCCGCGGAAGACCTCGACCCAGTGTGTGCGGTGAGCCTGCGCCAGACCGTGCGCGCGGTGGGAACGCTGGCGGATATGCCGGTGGTCATCCAGCTCCAAGCCTTCCCTATCGTGGGGCTGGCCGGTGCGGATGCGCACGGTATGGCCCGCGCGCTGCTGTTGCACCTGGCGGTACTGCATGGCCCGGAAACCGTGGGCATTGAGTACCACGGGGAGAGCTGGGAGTGGCTGAAGTGGCTGCCGCACTCGAGGGATCCGGAGAGCGCTCAGTTTCGTATCCGCGTCGTGGAGGAGGACCACCGGCATCGCGGTGTACTGGACAAAGAGGGAGCGCCGGGGGACGCCCCGACGACCACCATCGCCGTGGGTGTCACACCTCATTCGCTGCTGGGCCGCCGTGCGGAGGACGAAGGCATTTACCTGCGGGCGGAAGGCGCGCTGTCCGTGGTTACCGCCGCGGGGGAGGAGGAGCTGGGCAGCTGCGCGCTTATCGACGTTTCCACGGCCCTCCTCCACGCCCGCACGCTTGCGCCCTATCATCGCCCCTTCGGCGGCGATGCTCCGGCAACGCCACGGCACGGTCGCGATGCAGACCTCCCTGTGCTGCTGGGCTACCGGGACGTGGATGCGCTGCAGGCCTCCGGCATGTGGCATGGCCGCAGCCCGGCCGAACGCCTGCGCGTGCCTATCGGTGTGGACGAGTCCGGGCAAGCGGTGGTGCTCGACCTGAAGGAGTCGGCGCAGGGCGGCATGGGCCCGCATGGGCTGTGCATCGGTGCCACGGGCAGCGGAAAATCGGAGCTGCTCAGGACGCTCGTCGTGGCCCTAGCCGCCACGCATAGCCCGGAGGAGCTCAACCTCGTGCTTGTGGACTTCAAAGGTGGCGCGACCTTTCTCGGCTGCGAGGAGCTGCCGCACACCTCCGCCGTGATTACCAACCTGGAGGAGGAATCTACCCTGGTGGAGCGCATGTACGATGCCATCTCCGGGGAGATGAACCGCCGCCAGGAGCTGCTGCGCAAGGCCGGCAACTTTGCCAATGTGGGCGAGTTCAATGCTTCCGCTGCCGCGGTGGCGGAGCACGGGCCGCTGCCGGCGCTGGTCATCGTGGTGGACGAGTTCTCGGAACTGTTGGGCCAGCACCCGGACTTCGCGGAGCTCTTCGTCGCAGTAGGAAGGCTCGGCCGCTCACTGCACGTGCACCTGCTGCTGGCATCCCAGCGCCTGGAAGAAGGGCGCCTACGGGGATTGGATTCGCACCTGTCCTACCGCATTGGCCTGAAGACATTCTCCGCCGGGGAGTCCCGCCAGGTCCTCGGTGTGCCCGACGCCTACCACCTCCCCGCCCAGCCGGGATCCGGCTACCTCAAGACGGATGCCGATGCCCCCACACGTTTCCAGGCCTCCTATGTGTCCGGCCCGGTGACGCGCCGGGTAGCGCTAGAAGATGATGCTTCCGCACAGCACACGGCGCGCCTAGAGCTTTTCACCGGGCACCGCGTGGTGGAGGAGGACCTAGACTTCGCAGTACTCGTGGACTCCTCGAGCACCCTCCTTGACACCGTGGTGGGGGCTGCCCGGGACGAAGCCGCCGGGCGCGGTCAATCAGCGCGGCGAATCTGGCTGCCGCCCTTGCCCGCCGTGGTGGAGCTGTCCAGTGTCGCCGCTGTGCAGGTAGAATCGCCCGGCGCGGGCGGCGGGCTGTGCGCCGAGGTGGGGTTTATCGACCGCCCCTACCACCAGCGCCAAGACCTACTCACCGTGGACTTCACGACGGGTGGCGGGCACCTGGCCCTGTGCGGTGGGCCGCAGTCGGGCAAGTCAATGGCGCTGCGCAGTATCGCCTCCGGAATGGCACTGCGGCACTCGCCGGACCAGGTGCGCTTTTATGTCATCGACTTGGGTGGCGGACAACTGCAGGTTCTGGAGCGGCTGCCCCACGTGGCCGGGGTGGCCGGCCGCGAGGAACCGGAGAAGGTACGGCGCATCGTCGACGAAGTCGCTGGCCTCGTGCGTCGCCCGGAATCCCGCCACACCTTCCTGATTGTGGATGGCTGGCACCACATTGGCACCTCTGGGGCGGATTTTGAAGATCTCGCCGAGCCGATTACCCAGCTGGTCGCAGATGGTGCGTCTTCCCACGTTCACGTCCTGATCGCGGCGGCGCGGTGGACCAGCCTGCGGCCGTCAATCCGGGACCTTATCGCGGCGCGCCTCGAGCTGCGTCTGGGTGAAGCCATGGATTCCCTCATTGACCGCAAAGCACAACAAAAACTCCCGGCAGCGCCCGGTCGGGGCATCACGCTGGCGGGGGAGAACCTGCTCTTCGCTGCGACGTCCCCGCAGGATATCGCTCATATCTGCGGAGTGCATGCGGACGCCCAGCCGGTCCCGCCGTTAAAGATGCTGCCCGCCCTGCTCACCGAGCTTCCACAACCGGCCGGGAGCCCGCCGACCGGAGTGGCTTGGGGAATTGGCGGGCCGGACCTGGACCTTCTGACGTGGGATCCGACCACGCAGCCCCACCTCGTGTGCATTGGTTCTCAAGGTTCCGGTAAGTCGCAGTTCCTCAGCGTGATTCTCGCCGGTATCAGCCAGCTGAACCGGGAGGAAGCCCGCCTCGTGGTTATCGATGAGCGCCGGGCACATTTGGGGACGCTGGATGAGGAGATGGTGGCGGTATATGGGGCGTCGGCAAGCGCGGCCACCCAGGCCATCCTCGATACCGTCCGCACCTTAGAGCAGCGCCTCCCCGGCCCCGAGGTCACTCCCGCGCAGTTGGCCGCGCGAAGCTGGTGGGAGGGGCCGGATATTTACCTTGTCATCGATGATCTCGACTTGGTCAGCGACATTGCCCTGGCACCACTTGTGGAGATTCTCCCGCACGCCCGCGATGTGGGCCTGCACCTAGTGCTCGCGCGCAAATCAGGAGGAATCGGGCGCGCGCTGTTTGGGCAGTTCCTCTCGGCAGTGCGCGACCTGCAGCCAGCACTGCTGCTTCTCGACGCCGACCGCGACGAAGGCGCCATCTTCGGCATCAAACCGGTAGCGCTGCCGCCCGGCCGCGGCCAATGGGTCGTGCGTGGGGCACCCCAAGGCCTGGCACAGGTGTATGTGCCGGACACCGACACACCAGAAGAACCACCACACACCACATCCAGCAAGGGAGATAACCAATGACCGCGACTCATGCACTGCGCACACCGTCGACTACGCCAGAGACCGCACTCGTTATCACGGTGCTCGACGCCGCCACGATCTATGAGGGGCCGGAGACGATCTACCGCTATGACCTACCCGGCACTGGCATCGCCGAAGGCTGGGCGCTCGACGCCGTCCTTGACCAGGCAGAAAAGGTCTGCGGGGCGGAGTGGCCGGAGGTAAGCGCCGAGGTGGTAGCGGATCCATCCGGTACGGACATCACTGACGAGGCAGTGAGCATCCTGCGCCGCCAACTGACCGGCGCGGGCGCGACGGTAGTGGAAACAGAACCATCGCCGCCCGTGGTGGAACAAACACCGACTCTTACAAGGGCGGTTGTGGACGGGCACGACGAGGGCCATGCAGACACCGTGACAGCTGAGCGGCCGCGAGCCACGCGCGCGCGACGCTCCCATCGCGCGACACCACACCGCCTTTCTGCGCTCGTGGGAGGCATCGACCCCTTCTATATCGCCATTGCGGTCATGGTGCTCGTCGTGGCCGGGGTGTCCTGGTGGGCCGTGGGACGCAAAGACGCAGCCTTAGCAGCCGCGACACCACACCAGACGGCGGTAAGTACTTCCAGTGCTGCCCATTCGCCGGGTACGGCCCCGACCCAGAGCTCGGACGCGCCGACTGAGGAGGGCGGGACGCAAGGCTCGCCCGGGGATACCGGCAGTGCGCAGCTGCGTCCGGGCCAACAAGCCATCGACGTGGAAGGGATGTCCTTGGTCTTGCCACAGGGTTTTCGTACCAGCGTGGAAGATGGGCTCGTTACCGCGGCCGGTGAGGATCCCAACCTGCGGATCCTTGTCGCTGCAGATCCGCTTTTCAACGTGCCCGTTGACGTCCTTTTTGCGGAGATCAAGGAGCAGATCGAATCCGATCCCGCCCTCCGTGATCCGGTAGAGGAGTCCGGGCGGCTGACCTATACCGAAGACCCCGGCGATGGCTCGCGGGTGACCTGGATGATGTGGGAGGACAAAGGCCACCAGATGTCCGTGGGCTGCCACACCAAGTTCGAGCCCAACGTGGTGCAGAAGGCAGCGTGCCGAATGGCGGCGGAATCGCTGGTTAAGAAGGACTAAGCAGCGGCAAGCCAGAAAAATTAAAAACTTTGAAACCGGTGGGAACCGATGCGCCACTAACTCAGTCCAATAAGGGTGAGAAGGACACAGGGTGCTTCTCGGGGGGAAAGAAACACACATCAGGCCCCGTAGTAAAAGGGCATGCCCCAGGTAGGGAACAAAGAAAGGGAGAGAACAATGACTCAAACGTTCCGCACAGAAGCCGACGTAATGGTGGCCACCGCCGGCCGCGTCGACTCCACCAATGACGAGGTACAGGGTGAGCTCACCCGTCTGCAGGGAGTTGTGGACTCCGTCCGCGCCAGCTGGGCAGGCCGCGCGCAGGTTTCCTTTGACAACCTGATGCAGCGCTACAACTCCTCCGCACAGCAGCTGCGTGAGGCACTGACCGCCATCAGCGACAACATCAGGGACAATGCCCGCAACTTTGATTCGGTCGAGGCAGATAACGCCCAGTCCTTCGACAACGTCGGCGGCGCGGGCCTGGCCCTTTAAACAGAGCCGCAGCCTCCTATAGCCGTACGCACTGAACCACACACGAGCACACAGAAGATAAGGAACACGCAATGTCTGGAATTAAGTATCAGTTTGGCGCCATCGCTGGTGCCGCCGCCGACATCAACTCCACCTCCGGCCGCATCAACGGGCTCCTCGGTGACCTTAAGGCCACCCTGCAGCCGATGGTATCGACATGGGAGGGAGAAAGCGCCGCCGCATATAACGCGGCGCAGGCCAAGTGGGATAAAGCTGCCGCCGAGCTCAACACGGTGCTAGCGACCATCTCCACCACGGTGTCCCAGGGCAATGACAATATGAGTGACGTCAACCGCCGCGCCGCCGCTAGCTGGGGCTAAACCGTCTCGACTGCGGGTCTTTCGCTAGGAGTATGGGCGCAGTCTTCCATCACCATTCACAACCATGAGCGGTGGGTGGCGTGGAGGAAGGCGTGAAGGGCTAGGAGAGGGGGTGCAGTCAATGGAAGGGCTGGACGCACCACCTCACAGTCAGCACTTTCTGCCCACCTAGTGAAAGGCGCCGGTATCGCTTCTCATCAACGTTTCTGTCTCTACCCCCACCCCGAAGTATCTGGGGATGGAGGCGTTGGTGAGGGGCGATATCGGCGTTTTGGGTTTTCAAACAGCCTCATACTAAAGTGAAACACCTATGTGTCCGCACCCGCGTCTACGTGGGTGCGCGCGTGCTGCAGGTCTCCACCGGCCGCTGTATGTACCGCGTAGGGGCTTACATAGCGTTGGCCGGCAGTTCCGAGACAGACTTTCAAGGAGTCATTTTGTCTACTTTCCACCCGAAGAGCGGTGACATCACCCGCAAGTGGTACGTCATCGACGCTACCGACGTGGTTCTGGGCAAGCTTGCTTCCACCGTGGCTGACATGCTGCGCGGTAAGCACAAGCCCCAGTACGCACCGAACGTTGATTGCGGCGACCACATCATCATCCTGAATGCGGACAAGATCCACATTTCTTCCAACAAGCGCGAGCGCGAGATGCGCTACCGCCACTCCGGCTACCCGGGCGGCCTGAAGTCCATGACCCTTGGTCAGTCCCTGGACGCCAACCCGGTTCGCGTTATCGAGGAAGCTGTGAAGGGCATGATGCCGCACAACAAGCTTTCCAACGCCTCCATCAAGAAGCTGCACGTTTTCGTGGGCGAGGAGCACCCGTACGCCGGCCAGAAGCCGGAAACCTTTGAGTTTAAGCAGGTGGCACAGTAATGACCGAGCAGAACATCGACAACAATGTAGCCGACGCTGCCGACATCGCTGCAGCAACCGCCGCTACCGAGGAGTTCACCAACACCATCGGTGATTCCCTGGTAACCGACACCGAGGCTGAGGTTGAGACCGCTGCCCCGGCTATCCACGAGGGCCCGATTCAGACCGTTGGCCGCCGTAAGCGCGCCATCGCTCGTGTCCGCCTCGTCGCTGGTTCCGGCAACATCTCTGTCAACGGCCGTGCCTTTGACGAGTACTTCCCGAACAAGCTGCACCAGCAGGACATCCTGCAGCCGCTGACCATCCTCGAGCGCGAGGGCCAGTTTGACCTCAAGGTCACCGTCACCGGTGGTGGCCCGACCGGCCAGGCCGGCGCCCTGCGTCTGGCTATCGCCCGCGCACTGAACATCTACAACCCGGCTGACCGCCAGGCCCTGAAGAAGGCTGGCCTGCTCACCCGTGATGCTCGTGCCGTGGAGCGCAAGAAGGCTGGTCTGCACAAGGCACGTCGTGCCCCGCAGTACTCCAAGCGTTAATCTTCGCGCATACTGCATTTTCGAAAGCCGCTGCTTCCCTTTCGGGGGAGGTGGCGGCTTTCCCCGTTCGGGCAGCGCACTGGTGTGATTCTCCTTATACTAAGCGGCGTGAAAGTCATTCTTGAGAGCGCGCGGGACGCACTATCAGTCCCCTTGGACGCAGCAAAGCTGCTGTGGCGGTACCTGCCGCAGCTGATCACGGTGATTTGCCTGTCGCTGGCCGTGCGCGCGGCGGTGCTGTGGTTGGCGGTGGTTATTTCTGAGTATTCGCCGTTGGCCGCCACGCTCATCTTCCCCTTTGCGCCGCTTTCTGTGATGACCGGCGTCATCGTGTGCTTTTGGATCATGCAGCCGTCCATGGAGTTCTTTGGCGGCGAGACCCGCTTTAGCAAACTGGATAAGACCACGCTGCTGACCGTCGGTGGCCTCCTCATCCCGTTCCTCACCGTGTATTCCTCCCACGGTCTGTTGCGCGACGACGCGCGGACCTTTGTCTACGACTCCGTGACCATCGAGGTGGCCACCAGCTTTCTCGATTATGATTTCGGGCGCTCGTTCATAAACTCCGGATGGCTATTTGCAGGGTTTCTCATTTCTATCGTGGTGCTGCGCAAACTCATTGGTGCGCTGCAGTTGGGGGAGCGCGCCTTTGGCGTGGCCACTGCGGCCGCGTACCTGGAGGTGCTGTGGATGGCCACGGCGTCGCTAAGCATCACCAGCAATTTTGAGAAGGTCCGTGTGTGGATTCTTAGCCGGCAAGGCATTGGCCCCGTATGGGACTCTATTGTCACGGCGAAGGATTGGATTGTCGCCCACACCTGGGTCATTGGTGCGGTGATTGGGTGGCTGTGGAATAACGCGGCGCAAATCGGCAACTTTATCGTCGTGCCCTTCGCATGGCTGACCCTCGGCGCGGTGGTCTACAACACGAGCCTGACCAGAGAGAAGGACAGTTCTGAGCCGGACACGTCAGGCGAGGAGGACGCGGTACCGCCCCTGCAGACGGTAGCCGATGCCCCCATCGAAGGTCCCGCCGAACGAGGAAAGCTCTCCCCGCATGCCGAGCAGAAGATGTGGGCCGATTATGGGCGTCGCTATTCGGAAGCAGCCTTCCGAACGACGCGAGACATGCTGGACAACGCCGCGCAGCCACTCGTCGGCCCCTTCCGTAATGCGTGGCGCAATTTCAAGACGCTGGCAGTCGCCGGTGCGGTCCCCATGCTGACCTTCTGCCTCGTCTTCGTCTTGGCTTCGGGCGCTGAGCTGGGCGTAGTCTATGCCCTGCGTGCCATCATCAAACCGCTGGCGCTGGGGACCATCACCATTGGGCTTGAGCCTTATGCGCTGGTTTTTGCCCGAGCCGTGTACTTCCTCGTTGCGCTCCCGCTGGTGGTAGCCGCGCTGGACCGCTTCCTCAACGCTGAGTACGCCGAGGCGGAGGACGCAGATGAGAGCACCGACGAAAACCAAGGCGAAGAGCCGGACGCTGAATCTGCCGTCCCAGCGAGCCAGGCGGGAGAGAAGTAGGTGGAATCGGTGACACAGACTACTGAGCACACTCAAGCCGGTGACGTGGATCGCGCAGAAGCCACGACCGATCCTGATACCCACATCAGCGCGCGCAAGCTCAACATTCTCACCCTGGTTGTCGCGGTGGTGTTGATTGCTGGCGGGATTATGGTTGAGCAGATCAACAGGCGCGGGTCCAGCGAGGAGCTGGCGCGTCCGGACCTGCGGGAGGACCACATCGTGAACCTGCGCCCTGAGACCGCGGACGTCTTGCCGGAGGCCTTCATTGAGAAGATCGCCCTGTGTACCGAAGCACCGCTGCAATCCGAGAATGCTCTGCTAGAAGGAGCCCACGGCTATTCCTGCAAGCCGTGGCTTACCAAGGAGCAGGACGCTGAGGGGCTCATGACATTCCATAGTCCGCGGGACATTGTCATTGGGGAGGAGGCCGAAGAGATGTACAGAGCCTTGCCCGATTATCACGATGATGCCTTCCAGACGTCGACCCGTACTGTTCGCGAGGCGAATGGTTCCGCCCCGGAAGTCCTCGTCAACGAATGGGGCAAGGATGGATTCGGCGGTGGCGACATTTTCGTCTACTACCCAGAAGAGAAGGTAATGGTGTCGTGGCCGTGGAACAAGACCGATCCGGGCGCGGAGGACGTTGAGGCGGTTGTCCGCGCAGAAGGCTTCTAAGCGCCTGTGCGCAGGCGCACCTCATAAGGGGCGCCCCAGGTGACGAATAATTCGGAAGGCTCGAAATCGGCGTTGGTGACGAAGTAGTACGTCATCTCCCATTCAGCCGGCCGCGCGCTGGGCTCGGGGAGGATATTGGCATCTAGTTCGAAAGGATTGATGGCCATCGGCCCCGCAGCCCCTTCGGGTTCACAGAGGTTGGGGAAGGCGGCGGGCATATCGGTCGGCACGTCCTGCGGGGACAACACGAGGCGGACAGGTTGCTCGATCCCTTGGCCGTCACGGAGCCCGACCTCGCATCCTTCAAGTGGGCTTTCCGGATCCGCATGCCAGTCCACGGTGGCCTTGTAGAGTGCGGTGTCCCCGGGGAGCGCAGGGGGATCCATGAGGTTCTTGTCGGCATAAAGGGAGCCGAATTCGGAGGGGTCTGCCTTGTCGATGGCGGCCAGGGTGACCGTCGCCGAGCGCTGGGCGGTGTCCTGGTCTAGCTGATAATCAAAGCTGAACTCGGCGGGCTCTTGCTTGGTGGCCTCGACGGTCGAATGGACCGACAGCGGTCGGTATCCGTGCACCATGACGGAGGAGGAGGCCGCCACCATGATCGCGAGCGCCGGAAGAGTTGCTGCCCACCACCACGCCTTCGAGGCCTTCTTCGATGCTGTGTCTTGGGACGTCATGCTTTAACCTCCACGGCTGTGTGAAGTTCCTTGCCCATGGGGACCGGTTGTTGGTGGAAGTCGCCGAGGAGATTCTCCACCTCTAGCGCCAGCGTGGCGGGGCCCAGCGAATCCTCTGGGAGTACAAAGAGACTGGTACATGTCATGGGGAGGGAGACGACCTCGGCGTCGCATTGCGGTGTGGTCGTGCGGAAAACACGGCCCTCGGAGTCTTCTAATTTCAGGCTCAGGGGGTAGGAGTGAGTGCGCTCCAGCGTGAAATCGACGGCTACTTCATACAGCTCACTGAGCTCCTCGCCCTCGGGCAGAGTACCGGTGAATTCCGCGTAGTCTCCAGACGCCAGCGGGCGAGTGTGGACGTCTACCTGGCTAATGCGGGTGTGCCCGGGTATTTCGTCGGTGTACTCAAAGTGGGAGAATTCCACCTCGCGCGGATCGGGCATCTGGTCACTAATGAAGATGCCCAGGGAGGTGATCGCTGCGGCCACGGCGATCATGGGGACCTTCTTGCGGTTGAGCAGGGGCAGGGAGGAAGATTTGCGGTGGGTCATGCCAACTCCATCTCTGCTACGGGGGTGGGGTCAAACCAGCGGTAGGACATGTCCAGGCTGGATTTGCGCACCGTCAGATCGTTGAGAACAAGCGCTGTTCCGGGGGCATCGTCGACGGTGATGTCGACGGCGAAGGGAACCCCGGGGTTGGGCCTGGTCACCGCCCCGTTCTCCAGTGAAGGCGCGATGGAGAACTGCTCAAAGGGGATAGGCTCACCATTGCGGGTAAGGCTAAACATCTGTTGGTAGTCCGTGAAGGCGGTGTCTTGGGTGTTGAGGAACGTGGCGGTGACGTGGACTTGGCCGGCCTCGACGCGGGGCTTATCGACGACCACCTGGGCCTGCTGCAACTCCACCGTTTCGCCCGGAGCGATGACTGCAGGTTCTTCCGTTTCCGCGGGCTCGGTATTTCCGAGCACCAGAAATAGCGCTGCGACAACGAGTACCGCCATGTTGAACTTGGTGAGCACACCATCGGTGAGGGCTTTGAAGAGTTTCACTCCCTTCGACTCCCTCACGCGAGTCAAGCCTTTCGCATAGGACATGGTGATTATTCAAGCAGAGGACGGCCCAGCGCGCGCGTTAACTGGGGAAACTCCCCACCGGCCCTGCTCACAGGGCAGAAGGTGGGAAGAAGTCTACACAACAAGAACGAGCCGACCTGCGCCAGGCAAGGGGGAGCGGGCATAATAAACAACTATGACTCGACTTTTTGGAACCGATGGAGTTCGCGGCCTCGCGAACAAGAAGCTCACTCCCATTCTGGCTTTGCGCCTAGGGCAGGCAGCGGCGGAGGTGCTGACCTCGGACCGGGAGTCCTACGAGCGCCGCCCGCTGGCGATTATTGGGCGCGACCCGCGTGTGTCGGGCGAGATGTTGGATGCGGCGATTGCCTCGGGCTTGGCCTCACGCGGCGTCGACGTCGTGCGCATCGGCGTGCTGCCGACCCCGGCCATCGCATTCCTCACCGATGATTTTGGGGCGGACCTCGGCGTGATGATTTCCGCCTCCCACAACCCGATGCCGGACAATGGCATCAAGTTCTTTTCCGCGGGCGGCAAGAAGCTGCCGGATGAGGTGGAAGACCGCATCCAGGCTGCCATGGACAACCTCACCGACGGTGGGCCCACGGGGACCAAGATTGGTCGCATTATTTCGGAGGCCCCCGACGGCCGGGAGCGCTACCTCAAGCACCTAGCAGAGGTCGTCACCACGGATCTGAGCGGTATCAAGGTTGTCGTCGACACCGCAAACGGTGCTGCCTCCAAGGTTGCTCCGCAGGCCTATGAGGCAGCGGGCGCTGAGGTCATTGCTATCCACAACAAGCCCAATGCCTTCAACATCAACGAGGACTGCGGTTCGACCCACATTGAGAAGACTCAGGAGGCCGTCGTCGAGCACGGCGCTGATCTGGGCCTGGCCCACGACGGTGACGCTGACCGTTGCCTAGCCGTCGATGCTGAGGGCAACGTCGTTGACGGTGACCAGATCATGGCGATCCTCGCGGTGGGCATGAAGGAAGAGAACGACCTCCGCTTCAACACCCTGGTGGCCACCGTGATGTCGAACCTGGGGCTGAAGCTGGCGATGCAGGAGCAGGGCATTGAGGTCAAGGAAACCGCCGTGGGGGATCGCTACGTGCTGGAGGAGCTCAACCGCGGTGATTTCTCCCTGGGCGGCGAGCAGTCCGGTCACGTCGTGCTGCCGGATGATTGCACCACTGGCGATGGCACACTGACGGGACTGTCCATCATGGCGCGCATGGCTAAGTCCGGCAAGACCCTTAAGGAGCTGGCCTCCGTGATGACGGTATTGCCGCAGGTGCTCATCAACGTGCCGGTGTCCGATAAGGCGGTCATCCTCAATGCCCCCGAAGTCAAGGAAGCTATTGCCGCCGCCGAGGCAGAGCTTGGTGATACGGGCCGCGTCCTGCTGCGCCCCTCAGGCACAGAGGAGCTCTTCCGCGTCATGGTGGAAGCAGCTGAAAAGGAGCAGGCACGCAAGGTAGCGGGCAAGCTTGCTGCCGTCGTTGCCGCTGTCTAGTTCTACCCGCATAATCGCAACCCTGGGCCTTTGGCCTGGGGTTTCTTCTTTTTCTGCGCGGTGGGGGAACCGGCGGGTGGCTTTCTCAGTCCAATAAGAGCAGGAATCACTGTTTGTTGTGGACAAGAAGGAGGGCGCACATGCCCGACGTATTTTTTGATGAGGAGGAAGCCACGCGGCTTCTCGACGACGTCATGGACCAAGCCCGCGCCCAAAGTGACGCACACCGCGGGGACAGACCGAGCTTTGCCCCGTCTTCTGCGGGGCGGGATTTTAGCGGGCATGGGGCGCAGATTCAGGCGTTGTTGAGTCGGCTACACGAGCGTGGTGCGTGGCGCTTGGAGAACATATCGGCCACCGCGGGCGCCGCGCGTGAGCAGGTGCGGGCGTTTGGCGACGTCGACCGTGGCCTCGCTGGCCAATTCGGCAGCCAGGAAACGGGGGCGAACTGATGTCCACGATGATCAAGTCGCTCTTGGGCGATTATTCACAGGTAGTCTCCCAGTTTCAGGCTGCGAGCCTTGGCGGCTACTCCGGTCCCAGCACACCGATTGATTTGTTGGGGGACATGGTGGGTTCCGTCGACGGGATCAACCCAGGAGAGCTCGTGACGCATACCGCGTCGGCGATGGGCGCGCGACGTCCACTGCGCGGCGGCAATGGTCTGCGGGATTTCCTCCTTGGCACGGTGCTGTCGCTGGCTGGGGGAGCGATCATGGATCACCTGCGCGGCGTGCAGGATGACTTTGAGAAGGAAAGGGACGAAGCCGATGATCTGGTGGAGTCCGCGCAGCAGTGCTCCGAGGCCATCGAAGACGTGGTCAGTGTTTCCGAATCTGCCGTAGCGGAGTTGATTTCTGCAGTAATTCCGCTGCTGAATATCTTGACCATGTTGCTGCAGCGGCACCCGTTGGGCAAGGCCATCGTCCCAGTTATTTCGCGCATTGGCGGTGACCTAATCGACCAGACGAATGACACCATTTCGCAAACCTGTCGGGACCGCGACACTGCCATTGAAAATTGCTACGGCGAGTTTGAAAAGCGCTGCACCGAGGTATGCGAGCGGGAGCTGCCGGAAACCCCGCCTGAGCCTGAATGCGGTTGCGAGGAGAAGCCGAAGGAGTGCCCACAACCGGATCCTGAGCCCTGTGAACCGACGAAACCTGTGAGCCCCGCAGAACCAACGGCACCGGCGCAAGCCCAGCCAACGCCACCGGCGCCGACAGCGCAGCCCGCTCCACCGCAGCAACCAGTCGAGCCGGAACCAGACAAACCGGTGGCACCGCCAGAAAAACCTGCGCCAACCCAGCCCGCAGGGGTTTCGGAAGAAGAATGCCCGCCGGCTGAGGATAAGCCTCGGCCAGCGAAACCGAACACGCCGCATACCGTGCCGACTGAGCCCGCAGCGCAAGCGCAGCCCACACCCGATTCCACCGCAACAGAAGAAGAGCACAAGCCGTGCGGGTGCCACGCGGAGAAGGAGTCGCAGCAGTCTTGTACCTGCACTGAGCAGCCGCGCGACGTGGGAACCACCACGCCGGCCGACGCCGGGATAGAGGCACCCAGCGAGGTTGACGTGCCCACCGCACCCGTGCAAGCGGAGGTGACTGACTGCCCAGAGGAGGCGGTGCAGGAAGTCGAAGAGGTCGAGGAGCCTGACGAGCCTGTAGTAGCTGAAGACTGTGAGGAAGAAAGCGGCGAGAGTCCTAACGCGGAATCCTGTGAGTGTAAGCTGGAGGAATCCTGCTGCGGAAGTCTGGGCATCCTAGGCGTAGGAGTTGCCATTCTGGGGCTTGGGCTGCTGGCTGAAGCCGCCGTGGATTTCATTGAGAACCTACCGGAGCCTGAGCTGGAACCTGCGCCTGAGCCCGAACCAGAACCAGAGCCGCAGCCGGAACCGGAGCCAGGTCCACCGCCGGCACCAGAACCAGCCCCGGACAACGGAGTCACGCCACCACCGCCAGAGCTAAATAACGTTCCGGAGCCAGAAGCTCCACCGGAGAAGCTGGCGCACATGCAGGCAGCGGAAGCGCCGGCACCGGTGCCAGCCCCTGAACCGCCCCCTGAGCCAGCTCCTGGGCCGGCTCCCGGCGCGGGAGCCGCACCAGAAATGAAGCCGGAAACGGCACCGGAAGAAAGCTCAGATTCCCCATCCGTACAGGCGCGAAAGGCAGGGCAGTGGTAATGCCGCACAATGATTTCGATGAGTTCGCACGCGGATTCCGTGAGCGCACAGCCGCACGGCTGTTGGAGTTTGAGAAAGCGATGGCCAAGGCACAGGACGAGCTCGAGAAGTCCGCTCAGCGCGCGGCCCAAGCCCAAGCGCACACACATGCGCCGCACACACATACGCCGGGGCGAAACCCAGAGTCCAGGGGCGTGCCGCATAGTCAAGCGCAGGGGCAGGGCCGGGGCCGTCCGCGCGGTCAGGTGCAGTCGGTGCTCAGGCGCAGCTGAAGCAGCAGCGAGAAACAAGTCTGGTTCCTCGCAGCCACAGGTGATACCGTGAGGTGACTGCCTACTGCACGTATCAACCAGGGTGAGGAGAATGCCGCATGACAACAGTGCCTTGGCTTCATGACGTCCTGTGGGGCGTTCTTCCCATGCTGTACCTCTTGGTGGCTTTTGTTGTGCTTGGCATTGAGATTAAATTCGACAGAGAAATGTCCCACATAAAGCTGTGGACGGCCGCTCAGTTGCTTCTGCCGGGCATTGCACTTATTGCCTGGTATTTTCTTGAAGTCCCTAAGCTAAAACAACTAAAGCAGGACGACAACTGATCGTCCTGCTGTAGATAGGAAAAGCCGCGCTGTGAAGCGCTCTTTCGTTGGAGCTTTATTTGCTGTACTCAAAGCCGGCGCGTTGAGCCAGGTCCTCGCCGGTGAAGCTCTCAACGCCCTTCGCGGAGGCGTCGGCATCCGCAAAGCCGTCATACTTGGATTCGCCAGCCAGGGTGGAAAGGAAGAAGCCGGTCACAAGGCCGCGGGCGGTCTCGACTGCGGAGCCCTGGAAGAAGCCGGAACCGAGCGCCAACTTGAAGAACTTATCCTCGCTGAAACCGGACTGCGTGCCCTTGGCAATCTCCCGGTAGGCCACCGGTCCGCCCCACGCGTTGGCCAGCTTTGCGGGGTTGCCGGCGCGGAAGATGTCATCCTGGCCCGCGCCGATAACGAGGCCGCGTGCCTTGACGGAGCGGGCAGCTTGAACGGCGGATGGTGAGGTATCAGCAGGGTAGAGGGCTGCGACGGCGCGGACCTTCGGGTTATCCACGGCAGCCAAGGTGGCTACGCCGCCTCCCATGCCGTGGCCGAAAACGCCCAGCTTGGAAGCGGACACCGAAATCTTGCCAGCGCCCAGCCTAACGCCGGCGGCAATCTGCAAAGCCGATTCGAGGTCGGCAGCCAGGTTACGGTGCTTGGCAAACACACCAGTCTCCGTATCGGGAGCAACCACCACGATGCCCCAGCTGGCTAGGTGGCGCAGAGTGGCGTGGTAGTCCTTGACGTTCTTCGTCCAGTCGTGAGCAAACGCCACGGCGGGCAGGCCCTTGCCTTCAGCAGGGGTGTAGACCTTGCCTTCTAGCCCTGCATAAGACAGGTCCCCAACGAGGACGCGGTGCGGGCCGCGCTTGGACAACGTACCGAGATGCTTCTTCAAATTCGCAGACACGCTTTACAGAATAGAGGAAAGCGTAGACAAAGAGGTGGACATGTACCAGATAGGTGGGGGAAGGTTTTAAGCACGATCCTTGCGGTTCGGCACGATAAATCATGCTGTAAAATTCCGTTCCATGTGTGGAATCGTTGGATACATTGGCCATAACACCGATGGTCGTGAGTACTTTGCCCTCGACGTTGTGCTGGAGGGCCTGCGCCGATTGGAGTATCGCGGCTATGACTCAGCAGGCGTCGCAATGTACGCCGATGGGGAGATCTCCTGGCGCAAAAAGGCTGGAAAGGTCGCTGCGCTGGAAGCTGAAATCGCTGCGCGCCCGCTGAAGGATTCCGTCTTGGGCATTGGGCACACCCGCTGGGCAACCCACGGTGGTCCAACCGATCTGAACGCCCACCCGCACGTCGTGGACGGCGGCAAGCTCGCCGTCGTGCACAACGGCATCATCGAGAACTTCGCCGAGCTTAAGAGCGAGCTGGAGGCCAAGGGCCATAACTTCGTGTCCGAGACCGACACCGAGGTAGCCGCCACCCTTCTGGCAGATGTGTTCCACAATGAGGCCGGCGGCGACCTCACCAAGGCTATGCAGCTGACCGGCAAGCGCCTGGAAGGCGCGTTCACCCTCTTGGCTATTCATGCCGAGCAGGCCGATCGCATCGTGGCTGCGCGCCGCGATTCGCCGCTGGTCATCGGCTTGGGTGAGGGGGAGAACTTCCTCGGCTCGGATGTCTCCGGCTTCATCGACTACACCAAGTCCGCCGTGGAGATGGACAACGACCAGGTCGTCACCATCACCGCGGATGACATCGAGATCACCGACTACGACGGCAACCCCGCCCAGGGCAAGCCTTTCGAGATCAAGTGGGATGCCGCCGCTGCCGAAAAGGGCGGCTTCAACTCCTTCATGGAGAAGGAAATCCACGACCAGCCAGCAGCAGTGCGCGATACGCTGCTCGGCCGCCTCGACGAGACCGGCAACCTGGTCCTCGATGAGATCCGCATTGAGGAGTCGGTGCTCAAGTCCATCGACAAGATCATCGTCATCGCCTGCGGCACCGCCGCTTATGCCGGCCACGTCGCGCGCTACGCCATCGAGCACTGGTGCCGCATCCCGTGTGAGGTGGAGCTGGCCCACGAGTTCCGCTACCGCGATCCCATTGTCAACGAGAAGACCCTGGTCGTGGCCCTGTCACAGTCGGGCGAGACCATGGATACCCTCATGGCAGTGCGCCACGCCCGCCAGCAGGGCGCCAAGGTGATTGCTATTTGCAACACCCAGGGTTCCTCCATTCCGCGCGAGTCCGACGCCGCCCTCTACACCCACGCCGGCCCGGAGATCGCCGTGGCCTCCACCAAGGCCTTCCTGGCACAGATCACCGCGACCTACCTGCTGGGCCTCTACCTAGCACGCCTGCGCGGCAACATGTTCTCCGATGAGGTCAATTCCGTCCTGGATGACCTGCGTGCGATGCCGGATAAGGTCCAGGCAGTCATCGACAACGAAAAGCAGGTCTACGATCTGGCCACTGCCATGGAGAACGCTAAGTCGGTGCTCTTCTTGGGCCGCCACGTCGGTTTCCCGGTCGCACTGGAGGGCGCGCTCAAGCTCAAGGAGATTGCCTACCTGCACGCGGAGGGCTTCGCCGCCGGCGAGCTCAAGCACGGCCCGATCGCGCTCATCGAGGAGGGCCAGCCGGTCTTCGTCATCGTGCCTTCCCCGCGCGGCCGCGATTCCCTGCACGCCAAGGTTGTCTCCAACATCCAGGAGATCCGCGCCCGCGGCGCTATCACCATCGTCATCGCGGAAGAGGGCGACGAGGCGGTCGAGGCCTACGCCAACCACATCATCCGCATCCCGCAGGCGCCGACGCTGATGCAGCCGCTGCTGGCTACCGTTCCGCTGCAGATTTTCGCCTGCGGTGTGGCCACCGCCAAGGGCTATGACGTGGACCAGCCGCGTAACCTTGCGAAGTCGGTGACCGTCGAATAGCGCTGAGCCCTCAAGTGGCACAATGGTGGGTATGTTAAAAACCACCGTTGACCTCAACGCTATTGCCCACAATGTTGCTCGCGTGAAGGAGGCGGTGGCCCCGGCCCGCCTCATGTGCGTGGTCAAGGCGGACGCGTACGGGCACGGTGCGCAGCGCTGCGCACCGGTCATGGCGAAGGCGGGGGCAGACGCCTTCGGGGTGGCCACGCTCGCCGAGGCCGTGGAGTTGCGAGGCGTCATCGAGGACCTTCCCATCGCTGCCTGGTTGTGGAAACCAACGGAGGACCTCGCCCCGGCCCTAGGCGCTGGTATTCAGATCGGCATCCCATCTTTGATGCACGCACGAGCCCTCATCGAGGCTGCCGAAGCGTCCACCGAAGCCTTCGTGATGGTGGAAACGGGGATGCACCGGTCGGGCGTCGACAAGCATGCGTGGGAGGAGACCTTCCGCCTGCTTGCCGACGCCCCCCACATCACCGTCCTCGGCCTCATGTCCCACTTTGCCTGTGCGGACGAGCCGGAGCACCCGCACAATGATCATCAGGAGGCGGAGTTCCGCCAGGCCCTAGCACTTGCCCGCGAGGTGGGGCTGGAGTGCCCGCTGAACCACCTTGCCAATTCGCCGGCGGCATTGACTCGCCCCTCAGCACGTTTTGAACAAGTGCGCGCCGGTGTGGCCCTGTATGGGCTCGAACCGGTGGACGGGCGCGACCATGGGCTGGAACCAGCCATGACATGGGAGGCTTCCGTCGTTGCCGTAAAGCCGATTTCGGCGGGGGAGTCCACATGCTACGGCCTGACCTGGACCGCGGATAGTGACCGCGAGCTCGCCACCGTCAGCGTGGGGTATGCCGATGGCCTGCCGCGCGCCTTTCAGGGAGCGCTGCAGGTAGGCATTGGTGGTGAGCTCTACCAGCAGGTGGGGCGGGTCTGCATGGACCAGATCGTCGTTGACCTCGGTGCGAACCCTCACGGCGTGCGCGCCGGAGACACTGCCGTTATCTTTGGGCGCGGCGGTATGAGCGCTACAGAATTAGCCGCGGCCGCTGGCACCATCAACTATGAAGTGGTGTGCCGCCCCACCGGGCGCACCACGCGCACCTATTGTGAAGGAGCTAACGATGCGCAGTGATTTTCCGCACGAAGGGCGCCGCGTGGCTGCCACCCCGGAGGATGCCCAGGCCTTTGGTGAAGAGTTAGGCGCGGCGCTGGAAGCAGGGGACTTGGTGATCCTCGATGGCCCCTTGGGCGCCGGGAAAACCACCTTTACGCAGGGCATTGCCCGCGGAATGCAGGTGAAGGGGCGGGTGACCTCGCCGACCTTCGTCATCGCGCGCGAGCACCCTTCCCGCGTGGGCGGGCCGACGTTGGTGCACGTGGATGCCTACCGCCTGCTCGATCATTCGGATGATCCGTTGGGGGAGCTGGACAGTCTAGACTTGGACACCGAAATCGAGGACGCCGTCGTCGTTGCCGAGTGGGGTGGGGGCTTCATGGAGCGCCTGTCTGATGCGTACCTCGCCATCACAATCAACCGCGACTCGGACGATGACGTCCGCGTCTTTACATGGAAATGGGTGAATTAACGTGCTGGCTTTTCTTGCTGAACAGCCCTTGCTGACCCTCTTTCTCATCATGGCGGTGGGACTGGCCGTGGGCAAGATCAATGTCTTCGGCATCTCGCTCGGCGCCGCGGCTGCGATGTTCGTGGCCTTGGGCTTGTCCGCAGCGAACCCGGACATCGTGGTCCCGGCGTTCGTGTACCAATTTGGCCTGGCCATCTTCGTTTACGTCATCGGCCTGAACTTCGGACGCAGCTTCTTCGAAGATTTCCGCCGGCGTGGATGGAAGATGTCCATGGTGGTCATCGTCTTCTTCTTCATTCTTGCGGGGCTGACAACCCTAGCGATGCGCCTCTTTGATCTGGACCCTGCGATCAGCGTGGGTACCCTTGCAGGTTCGCTGAGCTCGACGCCCGGTATGGCAGCGGTCGTCGAGGCCCTGGGCGGCGATAGCACCCCGGTGGTGGGCTATTCCCTGGCCTACCCCGGCTGCATTATCGGCACCATTCTGGTGGCCGCCATTGGTGCGAAGATGCTGCGCGTGAACCACGTTGAGGACGCCCGCGCCGAGGGCATGATTGCGGAGCCGCTGGAGTGGCGGGCGGTGCGCCTGACCCGCGACTTTGACGCAACGGTGGGGGAGCTGCAGGAAGTAACCGGCGAGCGCGTCATCGCCACCCGGCACGTCAACAATCCCCACAACCACAACCTGGCCTACCCGGAGCTGCCACTGCGCGCCGGCATGGAGCTCTTGCTCAACGGCACGGCACCAGCGCTCGATAGCGCGATTTCCCAGCTGGGTGAGGAGATCCACCTCAACCTCCACGAGGAAGATGGCCTGGTCTACCGCCGCCTGACCGTGTCCAACCCACGTGTTGCGGGCTATCAGCTCAAGGACTTGGACACTGTTAAGGAAGGCTTCCTCATCGCGCGCGTGCGCCGCGGTGACTCCGACGTCGTGCCGAACGAGGAAACCGTCCTGCACTACTCGGACCGCGTGCGCGTTATCACCGCGCCGGGCCGGCTTGACGACGTCCGCCGTTTCCTCGGCGACTCCGAAGCCAAACTCGGAAACGTCGATCTCTTCCCCTTTGCCCTCGGCCTCTTCATTGGTCTGCTCTTCGGTGCTATCCCGATTCCGCTGCCAGGCGGCACGACGCTGTCCTTCGGCTTCGGTGGCGGCCCCATCGTCGTCGGCCTTATCCTGGGTGCGCTGGGCCGCTCGGGCCCGATTAACTGGCAGCTTCCTTTCCACGCCAAGCAGACAATCTCCACGCTGGGCTTGACCTTGTTCCTGGCGGGCGTGGGTACGTCGGCTGGCGGCCAGTTCCGCGACGCCTTGTCGGATCCGACCTCCCTGAAGTATATGGGCGTGGGTATTGTGCTGTCGCTGGTCTCCGCCATCGGCATCGTCGCGGTATCCATGCTGGTGCTGCGCCTGAAGTTTGATGAGTCGATGGGCATCGCCGCAGGCATGACCACGAATCCGGCGATCATGGCCTACCTCAACCCCCAGACCGGCACCCAGCTGGCAGAGCGCGGCTATGCCACCGTGTACCCCACGGCGATGATCGGCAAGATCCTCATGTGTCAGGTCCTTGCCCTGTTGATCGTCTGATCCTTTTATCGGCACCGGAAGGGCCGGTCAGGGTCGCTGCAGGGCGGTCGCGTAGGATATCCCCGTACTGAACTCCCTATTATTAGGAGCACATCCCCATGAATAAAATCGGCCAATTCATCACGACCGTTGTCATCGGCGGCTTTGCCATCGTCCTTGGCTTGCTCATCGCGCTGTCCATGACCCGCTCGCCGGAGGAGCCTTCCTCGACGTTGGGTGAAACCTTGGACACGTACCCGAAGAACCTGAGCTTCTCCGCGCTCTTGGTCCCCGACGTCTACGGCCAGGATTGGATTGCCGGTCTCGTCGTCTGCCCGGGTGCTACGGAGCAGCAGCTTGGGGAAGGCGGCGTGGATGTCGCCGGTATCGACTTCGTCGACGGCAAGGTGGCGGAGGATGAGAACTACTTTGTCACCGTCAGCGTCAATCAGGAGTACCAGGTGGAGAAGCTGAACCGCTCCCAGGTGGACCTCTGCTCCGGCGTCCTCGAGCAGGTGGAGATGGCCAAGGCCCAGGGTCAGGACGCTCCGCCGCTGCGCGGCATCCAGCCGGGCGAGCCGCTGCAGTTCCTGCGCGGTGATGACCAGATGTTGCAGCAGGGTGCTGACAATGAGGACGCTCCTGCCTGGCAGTTCGTGGGCTAATGAAGGTCCTCGCACTCGATACCGCCACCACGGATCTGGTCACGGGCATCGTTGACACCGACACTGGCGACAGCATCGACCGCGTCATCAGCGGTACGCGCGCCCACAACGAGCAGCTCATCCCTACCATCGAGGAGCTGCTTGCCGACGCCTCCCTGACCTACCCAGATCTCTCCGCCATCGTCGTGGGCACGGGGCCCGGGCCGTTTACCGGCCTGCGCGTGGGCATGGCCACCGCCTCCGCGTTGGGAGTGGCCCTCCACGTGCCGGTACACGGCGTGTGCACCTTGGATGCCATCGCGCACGGGCGCACGGGGGAGTGGCTGGTGGCCATCGACGCCCGCCGCAAAGAGGTCTACTGGGCCACCTATGACGAAGGGGAGCGCCGGAGTGGCCCGAACGTATCGAAGCCGGAAACCCTCGATCTGAGCGCCGCCGGACTTTCGAGTCCGGAGACCGCGCGCCTCGTGTTCCCAGAGTCCATCGCCCCGCGTTTGCCGGAGGGTATCGCTGACCTTCCCCGCGAGTGGGCCACACCGCGCGCCGCGGGTTTGGTGGCCTGCGCTGATCTGTCCGCTGAACCCGCGCCACTCGTCCCGCTCTACCTGCGCCGTCCCGATGCCGTGGAGCCACAGACCAAGCCGCGCTCGGCCGCGCTCGTCGGCGGCATCGAGGACACTCCCGAATCATGAGGCTGCGCCCACTGACCCCCGCGGACGCGCCGCGCTGTGCTGAGCTCGAGAAAGTCCTCTTCCCCGGCGAACACCCATGGCCGGCGCATGCCTTCGAGCAGGAAATCGCGGAGGGCCACACCACCTACTGGGCGGTTGACGCAAGCGTCAACCGCGAAGACCACAACGACAACCGCGCGGAAGTTCTCGGTTACGCCGGCGTGGGACGGATGGGGCCTGCCGCCTGGCCGGAGTACGAAATCCACACCATCGGCGTCGACCCCGCCGCCCAGCGGCGCGGCATCGCGCGGCTGATGATGGACGCCATCGTCGAGCTTGCAGATTCCCACGACGCGCCCATCTTCCTCGAAGTGCGCGTGGGCAACGATCCGGCCATCCGCCTCTACGAGGCCTATGATTTTGTCATCAACGGCCTGCGCCGCAACTACTATCAGCCCTCCGGCGCGGACGCCCACACCATGTACCGACCACGAAAGAGTGAGAGATGTTAATCCTCGGCATCGAGTCCTCCTGCGACGAAACCGGCGTGGGCATCATCGAGCTGTCTGAGAATGGACACATGGAGATCCGAGCCGACGTCGTCGCCTCCTCCATGGAGCAGCACGCCCGCTTCGGCGGTGTGGTTCCGGAGATCGCCTCCCGCGCCCACCTCGAAGCCATGCCGCAGGTGATGAAGGCGGCGTTGGAGGAGGCGGGCATCGAGAAGCCCGATGCGGTGGCCGCCACCGTGGGGCCGGGCCTCGCCGGCGCACTCCTCGTCGGGGCGTCTGCCGCCAAGGCCTTTGCTTCGGCGTGGGGCGTGCCCTTCTACGGCGTCAACCACCTCGGCGGGCACGTCGCGGTGGCCAACCTGGAGGGCGAGGAGCTGCCGCACTCGGTGGCCCTGCTCGTCTCTGGCGGTCACACCCAGCTGCTTGAGGTCGAGGCCGTGGGCAAACCCATGAAGGAACTGGGCACCACGCTTGACGACGCCGCCGGCGAAGCCTACGACAAAGTCTCCCGCCTCCTGGGGTTGGGGTATCCGGGAGGGCCGGTCATCGATAAGCTGGCCGCCCAAGGAAAGCCCACCATCGACCTGCCGCGAGGTTTGTCCAAGGCCGAGGACCTGCGCGGGCCCAACCGCCACAATTTCTCCTTCTCGGGACTCAAGACGGCGGTAGCACGCCACGTGGAAAAGGCCGAGCGCGAGGGCACCACGGTCCAGGTTGAGGACCTGTGTGCCTCCTTCCAGGAGGCGGTGGCAGATGTGCTGACCGCCAAGGCCGTGCGCGCCTGCCAGGACACAGGCGCCAAGGTACTGCTGCTCGGCGGCGGCGTGGCGGCGAATTCGCGTCTGCGCGCCTTGGCGGCGAAGCGCTGCGAATCCGCAGGAATCGAGCTGCGCGTGCCGCGTTTCAAGCTGTGCACCGACAATGGCGTGATGATCGCCGCGGTGGCTGCCCAGCTCATCCACGAGGGCGCTGAACCTTCCGGCCTGGCGTGTGGGACCGATACGCAGCTTGAGGTGGAGGTTCCGCTCGTGGCCGCTGCGCGCTAGCGGATGCGCAACCTCCAGGGTGCCGGTAGTGTGATGACCGATAATCGTCCGGCTCACACACAAGGAGCTCACACCGCTATGACCACTGGATTCCTCGTTAACCCTGACCTGTCCCGCCGCATCATCGAGTTTGAGCTCGAACAGGCAAACCAATTCCTCGGTGGTACCACCGAGGATCGCGTTTCCGTGGCCTTCCAGGATGATGGCCAGACTTACGCGGCGCTGTTTAACCCGAACGCGAAGGCTGACGACGCCGACCCGAACCCAGTGGCCTCCCTGGCCCGCAACGCCGCCGCTACCGGAAACTCCGCTTTCCTGCAGGACCCGATCCGCTCCATCTGCGGCCCGGTCATCTTCGTCACTGCCGACGGCGACGACAAGAACATCGACGAGGTCGTCGAAGCCGTTGAGCACGGCATCCGCGCGGTGAAGAACTACCGCGAGGACAACCCGGAGGAGTACAACCTGTGGCGCGCGGCCGTCATCAACTCCGATAAGCAGGTTTAAATCCGTAACTCCCATAGGCAGGCCGAGGGTGCGTTACCGCAGCCCTCAGGAACCCAAGGACGCGATGGCTCGACTCGAGCCCGAGCGTCTTTGGTGGTTTTCGGGACTCTCTCCGGTTCTATTGGCCGAGGTTGTGGCGGAAAACATGACAACTCTCGCGCGCGTGAGGGCGGCGTTCGCGGAGGGCGAACGGGTTAGCGGCCCGGGCTGTTGAGGGCTAGCAGTCGCGAGGGTAGAGTGCTAGGCAGGTTGTTTTGACCCACAGTTGTTCACCCGCGACGACGGCTGTGCTGGGCTACCCACAACCGGCACACGCGCGTCCACGTGGACGCGCATTAAGAACACTTTGGAGGAAATCATCATGGCAAACATCAAGCCGCTGGAGGACAAGGTCCTCGTCCAGATCGTTGAAGCTGAGACCACCACTGCGTCCGGCCTGGTTATCCCGGACTCCGCCAAGGAGAAGCCGCAGGAGGCCACCGTCGTAGCCGTTGGCCCGGGCCGCACCAACGATAAGGGCGAGGTTGTCCCGGTTGGCGTTAACGAGGGTGACACCGTCATCTTCTCCAAGTACGGCGGCACCGAGCTGAAGTACGACGGCCAGGAGTACCTCCTGCTGTCCGCTCGTGATCTGCTCGCTGTCATCGAGAAGTAGGCGATTAACCCTATGCCAAAACTGATTGCATTTGACCAGGAGGCCCGCGAGGGCATCCAGCGCGGTGTGGACACGCTGGCCGACGCCGTCAAGGTCACCCTCGGCCCCCGCGGCCGCAACGTCGTGCTGTCCAAGGCTTTCGGTGGCCCGACCGTCACGAATGACGGCGTCACCATCGCCCGCGACATTGACCTCGACGATCCTTTTGAGAACCTCGGCGCCCAGCTGGTGAAGTCCGTGGCCGTCAAGACCAACGACATCGCCGGCGACGGCACCACCACCGCCACCTTGCTGGCCCAGGCACTCGTATTCGAGGGCCTGCGCAACGTTGCCGCCGGCGCTAACCCGGTGGAGCTCAACAAGGGCATCGCGGCGGCTGCTGAGAAGGTCGTCGAAGAACTCAAGAAGCGCGCCACCCCGGTGAACTCTTCTGCGGAGATCTCCCAGGTTGCCACCGTCTCCTCCCGCGATGCGGAGGTCGGCGAGATGGTTGCCGGCGCGATGGACAAGGTGGGCAAGGACGGCGTCGTGACCGTCGAGGAGTCCCAGACCATCGAGTCCACCGTGGACGTTACTGAGGGTATTTCCTTCGACAAGGGCTACCTCTCCCCGTACTTCGCAACGGAGGAGGAGACCTACAACGCCGTGCTTGACGACGCCGCAATTCTCCTCGTCCGCAACAAGATCTCCTCCCTGCCGGACTTCCTGCCGCTGTTGGAGAAGATCGCGGAGTCCTCGCGCCCGACGCTGATCATCGCTGAGGACATCGAGGGCGAGCCGCTGCAGGCACTCGTCGTGAACTCCATCCGCAAGGTCCTCAAGGTCGCCGCCGTGAAGTCCCCGTACTTCGGCGAGCGTCGCAAGGGCTTCATGGATGACCTGGCTGTTGTCACCGGTGCTACGGTCGTCGACCCGGAGGTTGGCATCAACCTCAAGGAGGTCGGCCCGGAGGTTCTCGGCTCCGCACGTCGCGTCACCGTGTCCAAGGAGGACACCGTGATCGTGGATGGTGCAGGTACTGCAGAGGCCGTCGAGGAGCGCCGCGAGCAGCTGCGTCGCGAGATCGAGCGCACCGACTCCACCTGGGATAAGGAGAAGCTCGAGGAGCGTTTGGCCAAGCTTTCCGGTGGCGTTGCCGTCATCCGCGTTGGTGCCGCTACCGAGACCGAGGTCAACGAGCGCAAGCTGCGCGTCGAGGACGCCATCAACGCCGCCCGCGCGGCCGTTGAAGAGGGCGTTATCGCTGGCGGCGGCTCCGCGCTGGTTCAGATCTCCCAGGAGCTCGAGGCCTTCGCCGAGGGCTTCGAGGGCGAGGCCAAGGTAGGTGTGCTGGCCGTAGCCCGCGCGCTAACCCGCCCGGCCTACTGGATCGCTGAGAACGCCGGCTTGGATGGTTCCGTCGTCGTCGCCCGCGTTGCCGAGCAGGCCAACGGTGAAGGCTTCAACGCCGCCACCCTGGAATACGGCAACCTGCTGGAGCAGGGCATCATCGACCCGGTGAAGGTCACCCACTCCGCAGTTGTTAACGCCGCCTCCGTGGCCCGCATGGTGCTCACCACCGAGGCTTCCGTGGTGGAGAAGCCCGCCGAGGAGGAACCGGCACAGGCAGGCCACGCGCACGCCCACTAAAAGCGCGGGGAAACAACGTTTCTCCGGGAATAGCAAAGAGCTACAAGAAAAGGCCCGTCGCCCAAGCCCCGTACGTGGGGAAGGGGCTGCGGGCCTTTGTCCTGCATTCACCGGTGACTCACCGGTGAGTAACTGTTCTACGGAGCTAGCCGTGCGATCCCCTGGGATGTGGGCACGGAGTCCGGGGGTTGCCTCGACGCGAAGACTGTCGGTACGAGCGGGAAATGATGCTACCTAAAGAAACCACGCGTCTGGCCCCGTTACGGCTACGAAGCGTGAAGCGAGGGGCTTAGGCGCTGACGGTGGCGTGAGCGTCGCGCGAGCGCAGAGCTACGACGCGCTCAGATTCACTCATGCCACCCCACACGCCGTAGGGCTCGCCGGAGGCCAGGGCATGTTCGCGGCACATTTCGATGACTGGGCAGGTGTGGCAGATCGCCTTGGCGCGGCTTTCGCGCTGAGCGCGGGCGCGCCCGCGCTCGCCGTCCGGGTGGTAGAACACGTCAGAGTTTTCTCCACGGCATGCCCCGTGGAGCTGCCAATCCCAAAAGTCCGCATTCGGCCCGGGGAGCAGGAAGGACTGAGACACGTTCGATTCTCCTTAATCAAAGATAGAGCGCCCGGGTGCGCATCGTGCTGTGGGCAAGCCTTTGCACGGGGTGGCGCCCTGAGCACCGGGGCGAGGTGAGACGAGATAGAAGTGTGTCCTCCTTGGGTAAACGGCGCGTTACGCAATGCTGACATGTAGGTGTAGCAGGCCGAAAACTCTCACTTTTACCCTTGATGACCTGCACCTACATCTAAGATGAACGGTGTATGAACTTTTCTCATAGCCGTCGAAGGGTGGGGAATAGGCCCGTCGTTTCGGGTTTCAACCAAAGGTTGTGACATGATATTCGTGCAGAATATGAACTAATACACCAAGCAGAACAAGCAAGGATGACAGTGGCTACTCAAGCTACAGACGCGAGCGGCTCCTCAGCGGCGTCGAAGCGCGACAGCGATAAGGAATTAGCGGACCTCGTTCCGCTCGCTGTCGACGGTAGCCGCCGCGCCCTACAGCGCATCATGCGCATTATTCACCCGCAGGTCCTGCGCTATTGCCGCGCCCGCATCGGCGGCCACCGTCAGCCCACGGCGGAGGATGTGGCGCAGGAAATCTGCTTGGCGGTGGCGACGTCGATTGGCACGTACAAGGACAAGGGCCGCCCGTTTATGGCCTACGTGTACGGCATCGCTGCCCACAAGGTGACCGACGCCCACCGCGCCCTCAGCCGCGATCAGACACATCCCACGGACGACGTCCCGGAAGACGCCGCTGAGGACGCTACCCCCGAAGAATCCGCTCTGGTCATGGACGGTAGTAACAGAGTGCGGGCCATGCTCGATACGTTAAGTGACAAGGCCCGGGACATTATCATTTTGCGTGTGTTCGTGGGGCTGTCGGCAGAGGAGACCGCAGAAATTGTGGAGTCCACCCCTGGCGCAGTCCGCGTGGCACAGCATCGTGCACTGGCGCAATTGCGCAAATCCCTCGACTCGCACGAGACACAATGAACCAGCAGTGGGGCTAGCACAAGCTAGCAGTGAGCCATCGGCACTTGGCACCGACAAGTTAAGAATTTCTCTATCAAGGAAGGGAGGACATCGTGGCAAAGAAGGACCAGCCTCAGCAGGGCGTCGCTGAGCAGCTGCAGCCTTTGGTTGATGATGATGCATTCCTCACCACTCTCTCCGAAGGAACGGATCCCTCTGATGGCGGTGATGAGCTGGCAGGGCTCCTGCTGGAGTTGCGCGGGGACGTCGAAAAGCAGATGCCCCCGGCCCCGCTCATCGAAGGCGCGGACGAAGAGCCGGAGGTTATTTCCCTGGATGCGGCACGTCGCCGTCGTCGGGGCAAGCCATTCATCCACGGCCTCATCGGCGCGGCCGCAGCTACGCTGCTGATCGCAGGTAGCGGAGCGGTGGTCGTCAACGCCGGCCCGGGATCGCCGCTTTATGGCGTGAATCAGTCGCTCTTCGGCACGAACAATGAGGATGTGTCCGTAGTGGAGCTCGCTGGAACGCTCGACGAAATGGAAAAGCGTTCCGCACAGGGAGACATGGACGGCACCCGCCAGTTGCTCGAAGAAGCCCGGAAGATGGTGGACCAGGCCAAGCGGGAACGCGAGGCAGAAGCGCCGCGTACGACGAAGCCGCAGACCCGCGCCACGGTGACGCAGACGCAGACCGTGGAAAAGCCCGTTCCAGTGGAAGAGGAGCAGCCGCCGCAGGAGCCGGCAACCGTCACGCAGACCCAGACTGCGGTGTCCACCGTTGTGGTCACGCAGACGGTGTCGGCCGGTAACCCGCTGAACCCTCCAGCGCCTACTTACCCGGAGCCGAGCCAGCCGGGTGGTGGCGAGCAGCCAACGCCTCCGCAGGGCGATAACTCCGACGGGGATGGTACTGGGGATAACGGCCAACTCCCGCCGCCGCAGTTCCAGCAATAAAACGCACAGAACCTCTCCTTCCCACAGCGGGGAGGAGAGGTTCTTTCGTTGTATAAGGCGCGGTACTTAATCCGCGCCAACCGCGCGCGTTAGTAGCGCGAATCCATGCCATCGAGGTAGCCCACCGCATAATCCCACGGGACATAGCGCATGGGGTCCGGCTCCGCGCCCGGCTCGTGGACGGGGGCGAGCTGGCCTGCCAGCGTGGCCTGCATGTTGGAGGCCATGATGTCCCACTCGTAGAAGTGGTTCTCCTCGCAGTCCTCGCAGAAAAAGAAGATGCCGTCGATGCCGCGCGGGCTGAGAACGCGCGCGAACTCTTGGACCATGGCCAGATCGTGGATGACGGCGAGACGGTCCTCCTCGGACAGCGGCTCGACGTGGTCCTCCTCCTCGAGGAAGGAAGCTGGGTCGTTGGGATCGTCCGCGAAAGGATCGCGGGGCATGTTGGCGAAAAAGTTCACGTCTGCGAGCCTATTAACTCCGTGCGCGCATAGCAATTCTCTCTCGACACCGATTCGTCCACCCACGGCTACCACTACGGGGCGTCCACGCACTACAGTGAGGGCTACCGCATAAAACTATCTGGTCAGTTTAGGAGAGCCCCACCCTCATGAGCCACGTCCACACCGGCGGAGACAACCCCGACAAGATTGCACTCTACGGCCTTACTTTTGATGATGTCCTGCTGTTGCCGGCAGAATCCAACGTCGTTCCCTCCGAGGTGGATACCTCGGCGCAGTTCACCCGCAACATTCGCCTCGGCGTGCCGCTGGCATCCGCCGCGATGGACACCGTGACCGAGGCCCGCATGGCCATCGGTATGGCCCGTCAGGGCGGCATTGGCGTCCTGCACCGCAACCTCTCTGCTGAGGATCAGGCGCAGCAGGTGGAAATTGTGAAGCGCTCCGAGTCCGGCATGGTGACCGACCCGGTCACCGCCACCCCGGACATGACTATCGACGAGGTGGACACGCTGTGCGCGCGGTTCCGGATTTCGGGCCTGCCGGTCGTCGATAAGCAGGGCACCCTCGTGGGTATCTGCACCAACCGTGACATGCGCTTCGAGCCGGATTTCTCCCGCAAGGTCTCCGAGATTATGACCCCGATGCCGCTGGTTGTGGCCAAGGAAGGCGTCAGCAAGGAGGAGGCGCTGGCGCTGCTGTCCGCCAACAAGGTGGAGAAGCTGCCCATCGTCAACGATGAGAACAAGCTCGTCGGCCTCATCACCGTCAAGGACTTTGTCAAGACTGAACAGTTCCCCAACGCCTCCAAGGATTCTTCCGGGCGCCTGCTCGTGGCCGCCGGCATTGGCACCGGTGAGGAGTCCTACCAGCGCGCAGGCCAGCTTGTCGACGCCGGCGTAGACGTCCTCGTCGTCGACTCCGCCCACGCCCACAACAACCGCGTGCTGGCGATGGTCTCCCGCGTGCAGAAGGACTTCGGCGACCGCATTGACGTCATCGGCGGCAACCTGGCCACCCGTGAAGCAGCCCGCGACATGATTGAGGCTGGCGCCGACGCCATCAAGGTCGGCATCGGACCGGGCTCCATTTGCACCACGCGCGTCGTGGCGGGCGTCGGTGCCCCGCAGATCACCGCCATCATGGAGGCCGCCGCCGTGGCAGGCCCGGCAGGTGTGCCGGTTATCGGCGATGGCGGTATGCAGTACTCCGGTGACGTCGCCAAGGCCTTGGCAGCCGGCGCCGATGCCGTCATGCTGGGCTCCATGCTGGCCGGCACCACGGAGGCGCCGGGTGACATCGTCGTGGTCCAGGGCAAGCAGTACAAGCGTTACCGTGGAATGGGCTCCATGGGTGCCATGCAGGGCCGCGGCCTGACGGGTGAGAAGCGCTCCTACTCCAAGGACCGTTACTTCCAGGCCGACGTCAAGAGCGAGGACAAGCTAGTGCCGGAGGGCGTCGAGGGACGCGTGCCATTCCGCGGTGATATCGATGCCATCGTCCACCAGATTGTGGGCGGCCTGCGAGCCTCGATGGGCTACACCGGCTCCGCCACCTTGGCTGAGCTCAAGACCAAGCAGTTTGTCCAGATCACCGCTGCGGGCCTCAAGGAGTCTCACCCGCACCACCTTCAGCAGATCGTCGAAGCTCCGAACTACCGCTAAGGACTAACAATGCGCGATTACGTAGAAATCGGCGTCGGCCGCGAGGCACGCCGCACCTATGACCTGAACCAGATCTCCCTGGTGCCGACTCGCCGCACCCGTTCCTCCAAGGATGTGGACACCGCGTGGCACATCGATGCCTACACTTTTGACGTGCCATTCGTCTCGGCGCCGACCGATGCGCTGGCCACTCCCGAGTTCGTTATCGAGATGGGCAAGCAGGGCGGCCTCGGTGTTATCAACGCAGAGGGCTTGTGGGGCCGTCACGAGGATCTGGAGGGCGCGATTGCCCGCGTGACGGAGAACTTCGGCGACCTGTCCACGCTGCAGGAGCTGCACGCAGCACCCCTGAATGAGGAGTTGCTGGCAGAGCGCATCGCGCAGGTCCGCGATTCCGGCGTGACCGTCGCCGTGCGCGTGTCCCCGCAGCGCGCCCGCGAGCTGGCGCCCGTGGTTATTAAGGCGGGCGCGGAGCTGCTGTTTATCCACGGCACTCTGATTTCCGCTGAGCACGTGCAGACTGGTGGCGAGCCGCTCAACTTGAAGGAGTTCATCGGCTCGCTGGATACCCCGGTGATTGCCGGTGGCGTGGCGGATTACACCACTGCGCTGCACCTGATGCGCGCGGGTGCTGCGGGCATTATCGTTGGCTCCGGAGTGAACACCAACCCGGAGACCGTCGGCATCGATATCCCCATGGCGACGACCATCGCGGATGTTGCGGCCGCACGCCGCGACTACCTGGATGAGACCGAGGGCCGCTACGTGCACGTGCTTGCCGACGGCGACATCTTCACCTCCGCCGACATCGCCAAGGCCATTGCCTGTGGCGCCGATGGTGTCGTTCTAGGGCCAGTCCTGGCCCGCGCGGCGGAGGCCGGCGGCAAGGGCTGGTACTGGCCGTCCACGGCCGGCCACCCGCGTTTCCCGCGCGGCCTCATCGAGCCGATTGGCGTGGCCGATGCCCTCCTGGGCACCGGCACTTCTGGCGCCGATGCTTTTGACGCCGCCGAGGATGCCTCAGCGGGTGCGCCGTCGTTGGAGGTTGTGCTCCATGGCCCGTCCAACGAGCCGCTGGGTGAGCTCAACCTGGTTGGCGGGCTGAAGCGCGCCATGGCAAAGTGCGGCTACACGGATCTGAAGTCCTTCCAGAAGGTTGGGCTAGCCGTTCGCTAGTCCTGCAGGCGCAGCTTCCCCCGTTGGGGCGCTGCGCCGCTCAGCCTGGCTCGGGACGGAGTTTACTTCGCTGCCTCGGCGTCCTTTGTGCTGAGCACTGGACTCACTGCTGGATCAGAGCTGCGATTGCGTGGCTTGTGAAACCACAGCAGCCGGGGCTTCTTCAGGCGGCGTGGGCGCAGTGCCACCTTGCGGAAAACCACGCGCCCGCGCGCCGGCGCCATGGTTTGGAGCACCGAGGCCACCACCACCAGCCCGATAGCTGCCAGCTTGAGCTGAGACACGTTCTGGGAGAGCAGGATCCAGCCAAAGAGCGCGGCGAAAACGGGCTCCAAAGCGATCAAGATGGAAAAGACGTTGGGGGCAAGCCTGCGTAGCGCCAGGAACTCCAACGAGTAGGGGATGAGCGAGGCCAGCACGCCCGTGCCCAGGGCAAACAGCAATAGGGTGGGGTCGCTGGCCAACGCCACCGCCCCGCGCCCACCCACTGGCAGGAGCACGAGGCCGCCGATGAGGAAAGCCATAGCCAAGCCGTCTGCACCGCTAAAGAGCGCGCCGGCCTTCTTGCTGGCCAAGATATAAGCAGCCCACATCGCGCCGGCGCACAGCAGGAAGAACACACCTCGCAGGTCGAGGGGGTCTCCGTTGAAGGAATCCAGGCCCATCAGACCCATGCCGAGAAGGGCGAGGGCGACGCAGGTGGCGTCGCGAAGCGAGCGGGAGAGACACGCCGCCAGCAGCAGCGGGCCGAGGAACTCGATGGTCACGGCAGGCCCCAGCGCAACCAGCTCGATGCCGGAATAGAAGAAGCCATTCATCAGGCCCAGAGTGAGGCCGAAAATGGTGGCAGAGATCCATTTCTCGCGGCTCCATGTGTGCACGCGCGGTCGCGCAATGGCGAGCAGAATCACGGCGGCGAAAAGCAGACGCAGCGAGGCGGTGCCCCACGGGCCGCCAATGGGGAAGAGCTGAATGGCGAGACTCGCGTCGAGCTGGAGTGAAATGCACGAGCCAATGACGCACAGAACGGCAAACGGATTGGTCATGCAGACCATTGTGGGGTGGGAAGAACTGTTAGTCTATCTACAGTTTTTAACACGTACCCGTTAGGGATTCTGTCATGTTGGATCTGCACCGTCTGCGCATTCTCTCCGAGCTGCAACGCCTCGGCACCGTCACCGCTGTGGCGGAATCGCTGCGCTATACGCACTCGGCCATCTCCCAACAACTGGCGCAGTGTGAAAAAGACGTCGGCGTGGCGCTCTATGAGAAAGTCGGCCGGCGAGTGCGGTTGACGGAGCAGGGGGAAATCCTTGCCTCTTACGCGGAGCGGATGCTCGCCTTGGCGGATGAGGCGGAGTCACAGGTCATCGCGTCAACCAATGCGGTGCGCGGCACGATCAAGGTCACGACGTTTCAAACGATCATGTCCTCATTGGTGCCGCGGGCGCTGACGGAGCTAGCCAGGGAGTACCCGGACCTGCGCGTGCAGATCATCCAGCGCGAAGCCGATGGCGCGATGGAGCTGCTGGCGCGCCGGGAGGTGGACCTCATCCTGGGTGAAGAGTATGAGTCGGACATGCCCGCCACGGATGAGCACACCCACCGGGAGCTGCTTCTCGACGACCCCCTACGCCTCATCACCCCACTCACCGGCCCCTGGAACACACTGCGCTTAGAGGATTTTGCAGCGTTCGATGGCGAAATCCCTTTTGCCATGGACCCGGAGGAGTTTTTATTGGGGCGCTTCGTCCACCGTCTGTGCCGCCGGCATGGTTTTAGCCCCAGCGTGCTCTATGAAACCCCGGATCCCTTCCTGCACGCTCACCTCGTGCGCACGGGCCACGCGGTGGCGGTGATCTCGGACCTTTTTCTCGAAGAGATCGAAGGCGTGCGTGTGGTTGCCTTGCCTGGTAATCCCACCCGCACGCTCTACACCGCGGTTCGCGCTGGGCGCGAGGGACACCCTGCGCTGCGGGCGTTTCGGGCGGCGTTGAGCAAGGCAGCTGCCACCGCGAAAGATTATGGGCCACTCCCTGCGGTCTAGGGTGCGGGTTCTTGCGTTAAACTGATGACCGTGACTAACCCAAATACAACCCCGCGTCCTGTCCTCGTGGTGGACTTTGGCGCCCAGTACGCGCAGCTCATCGCCCGGCGCGTGCGTGAGGCCAACATCTACTCCGAGGTTGTCCCCAATTCCGCCTCCGTGGAGGACATCAAGGCCAAGAACCCAGCCGCGCTGATCCTTTCCGGTGGCCCGTCTTCCGTATACGCGGACGGCGCCCCTGCACTGAAGCCGGAGCTGCTCGAGCTCGGCATCCCGGTCTTTGGTATCTGCTACGGCTTCCAGTCCATGACCCAAGCCCTAGGCGGCACCGTGGCCTCCACGGGTGCCCGCGAGTACGGCCGCACGGACATGACCGTGTCCGGCGGCGTGCTGCACAAGGGTCTGGAGGACACCCACAAGGTGTGGATGTCTCACGGCGATTCGGTCACGGAAGCCCCGGAGGGCTTTGAGGTGACCGCTTCCTCCGAAGGCGCTCCCGTGGCAGCCTTCGAGTGCCTGTCCAAGCAGATGGCCGGCGTGCAATACCACCCGGAAGTTCTTCACTCGCCGCACGGCCAGGAGGTGCTCACGCGCTTCCTGACTGAGGTAGCAGGCTTGGAGCAGAACTGGACCACGGAGAACATCGCGGAGCAGCTCATCAACGATGTGCGCGAGCAGATCGGCGAGGAAGGCCGCGCAATCTGCGGCTTGTCCGGCGGCGTGGATTCCGCCGTAGCCGCAGCCCTCGTGCAGCGCGCAATCGGTGACCGTTTGACCTGTGTCTTCGTCGACCACGGTCTGCTTCGCGCAGGTGAGCGTGAACAGGTGGAGAAGGACTTCGTGGCGTCGACTGGCGCCAAGCTCATCACCGCTGATGAGCGCGAGGCTTTCCTTTCCAAGCTGGCCGGTGTGACCGAGCCGGAGGCCAAGCGTAAGGCCATCGGTGCGGAGTTCATCCGCTCCTTCGAGCGCGCCGTCGACCAGGCCCTGGACGGCCAGGATGCCGCCTTCCTGGTGCAGGGCACGCTGTACCCGGACGTGGTGGAGTCCGGTGGCGGTGACGGTACCGCGAACATTAAGTCCCACCACAACGTGGGCGGCCTGCCTGACGACGTCGAATTCGAGCTCGTCGAGCCGCTCCGCCTGCTCTTCAAGGATGAGGTGCGCGCGGTTGGCCGTGAACTGGGCCTGCCGGAGGAGATCGTGGCGCGCCAGCCCTTCCCGGGCCCGGGCCTGGGTATCCGCATCATCGGCGAGGTCACCGAGGAGCGACTCGAGACGCTGCGCCAGGCGGACCTCATCGCGCGTACCGAGCTGACCAACGCTGGTCTGGACGGCGAGATTTGGCAGTGCCCGGTGGTGCTGCTTGCCGACGTCCGCTCCGTCGGCGTCCAAGGCGATGGCCGCACCTACGGCCACCCGATCGTCCTGCGCCCGGTGTCCTCCGAGGACGCCATGACCGCCGACTGGACGCGCCTGCCGTACGACGTGCTGGAGAAGATTTCCACCCGCATCACCAACGAGGTTAAGGAAGTCAACCGCGTGGTGCTCGACGTGACGTCGAAGCCGCCGGGAACCATCGAGTGGGAGTAAGCGCAGCCGAAAGGCACTGGGACACGCACTGTAGCAGTGCAGTGGAGTATCTCAGTGAGATAGCTCGGTGGTAGAAAGCGGGCAGCGAAGCAAACTCCCAGACGCTGTGTAGCGCGGCCGCGCCTTGAATTAACAGGGCGCGGCCGCGTTCCCCGTTTTCGATCCCCGGCACTCAGCTCCGCGGAATGGGGGCAGATGGCGCGGTGCCAGGCTCCTGCGTACCCTCCAGGGGGTGGTCGCGACAGGCGCCAGTCTGGATGGCGTTAGCGTGCCCGTTGCCAGTATCGACGGCGTTAGTACGCACGGCACAAGGACGCATACCTCTATATCGCGCGCGCGAGTAGCCGCACGCCGAGCAAATTTTCTCAGCGAGCGGCTGGTTAAAGCGGCTGTGTGCCGTAGGGTGTCTCCGGCTGGTGGGGCTGCGGAGCGGCAGCCTGCGACCGGTTGGTTCGGCGGAGCGGTGACCCGCGAGCCGCTGAACCATTGAGCCGGCGGGGTGGCGCTTCCACCGTGAGATCAGGGCGAAGTCTACGGACTAAAAGCACTCATGAACTCGGTGGCGGGTCCGGAGGTTCGCCGGAGTTATGCGGTGGCGCGCCGGAGACAGGGGCTGGTGTCCCACGCGGCGTGGTGCGTGGGTCGGGCGGGCCGGATGCCGGCGGATCCGTGGATGCGCGAGCTGGCCCCGGAGCGGAGCGCGGCGGGTGGGCCGGGCTTTCAATGGGAATCGGCGGCCCCGCCCACGGCGGCAGGTAGTGCACGCGGCCATCGATGCGGTCGAGGCGCCCGCGGCCGGTGGGCTTTTCTGGATCATCGTCATTGACCGCATTGTGGTATGCACACAGCGGCACCAAGTTGGCCATGTTTGTCGGCCCGCCGTCCTGGAAACGGGTGAGGTGGTGGATCTGGGAGTCGTCGGCAGGCGCGTTGCAACCCGGCCACGCGCACGTCGGGTGCTCCGCTGACAGCGCGAGGCGCTGCTTGGTGTTGGCGAAACGGCTCGCCATGTACAGGTTCACGGGGCCGTGGTGGGGATGGACGAGGGTGATGAGGCCGACGTCGGCAAGCTTTTCGCGCACGAACTCCGCACCCGTCATCGTGGCCCCATTGGTCAGCTGTAGTTCAATCTCTTCGCCATCACCGTCGACTATGCGGTCGAGTTCATCCAATCGCACGATGACGTTGGACTGCAGCTTCTGGCCGGAGCCACCCCCGCCGCGGAACACGGTATGCGCCGCGGTGAGCAAGTCCTTGTCGGTGGTCTTAAGCACGGCCAGCAATTTGGAAATATTGAGCGAGGAATCCGTAATGCTCAGCGTGTGGTTGCGGCCCGCGCGCCGCGTCACTCGCACGCCTGGGGCGGGGTCCTTGGGCGGGCGCCATTCTTTGAGCTTTGCCTTCGCCACCATGGGGATTTTCTCCCGCGGGGTGGCAGCTAGTAGCTGGCGCAGCTCCCAGGCCCTGCGGGCTTTGAGCTTGGAACAATAGCGCTCGATATCGAGGAGCGTGAACACGTCGTGGCCCGTGCGGCGGGCCTTGCGCTGCCGGGAGCGGAACATCGTGTCCCCGAAATACACCGCGTGCAGCCCTAGGAGCTTCTCCGCGAAATCCGGCCGCGCACCCATCTCAACCAGCTGAGCGCGTGTGACACCGGCGCATTGCTCGACCACGTCGAGCCCGCGCGCTAGTGCTTGAATGTAACCCCCCAGTTGCATAGCCCACAGCCTAAACCAGGCCGGGGAACCTCGCTACTTGAGCGCAGAAATCGCAGCGCAGAGCTTATCGACGTCCCTCTCTTCCGTCGACCACGCCGTACAGAATCGCACCACGCGCAGGCCTTCGTGTTCTTCGAAGAACTGGCACACGAAGTCTTGCGAGAGCTTCTCTTCCTGCTCGCGGGTCAACAGCGCGAATTGCTGGTTGGTGGGGGAGTCAAAGAGCATGTCGATGCCTGCGGCACGAAATGCCTCGGCGATGCGCTGGGCTTGGGCATTGGCGCGGGCGCAGATCTGCTCGTAGAGGGTCGTTGCTGCGTCGGCGGAGGCAGTAGGAGGGGCGCTGAAGAGGGCGGCGAATTGCGCGCCGAGCAACCAGCCCTTAGCCAGCAGGCCACCGCTTTGTTTCATGGCATTGCGAAAGCGCGGCGCACCCGCGGGGAAGACGATGGCTTCGCCGAAGAGGGCGCCGCATTTGGTGCCGCCGATGGTGAAGACGTCGACAAGCGCGGCCAGGTCCGACAGGGTGACATCCGAAGCGGACAGGCCGTAGCCGAGGCGGGCGCCGTCGACAAACAGGCCCAATTCGTACTCGTCGCAGACCTCGCGCAGGGCCACGAGTTCGTCGCGGGAATAGGCGGTGCCGAACTCGGTGGGCTGCGTGATGTAGACCAGTGCGGGCTCCGGCATGTGCTCTTCCACCCCGGAGGCGCGGTACTCATCCATGCAGGCGCGAACCTGCGCGGCGGTGATTTTTCCCAGCTGGTTCGGCAACGTGATGACCTTGTGCCCGGTGTGCTCGATGGCGCCCGTCTCATGGGTGGCGATGTGCCCGCTATCCGCCGCGATAACGCCTTCCCAGGGGCGCAGGCGGTGGGCGATGATGGTGGCGTTGGCCTGCGTGCCACCGACCATGAAATGCACCTCAGCGTTCGACGCCTGGCAGGCAGTGCGGATGCGCTCAGCGGCCGTGGCGCACAGCTCGTCGGCGCCATAGCCGGCATAAGCCCCACCCGCCCCCGCGATGGCATCAAGGACGCGGGGGTGGGCTGAGCGGTGGTAGTCGTTGCCGAAGTGAATCATGGGTGGCCAGTTTAGCCGGTGACGGTGAGCTCGCCGATACCTTGGTCGATGCGGATATCTAGCAGCGCATCATCGTCATGGCGGTTGGTGCAGTTGCTTTCTCCTAAGCCGCTGTCACAGGTGAGTGATACAGGGACGTCCTTCGGGAGGATGACCTCGACGCTGCCGATGCCGACGTCGATGGTGACATCGTGCTTTTCCTTGAGGTCTTCGATTTGGCTCAAGTCCACCGTTGAGGTGCCAATACCTAGGTCATAGTATTCCTGGAGCTCATCTTCATGGGTGGGCGCGATGTGCTGAGAACCGACATTGAAGCGGGCGCTGAAGCCGGATTCTTCGTCGGCCTCGATGACGAAGGTGCCTCCAAAGAAGGCAATCGTCAGGGCAGCCCCCACAGCGCCGAGGGTAATCGCGGCCTCAGCCCACTGCGAACCGCGCTTCTTTTTCGGTTCTTCCCGCGGGCCCGGCTCCGGCAGGTCCCAGGCATCGGGCACCACGCCGAGTGGATCCCAGGACGGCGGGGTCGTGCGCCCCGGTGGGAAGGGGTGTCCGTCTGCTGGGGTATAAGGGTTGAGGTTGACCGGTTCCTCGCGCACCGGCTGTTCGGCAGCCAACAGCCCGCTGGGCGGTAGCGGTTCGCGTTGGTGAAGGGCGTACCACGCCAGCGCCAACAGGCCGAAGGTCAGCGCAGCGGGCGGAAGGCCGGCGAGGAATTGTCCGCTGAGGAACAGCGGGCCGGAGCCAAACGTCAGAAGGACGCCGATAATCAGCACCCAGCCGAGCTCTTGTTCCTCCTTGACGCCATCCTTGCCCATGGCCGCATCGAGCGGGCAGTAGGGCGAACCGAAGCGCGGCATGAGCGCCCACGCGAGGAGGTAGGCGGCGATGCCGCCGCCGAAGGCGAGTGCTGCGACCACGAAGGCCACGCGCACAATCGTGGGGTCAAGCTGGTAGCGCACCGCGATGCCTTCGCAGACACCAGCGATGTGCGCGTCACCGCCCTGTTTCTTGGGAAGGCGGACGGGGCGGGTCGTCCACATCTGGTTGAGTGTGCTGTTCTTCGTCATGCTTTTATGGTGCCGCGTGGGGCCTCGCGGCGGTATCGGTAATCGCCCTGATTTTTTGACCTCAGGGTTGTCCCTGATGTGCCCGAGGGGTGGCGCGTGGGACTATGGCTAGTATGACTTCGCCCTATGTGCCCGCAGAAAACGCGGCGCCCTATCCCGTGATGTCGCGTCCCCAATCTGGCCGCGTGGTCGCCGGCGTGGCGGCGGGGCTGGCGCAGAATCTGGGGGTTTCGGCGCTCTCCGTGCGCATCGCCTTGACCGCGTTGACCCTGCTGGGTGGGGTGGGGGCGATGGCCTATGCCGGGCTGTGGATTTTCACGCCCGCGCTTGACGACGCCCCCTCCACCCGCCGCAGCCCCCTCTCCCTCGTGCTGGTGTTCCTGGCGCTGGCGGGTAGTGCGGTGGGTGTGTTGGGGGTTTCGGGGGCGTCGCTAAGCGTGGCGGTGCCGTTGGCGGTGGTGGCCATCGGCGCGGTGCTGGCGTGGTTGGCGTATGACCGCGGGCTGAACACGCCGGTGGGCCTGGTTGCTGTGGCGGCCGGTGCCGTCCTGGTCATCGGTGGCGTCGTGGTGGCGGCGGTGACGTGGGAGAGCGGATCGGGTTCGGCGATCCTGGCCACGGCGCTGACGCTGGTGGGCTTTGGCGCGCTGGTGGTGCCGCTGGTGCTGAAGCTCTGGCGCTCGCTGTCGCAGGAGCAGGCGGCCAAGGCGGTCTCGGAGGAGCGCGCCGAGATTGCCGCCCGCCTGCACGATTCGGTGCTGCAGACGCTGGCGCTGATTCAGAAGCGGGCGGGGGATTCGCGCGAGGTGACGCGTTTGGCGCGCGCCCAAGAACGCGAGCTGCGCGCCTGGCTTTTCGATGCCCCCTCCGCCGCCCCCACCACCTGTTTCGGTGCCCTCGAATCGGCGTGCGGGGAGGTGGAAGATCTCTTCGACATGCGGGTATCTGCTGTGACGGTGGGTGAGGACACGGAGCTGACGGAGTCCGCGAAGCTGCTTATCCAGGCCGCGCGTGAGGCCATGGTGAATGCCGGCAAGCATGCGGGTGTGGACGTGGTGGATGTTTATGCGGAGTTGTTGGCGGGCGAGCTGAGTATCTTTGTGCGCGACCGCGGGGTGGGTTTCGACGTGGAGGATATTCCCGCTGATAGGCACGGGATTCGTGACAGTATTCGCGCGCGCGTAGAGGGAGCTGGTGGGCGCGTGCGGATTTCCTCGACCCCGGGGGAGGGCACCGAGGTGGAGCTCGCGGTAGCGTTGTGAACATGGTGAAGGTCTTTTTGGTTGATGATCACTCCGTCTTTCGCGCGGGCGTGCGTGCGGAGCTGGCGGCGTCCTCGGAGATTGAGATCGTGGGCGATGCTGGGACCGTCTCCGAGGCGCTGGAGGGCATTGCGCGTACCTCCCCGGACGTGGTGCTTCTCGACGTCCACATGCCCGACGGCGGTGGCCTCGCCGTTATTAACGCGACGGCTAATCAGCCGGCGCGGCCGGTGTTTTTGGCGCTGAGCGTGTCAGATGCGGCGGAGGACGTGATTGCGCTGATTCGGGCTGGCGCGCGCGGGTATGTGACGAAGAATATTTCCGGCCCGGATCTGGCCGAGGCGGTGGTGCAGGTCAATAGCGGGGATGCGTATTTCTCGCCGCGCCTGGCGGGTTTTGTCCTCGACGCTTTTGCCTCCGGTTCGCCCGCGCCGGAGCCGGAGGAGGGGCAGGACCCAGCGGTGGATGCGCTCACGCGGCGCGAGCTAGAGGTCTTGCGGTTGCTTGCGCGCGGCTACACATACCGCGAGATTGGCAAGCAGCTGTTCATTTCGGTGAAGACGGTGGAAACACACGCCTCCAATATTTTGCGCAAGACCCAGCAGTCCAACCGCCATCAGCTCACGCGCTGGGCCACCTCGCGCGACCTGGCTTAAACAGCCTGGCCTAGGCGGGTTGGGTTTAGGCAGGGGGTGCGTAGGCGAGCTTGCGGGAGCCGTCGACGTGGGGGAAGAGGAGGAAGGCCGCGCCTGAAACGAGTACCCACACCAGTGCGCTGCCCCAGGCAGGCAGCGCGAGGAGTGGGGAGAACATGACCATCAACCACAGCGCCATAAGCGGGATGAGCTGTGCCGCGTTGGGCAGCATGGTGACGTTGTGGCGCTGGGCATAATCACGCAGGTCCGCGCGGTAGGGGTGTAGGAGTACGAGCGCGCAGGCGGCGAGGAGGAAGAGCAGGCTAAGCCCCATGGCGAGGCCGAAGTGGATGCGGCTGGTACCCACCGCCACGGCGGCGCCGGCCAAGGCAGATCCGCCGAGTCGCACCCACAGCGGGGTGGGGATTGGGGTGGTGTGCGCGCGGAGGGGATTCATGGCGCCTAACGCTACCAGCGCAATTGCGCGCGTCCGGAGAGAGGTTCATAATAGGAGCCATGAATCAAACAGGTGTTCGTGTGGTGGGAGGGCCGCAGGCCGAGCAAATTGCGATCCTGCGCGCCCAGATTCAACGCCTGGAAACCCCGGATGTTGCCGCGCAGGTGCAGCCGGAGGTGGAGCTTCTCGGCGTCCCCGAAGGGCTATCTGAGCTGCTCCCGGGCGGTGGCCTTCCCCGCAAGCGGGCAACCGTCTGTGCGGAATGTGCCGCTCTCGTGGTGGAGCTGATATCCCATGTTAGCGCGGCGGGCGGACACGTTGCGGTGGTGGGCTGGCCCGATCTTTCACTCGCACAGGTGGTTGAGGATGGAGATATCTCCCGGGTCATCGCGGTGCCCGAACCGGGCGCGGAACCCTGGGCGGTAACTAGCGTGCTGTGTGAGGGGCTGGACCTGGTGGTGCACAAAGGCACAGGCGAGCTGAGCCCCACGCGGGCGCGCCCCGTGCTGGCGAAAGTGCGGGCAGGGCAGGCGGCCCTGCTCACCGTGGGAACCCGGCTGCCAGGAACGGCGATGGAGATAGGTGCGGAGGTCGTCGCGGTGCATGGCTTGGGCCGGGGCAGCGGGCGTATTTGGGGAGTTGATATAGGGGTGCGGGTGGCGTCGGCAAGCATGCGCCCGCGGCGTGGAGTGCTCACGTGCGGGCAGCGGCCGGACGCGCGCCCGCACTTGGAGGTCGTGTGAGGGTCGCGGCGCTGTGGTTCCCGGATTGGCCTATCCAGGCGCTGCAGGACGCTGACAGGGCAGCGTGCGTTATTGCTGCTCAGCACCGCGTGGCGGTCTGCAACGCAGCAGCGCGCCGGGCGGGGGTGCGCCGCGGGATGCGGGTGCGCCAAGCCCAAGCCGTCCTGCCGGAGCTGCGTGTGGAGGAGGCCAACCCGGACCGAGACGGCGTGGTCTTCGCGGAGATTGCCGCGGGGCTGGACGCGGTGGCCTCCTCGGTGGAGGTGCTGCGTCCGGGCCTGGTCATCGTGGATGCGGGCGCGGCCGGGCGTTTCCACGGCAGCGAGGAGAAAGCGGTAGAGATGCTTGTCGACGCCACCGCCAGATCCCACCTCGACGCCACCGTCGGCGTCGCCGATGAGATTGCTACCGCGCTGATTGCCGCGCGTCATCACAATCTAGGCGCGGTGGTCCCGCAGGGAGGCTCGCGTGATTTTCTGGCTCAGCAGCCTGTGGGAGTATTGGCCGCGGAGGTGGCGCTGGGCTGTGCGGTGGACGTGGTGCATTCCTTGGAGCAGCTGGGCGTGCGCACGCTAGGGGAGCTGGCGAGCCTGCCGTTGCGCCAAGTCACCACCCGTTTCGGTGAGGCTGGACGGCGGTGCCACGCGGTGGCCGCGGCCGCACTGGATCGGCGCGTGGCGCCGGAGCTTGCACGCCCGGACCTGGGCGTGGAGCAGGGCTTCGAAGAACCCTTAGAGCGCGTGGACGCCGCGGCCTTTGCCGCGCGCCAGCTCGCGGCGCGCCTGCATGTGGTGCTCGATGAGGCCGGCGTGGTGTGTCTGCGGCTGCGCGTTGCCGCGGAGTTCGAGGGCGGCGAGCGTTTGGAGCGGATCTGGCGTACCCAGGAAGCGCTCAGCGAGGCCGCCACGGCGGACCGCGTGCGCTGGCAGCTCGATGGCTGGCTGAGTGCTGCGCGGGCGGGAAGTGCGCCGGGTGAGGGAGGGGGCGTCGTCAAGCTGGCGTTGGAGCCGGTGGAGGTCGCCCCGCCGGGGGATGGGCTCCTGTGGGGCGCAGGCGAATCCGCGGAGCAGGCCAAGCGCGTTATCGCGCGGGTGCAATCCCAGCTGGGGGTGGACCGCGTGCTGCAGCCCCGCCCAGCGGGCGGGCGTGGGGTGGCCGAGCGCATCGAGTACGTCCCCTATGGCGAGCAGCGCGATCCGCAGCCGGAGGGCACCTGGCCGGGGCGCATCCCGGCGCCGCTCCCGGCGAGCCTGGCGCACCCGGCCGCGCGGATTCGGCTTATCGACGTCTCCTCGAAGGACGTCATCGTCACCGCCGAGGCCCTCCTTTCCGGGGAGCCGGCGGGTCTGGGATGGGGGTGCCACCGCTACCGGGTGACCGGTTGGGCCGGCCCGTGGCCCGTAGACACCGGGTGGTGGGAAGCAGGCGCGGCGCAGCGCTGCGCGCGTCTGCAAGTCGTCGGAGAAAACGAGAAAGGCCAGCGCGCCTGGCTCCTCGTGTGGGCAGGCGGGCGCTGGTCTGTGGAGGCAACCTATGCCTGAACGGCTTAATTCAAGATGTCGATGACCAGGCGCGTCGGCCCCGTGAGCACCTGAACCGAGTACGGGTGGCGTTCATTAAGCCCGATAACGAACTGCGAGCGAGCCTCGAAGGTACCGCCGCTGACCACCTGGGTTACCAGCCCGCCGGCGCCGTTTACGGTGCCGATATTCGGGTCTTCCATATCGAGCTGGAAGGGATAAGCAGTGCCGTCGATGCTGACGTCGAGCGCGGTGGAACCCTTGAAAGGAATCGGGTTGCCGGAGCCCTGCTGGGCGGGGGCATCGGTGTAATCAATGAACCAGCCCGGTGAACCGTTCCCGACGAATTCGAAAACCACGCGGTCAAAACCTTCATGCTTGCCCACGCGGACATCGGTCACCACCAGCTCCGAGGGGGCCGGTGGGCGGAGGGTTTTCATCTCCATGTTGGCGTCGCCCAGCGGAGTCAGCCCAGCCGGTGCGGCGGGGGAGGGGGCAGCAGGAGTGACTGTGGCAGTGGAGGTGGAGGCGCCGGACAAGGTAGCGTCGAGAGTCTTCGTGGGGCCGTCGGTACCGCCGTCCGAGGAGGAAGACGGAGCGCATCCCTGAAGCACGAGCGCACCCGAGACAACGAGTGCGGCCACGGGGGCGGCTGTGCGCAAGAGATTGTGTTTCGGCATAACTCCGAGGGTAGCGGTACCGCGAGACATTCTATGCATTGAAGTAAACATCGTAACCACATTGTTGTGAAAGGAGTGATACCAGTTAAGATGGCGCCATGACCTTCTGCTCCGATGTCCAGGTCGAGCCCCTGGCTGGTACCGCTAAACAAGAATCTGTTTATGTCCTTTTTGAGTGGCCTACGGCCTGGTCTCGCGACGTGCTGGATGGTCGTACTTTTGGCCCAGGCCTCACCGAGAAGCTCAAGGCCAAGCTCAAAGGCGTGGCGGGCCTGCAGCTCATTCGCCGCCCCGGGCGCGCCGGGCACGAGCGGGGGACGGGGCACTTCCGTTGTTTCGTCGTGTGGGCACGCGAGGGGTTAGTGCAGGATTACGTCCTGAACGGCCCGGAGGACATCCTCGATCTGGATCTGGAGCACCCCACCGGCACGTGCCTGCCGCTGGTGCTCGTGTGCACCCACGCCAAGCGCGATGCCTGCTGCGCAATCAAGGGCCGCCCGCTTGCTGCCTCCCTGGCATGCGAATTTGAGGAGACCGTGTGGGAAACCTCCCACACCAAGGGGCACCGCTTCGCGCCGTCGGTGCTGCTGATGCCGTGGGGCTATTCCTTTGGCCGCCTCAACGTGGAAGCTGGCCGCGAGCTCGTGGGCAAGGCGCTGCACGGCGAGTATTTCTACCCCGCCAACCGCGGTTCCGGCCTCACCACGCCCCAAGGCCAGGTGGCGGAGCTCGCGGTGGCGCGCCAGCTTCTCGACGCCTCCGAGACCCTCCACTACGGCGACCTCACCGTCGACGCGGCGGAGAACCCCGCGGCGGAGAACCCCGCCGCAAAGAATAGCGTCGTTGTGCGCCACCGCGATGGCCGCGCATGGGACGTAGAACTCGAAGAAAAAGAGGCCTCCGGCGTCGTCTCTTCTTGTGGAGACGAGCCGAAGACCTCTCGTTTCTATGCCGCGCGCCGCGTCGAAAAGCGCAGCGTATAGAGCACGGGGTCGGCGCGGCTAGCGGCGCATAATCTTGGCCGAGAGCCAGTTGCCAAAGAACTGCGCTGCCTGCACCAGCACGATGATGATAAGCGTAGCCACCACGGTGACCTCCCACTCGAAGGCGCGGTAGCCGTAGACGATGGCGAAGTCACCCAAGCCACCGCCGCCGACGTAGCCGGCCATCGCGGACATGTCGACGATGCCGATGAACAGGAAGGTGTAGCCCAGCACCAGCGGGCCCAGCGCCTCCGGAATGATGACCGTGGTGATGATCTTCCACGGCGAAGCGCCCATCGCGCGGGCTGCTTCAATCACGCCCGGGTCCAGCGCCACGAGATTCTGCTCCACGATGCGCGCCACCGCGAACGTGGCCGCAATAACCATGACGAACGTGGCCGGTTCACGGCCGATAGAGCTGCCCAGCACCGCCACCGTCAGCGGCTGGACAAAGGCCAGCAAGATGATGAAGGGAATCGGGCGAACAAAGTTCACCAGGATGTTGATGATGAAGTAGATGGGCTTGTTCTGCAGGATGCCGCCCGGGCGGGTGGTGTAGAGCAGGATGCCGAGAACCAAGCCGATGATGCCGGCGACCACCAGGGTGGTGGCGACCATGATGAGGGTGTCCTTGATGGCGTCGACAAGCGTGCTGCCCAGTCGGTCCCAATTGGCCTGCGCGAGGTAGGTGACGTTCATCGTTGGATCTCCTCAATATCGGTGGTGCGTTGCATGTGTGCGTAGAAATCTTCGATGGCCGCATCCGGGCCGTTGAGGCGCACGGTGATCTTGCCGAAGGAATGCTTCTGCAAGGTGGTGATGCCGCCGTGGACCACGGCGATGGACACGCCTTGGTCCGCGAGCTTGCCGGCGGCGTCGAAGAAGCCCGACTTTTCCGTCAAGTTGATGGTGAACAGGCGGCCCTCGTGGGCCAGCAGGTCATCGGCCTCAACGACGTCCGGGGTGTTGCGCAGCGAGGTGGCCACGAACTTCTCCGCCACCTTGGTCTGCGGATTGGAAAAGACCTCATAGACGCTGCCGGCCTCGATGACGTGGCCGTTTTCCATGACGGCTACCTTGTCGGCGATGGAGCGAACGACGTCCATCTCGTGGGTGATGACCACGATGGTGATGCCGAGGTCGCGGTTGACCTTGCGTAGCAGGTCGAGCACCTCGTGGGTGGTGGTGGGGTCGAGCGCCGAGGTGGCCTCGTCCGCCAGCAGCAGGGAAGGGTTATTAGCCAGGGCGCGGGCGATGCCGACGCGCTGCTTCTGGCCGCCGGAGAGCTGCTCCGGGTAGTTATCGCCCTTGTCCGCCAAGCCGACGAATTCCAGCAGTTCCTGGACGCGCTTTTTACGCTCCTGCTTCTCGACGCCCTGCAGCTTCAGCGGGTACTCAATGTTGCCCGCCGCGGTGCGGGAGGACATGAGGTTGAACTGCTGGAAGATCATGCCGATGTTGCGGCGGATGCCGCGCAGCTTGGATTCGGGGAGGGGGACGACATCGGTGCCGTCGAGAAGCAGCTGCCCCGAGGTCGGCTTATCCAGACCGTTGATCATGCGCACCAGCGTGGACTTACCCGCGCCGGAGAAACCGATGATGCCGATGATTTCGCCGGGCTCGACGGTCAGGGAGACATTATCGAGTGCGGTGGTGGTGGTTTTCTTGTTTTTAAAGACTTTGGTGATGTTGCGGAATTCAATCCGGGTGCCCCGGTGGGCGCCAGTTTGTTCAGTCACGTGGGTTTCCTTTGTACGTGTCCGTGTGATGAGTGAGGAGGGAGTAACGGGCAAAATCCCCCGGGTCACGCAATCAAGCGTGAGCGCGGGGGACATGTGGATTACGCGGGGCTTAGACCTGCTCTTCGAGGCGGTCCAGGATTTCCTGGAGCTCTTCCTGGGAGCGGTCGACGGCCACGGCGGTGTCGCCGGAGGACTTCAGGACGGCCTCGGTGACCTTCGGGTCCTTCCACAGCTTGGCCAGCTCGTGAAGGGCCTCGTTGTCGGCGTCGTCGGCGCGCACGGCCCAGACGTTGATGTAGGGCTCAGCCTCGGCGGAGTCTGGGTCGTCCTGAGCGACGGCGGACTTCGGGTCAATGCCGGCGCGCTCGAGGAAGGAGTTGTTGATGACAGCCGGCTTACCCTCGCCGTAGGCGGCCGGGGTCTGGGCAGCATCTACCGGGGTGACCTTAACCTTGGACTTGTCCTCATCGATGTCTAGCGGGGTGGGGGTCAGCGGGCTGTTCTCCTTGAGAGTGACCAGGCCTTCCTGAACCAGCAGGCCGATGGCGCGGCCCTGGTTAGTGGAGTCGTTCGGGATGGCGACTTCCTGGCCCTCGATGCCAGCGAGATCCTTGTGGTCCTTCCAGTAGATGGCCAGCGGGTAGATCTCGGTGGAGGCCAGCGGGACCAGATCGGTGCCGTTGCCCTTGTTGTACTCAGCCAGGAACTTCAGGTGCTGGAACTTGTTGGTGCTCAGCTGGCCCTGGTCCAGAGCCTGGTTCGGAGTGTTGTAGTCGGCGAAGTTCTCCAGCTTGACGTCGTAGCCGGCTTCCTTGGCCAGGTCCTGGAAGACGGCCCACTCTTCCATGTTGGCGTCAGTGGTGCCGATGGTGATGGTGGAGTCCTTGGTGATGGCCTCGCCGGAATCCTTGGACTCAGCGGAGTCCGAGGAGCAAGCAACCAGGCCGGTTGCGGCGATGACGGCTGCCGAGGTGGCAGCAAGTACGCGACGGATGCTCATGGTGGGTTCCTAGTGTCCCTTCTTGGTTTGTGCGGCAAGTCGTGTCACCGCAGGATTTGTGCGCTGCACGAAAAACTAGCAACGATTGAACCGCTTTGTCTATTCGGAGAATTGTTCAACGAAAACCTTGACTGGAACCTGTGTTCGAATATAGTGTGTGGGGCTATGAGATTCAATGGGGGTGAGGCGCTGCCGTGGTCCCGGGTGGAGAGGATTCTCTCTGGTCGCCCGGGGCCCGTCCCGGTCTCGGTGGACCACCTACCGCAGGCCACGGACGTGCCGAAGGTGGGGCATTCCGCCGTGCCTTTCGCGGAGCTACATGCGGTGAGCTCCTATAGCTTTCTGTGTGGCGCTTCCGAGCCGGAGGGGCTTGTGGCGCGCGCCGTCGAGCTGGGCCTGCGGGGGATTGCGCTGGTAGATCGGGATGGATTCTATGGTCTTATGAAGTTTGCGGAGGCCGCCGCCAACGTTGGCCTGCCTGCGGTCTTCGGGGCGGAGCTCAGCCTCGACCCAGCCCCGCTGACCGTCCTGGCGCGCACCCCGGAGGGCTATAGGCGTCTATCTCGGCTTATCTCCCGCGCTCACATGGAGGCGGGGGAGAAGGGGGCTGTATCCTATCCTTCTTTGGCGGAGATTGGTGCGCAGCTGCAGGACGAGTGCCTCTTCCTGGTGGGCTGGGAATGGGTAGAGCATTTCGATCTTTTGGTCGAGGGAATAAAAATAGACAGCATGGTTCTGGAGTATGCATGTACCCAGCTCCCGGAGGACGCGGACCACCACCTACTGTTGGATTCCTTGCCGGTTTCGCGCGCCATTGCCACTGCGCGCCCGGCTGCCGCCACGCGTGAACACGCGCGGTTGGCTGGAGCCAAACAAGCCCTGTCCAGACGCCTCGCGCTTGCCGACGCCTCCCCCAGCTCCCACCCCATGGGCTCGTCCTGGCTGCGCTCCGGGGAACAAATGGCGCGCCTGCTGCCTGAGCGCCCCGAGCTCATTGCCGAAACCGTCCGCGTCCTCGAGGACTGCAGCTTCACGTGGGAGGCGCTGGCCCCGAACCTGCCTGATTTCGACGTGCCGGAAGGCTATACCGAGATGTCCTGGCTGGAGCACCTTACCTTTGAGCGCGCTGCCGAACGTTATGCCACGCGCCCAGAGGAGATTCGGGAGCGGGCGTGGGAGCAGATGCGGTATGAGCTGGGTGTGGTCAAGCAGCTGGGCTTTCCCGGCTACTTCCTCATCGTGTGTGACCTCGTGGACTTTTGTAAACGGGAGAACATCCTGTGCCAGGGGCGCGGCTCGGCGGCGAATTCGGCGGTGTGCTTCGCGCTAGGGATTACGAACGCGGAGCCGATTTCCGCGGGACTGCTCTTTGAGCGCTTCCTCTCCCCGGACCGCGATGGCCCGCCGGATATCGACATCGATATTGAATCCGGGCGGCGCGAGGAGGTCATCCAGTACGTCTACGCCAAGCACGGCCGCGAGAAGGCGGCGCAGGTGGCTAACGTGATTACGTACCGCCGCAAAGGCGCGTTGCGGGATGCCGCCCGCGCGCTGGGCTACCCGCAGGGTTCGGCCGATGCCTGGTCGAAGGGCATTGCGCTCGCGCCTTCGGACGTTGAATGCTTGGCCGAGCAGTTTCTGGGTCAGCCGCGCCACCTGGGCATTCACTCCGGCGGCATGGTGCTGTGCGACCGGCCGATTGCGGATGTTGTGCCCGTGGAGTGGGCGCGCATGGAGAATCGTTCGGTGCTGCAATGGGATAAGGATGATTGCGCCGCGGCCGGGCTGGTGAAGTTCGACCTGCTGGGCCTGGGCATGCTCGAAGCGCTGCACCACATGATGGACTTGGTGGAGGAGAGCACCGGCCGGGTGGTCAACCTGTGGGAGCTGGACCTGGCTGACCCGGAAGTCTATGACATGCTCTGCCGCGCGGATGCAGTGGGCGTGTTCCAGGTGGAATCACGCGCGCAGCTGAGCACGCTGCCGAGGCTCAAGCCGCGGGTCTTCTTCGATCTCGTGGTGGAGGTCGCGCTCATCCGGCCGGGCCCCATCCAGGGCGGCTCGGTGCACCCCTACCTGCGCCGCCGCGATGGCAAGGAGCCGGTGACCTATGACCACCCGGTGCTGGAGAAGTCCCTGGGCAAGACACTGGGGATTCCGCTCTTTCAGGAGCAGCTCATGCAGATTGCGGTTGATGCCGCCGGGTTCAGCGGCGCGGAGGCGGATGACCTGCGGCGCGCGATGGGCTCGAAGCGCTCGCCGGCCAAGATGGCAGCGCTCAAGCAGCGCTTTTATGAGGGCTTGGAGGAAACCAACGGGATCGTCGGGGAGGTGGCGGATAAGTTGTGGGCCAAGATTGTGGCCTTCGCTGCTTATGGCTTCCCGGAGTCCCACTCGCAGTCTTTTGCTTCCTTGGTGTACTTTTCGGCGTGGTTTAAGCGCTATTACCCGGCGCAGTTTTGCGTGGGCCTGCTGCGCGCGCAGCCGATGGGTTTCTACTCGCCGCAGTCGCTTATTCAGGATGCCCGCCGCCACGGGGTGGAGGTGCTGCCGGTCAGCGTCAACGAGTCGGGCCGCGAGGCGCGCGTGGTGGTGGGCTCGGACGGTCAGGCGCGTATCCGCTTGGGGCTTAACCTCATCAAGGGGTTGGGTGATAAGGCCGCCGATCGCATTGAAGCGGCCGCGCCGTTTGGCGACGTCCCCGATCTCTCCCGCCGCGCCGACCTCACCGTCGATCACGTGGAGGCCCTCGCCGTGGCGGGGGCCTTGGACGTCTTTGGGGTGGATCGCCGCCAGGCGCTGTGGCAGGCGGGCGTGGCCGCAACAGAACGGGCGGGGATGTTGCCAGGGCTTTCGGCGATTGAAGCGCCGTCTTTGCCGGGGATGAGCGCCTTTGAGCTCATGGCGGCGGATGTGGCGAGCACCGGCGTGACTCACAACCAGCAGCCGATGGAGCAGGTCCGCGGGGAATTGCAGGCCCGCGGCATCCTATCCGCGGCGGATTTGCCGGCAGTGGAGGATGGCACCCGCGTGCGCATCGCCGGGGTGGTCACGCACCGCCAGCGCCCGCAGACAGCGGGCGGGGTGGTCTTTTTTGGTTTGGAGGATGAGACCGGGTTGATGAACGTGATGGTTACGCCCGGCCTGTGGGCTCGGGATAAGGTCACCGCGCGAACAGCGCCCGCGCTCATCGTGCGCGGCATCGTGCAGAACGCCTCCGGGGCGGTCACGGTTGCCGCGGACCGGCTGGAGCCGCTGGCCTTCGGTGAGGCCCTTTCGCGCGGCTCGCGGGATTTCCGCTAAGCGGCTTATTCCTTAGAGATGAGCTCGTCGCGGTTCATCTTTCCGGCCAGGGAGCGTGCCACGGAGAAGGGCACCCACACCATGAGCAGCAGGATGATCTTGAGGTAGAGCTGGGATACGAATACTCCATCCATGATGGGCATGGTTCGGGCACCCCAGGCGATAAGGCCAGTCACTGGCAGCAAGATGACGAGTGCTGCGAGGGAGAATTTGAGGCCGTCGTCGCGGGCCTCAAGGTGCTGCTGCATCTGGTACTCATCAAGTTCCGTCGTGGGCAGGTCAGCGGCACCAATCGTTGCGCGCAGGCGAGCGGTCATCAACGCGCACAGCAAAGTTCCAAGGGCGGCCACCATGAGTGAGGTAAAGGCGCTCCAGAACTGCAGGGGAATGGAAGCGATGATGAGGGCGGTGGACAGGTCGGTCAGGGTGATGTAGCGCTTGCGGGTCTTAACGGAATCGGGAATAGAGGCGGACATGTGTGGTTTAGTCCTTTCGGTAGATTTCGGAGGACATGGGGGTGAATTCGGTCCGGGAGAACACGGCTTCCACGGGTAGATTGAAAACTTCGCAGATGTTGAAGGCGAGGTCCAAGCTGGGGGAGTGGTCGCCGCGCTCGAGAGCGCCGATGGTTTGGGGGTTGACCCCGATGGCGTCGGCAAGCTGTGCGCGCGTCATGTCCCGTTCAACGCGGAGCACGCGGACCCGGTTAAATAGTGGGCGGGTTGGCTTTTTCTTTGGGGACATGCACCACAGTGTTGTATAAACCCAACGACTTGTCAAGGGTTCGTGTTAAAGTGGCGGCATGAATCCCGTATCCCCGTCACTCACTAAAGCCCGCTACATCTCGCGCTTGAGCTGGGACGTCATCCTCGCCGCCCTGGCGGCCGCGGCGGCATATTTCTGGTGGGACTGGCTCTATTGGGTCGCCGGAGCGCTCGTTGTGTGGGCGCTCTATCAGCTCTGGCTCATCCCCGCGCAGGTCAAAAACCTAGGCTGGCAGGAAACCGCCGACGAATTGCTCGTCACCCGCGGCAAAATCTGGCACACTTTCACCGTCGTGCCCTATGGCCGCATCCAATTCGTCGACGTTACGGCCGGCCCCATCGAGCGCGCGATGGGGCTGAAGAAGGTGAAGTTGCACACGGCGTCGCCCAGCAGCGACGCCACCATCCCCGGCCTGCCTGCCGCGGACGCCGACGCCCTGCGCGAGCGCCTCGCCGTCAAGGCTCGCGAGAGGATGAGTGGGCTGTGAAGGACCGCGCGCTTATCGACGCCGACGGCTACATTCGCGTCCACCGCCTCACCCCGCTGCTGCGCTTTTGGTCGCTGATTTTAGCGCTGGTGGCCATTTTTGCGGTGAACATCAACGCCGCCATGATTTCGGACGTGGTGTCTTACCTGCAGAGCGGCAACCTCGGCGAGGTCGGCCGCGGTACCCTGCTGGGTATCGGCGCCTTCGTGCTGGTGTGCGCAGTGATTTGGCTGGTCTCCGGAATCTGGTGGCGCAAGCTGGGCTACAAGCTCACCGAGGATGAAATCGCGCTGCGCCACGGCGTCATCTCCACGTCCTTCCGCTCCGCGCGCTATGAGCGCATCCAGGCGGTGGACGTCGTGGAATCCATCATCGCGCGCTTGTTGGGTTTGGCCACGGTTCGGGTGGAGACCGCCGGCGGTACCTCGTCGGTGATCAAGATTGAGTACCTGCCCAAAGCGAAAGCAGAAGAGCTGCGCGCGGAGTTGCTGCGGCGCACGAATAAGAACCCTGCCAGTGAGCCGGCGCCGGAAGCGGAGGAAGCCGCCGCGCTGATCCCGGAGATTCCCATACTGCGCACGATTGCCGCTGAGGCGCTGCGCCTGCCCACGCTCCTCGCGGCCCTCGTTATTGGGGGCTTGCTCTTCATCCCGGGTATGTGGACCGCGCTGCTGCCCATCATCGTGGGCTTTGTTGGAAGCGTCTGGGGCTTGGTGGACTCTTCCTGGAAATTCACCGCGCTTCACCACGCCCCCACCAACGCCCTCAACGTCTCTTACGGTCTTGCCGACCGCCGCCGCCAAACCATCCGCATTAGCCGCATCCACGGCATGCGGGTAAGCCAGCCCTTCTTATGGCGGCGCTTCGGCTGGTACGAGGTGCACGTCTCTGTAGCTGGTTATGGCGCGAAGGGCAGCGGTAAGCAGTCCGGTTCCACTCGCATCCTGCCGGTGGGTACCCGCGAGCAGGCGCTGGAGCTTTTAGAGCTCATCTCCGATCTGGATCGTGCGCAGATTGAGGATTTCGCGCGCCCCGAAGGGCACACCCAGCCCACTTATACCTCCCCGCGCCGGGCTACGTGGATCAGCCCCATCGACCGCAAGCAGCAGTCGGTGACGTTCGTGGATTCCCCGCTTCCCGTGACCATCGTGCACCGCGGCCGCATTAACCGCCGCGTCATGGTGATTGGAACCCCGCACATCCAGGAGCTCACGCTGAAAGTGGGGCCGTTGGGGCACCTTGCGGGCGTGCGGACCGTGCGCTTCGACCTCGTGGCTGGCCCCGTGAAGATGGCTGGTCAAGACCTCACGCCTGCCGACGCCTCCGAGCTCCTCACCCGCCTGCGCTCCCGCCGCCTGCCTGCCATGGAGTCAGCGCTAAGTCCCATGGACTCATCCGTCAACATCTCACAGGTTGAGCCGCGGCAGAACCCACGTGAAGACTCCCGTGACAGCGCGGTTAGGGGCAGCGACGAAGCTTAAGCAGAACCGGCCCACGCGTGCTGCTGGGGCCGGCACACGCCGAGGCCGCCGAACAGGACCCGCATCCGCCCGCGGGGCAGGAGCCGAGTGGCTCCATATCGAGTACCCCGCTGGCGGTGAGGTGATCCAGGATGAGGTCCACCGTGCCGGGCTCCAGCCCGGTCTGTGCCGCGATGGCCGCCCGCGAGCGCACGCCGGATTCGATGGCTTCCTGCACGGCCTGGATGGGGGAGGCGGGCATTAGATAAACACCTTCAGAATCTGGAAGGCCGCTACAGCCAGCACCCACGCTGTGGCCAGCTGGACGCCGAAGCCGAAGAGCGTCCAGCGCCAGCCAATCTCTCGCCGCTGCGCGGCAATCGTGGCCACGCAGGGCGTGTAGGCCAGCAGGAAGAGCATGTAGGCCCACACCGCGGCGAGGGGATGACCGTCAGAAGCCTGCTCGAAGTCCGCGCGCACGTGATCGCTGAGCGCGCTGTGGGATTGTTCCTCCGCGGAGGCGTCGGTGACGTCGTCGACGGCGTAGGTCTGCGCCCACGTCGAAATCAGCGCCTCCTTGGCCACGAAGCCGGTCACCAGCGGACCCGCCAGGGACCACGAGTCGAAGCCAGCCGGGGCAAAGGCTGGAGCGATGGCGTGCGCGACCGCCCCATAGGCGGAATCCTCCGGCGCCGGCGGCTCACCCCACGAAGAATCCTGCGCCGCATCCCCAACCGGGATGGCCATGAGCAGCCACACCACGACCACGGTGCTCACGATGATGCCGCCGGCCGTCTGCAAGAAGCCCTTCAAGCGCGTCCACATCACGCTCAGTGCCAGGCGCACGGTGGGCAGCTGGTACGTCGGCAAGTCAATAACCAGCGCTTCCTCAGGCACCGCGCGCCACAGCGTCTTTCGCAGCGCCAAACCCACCAGCACGAGCAGCGCGATGGAAATGACGTACATGATGAACACCACGCTGCCGGCGTGCCCCGGGAAAAACGTGGCCGAAAGCATGACGAAGACCACCAAGCGCGCCGAGCACGAGGTAAACGGAATGAGCAGCGCGGTCATGATGCGATGCCGCGGGCTGCCCAGCACGCGCGTGGCCGAGATCGCCGGCACGTTGCAGCCAAAGCCCACGACAATGGGGATGAAAGCCTTGCCCGGCAGACCGATGGCCCGCATGAGACGGTCCGTGACCACCGCGGCACGCGCCATGTAGCCGGAATCCTCCAACACCGCCAAGCACAAGAACATCAGCGCCATGAGCGGGGCGAAGGTGAGGACCATGCCGACGCCGCCGATGAGGCCGTCGACAAGCAGGCCCGTGATGAGAGGGTGGCCTAAGCCGATGGCTTCTAGCCCCGCCCGCGCCCAGTCACTCAAGGGGCCCGAGACCAGTGCCTCCAGGCCATCCTGGAGGGGAGCGGCCACCGTGGTGGTGATCTGGAAGACCACCCACATCACGGCCAGAAACAGCAGCGGTCCCACCACCGGGTGGAGGGCCACCGCATCGAGGCGGTGGGAGAGGGGCGTGGCGTGCTCGACCTCGCTCACCGAGGCCTTCGCCGCCGCATCCAGCTCCGCGAAACGGCCCTCCAAGCCGCTGTCTTCGCGCAACTGCACGGGCTCAGTTGCCAAAGACTCCATCACAACCTCGCGCAGCTTCTCGACGCCCTCCCGCTTACGCCCATCAACCTCCACCACCGGTATAGAGGTGGCTTCAGCGAGCGCGGCGGGATCGACTACGTGGCCCTGGTTGAGAGCCACGTCGGACTTGGTCAGTGCGATGATGAGGCGGTAGGGCTGCTCCGCTAACTGGAGCGCGACGTTGAGGCCGCGCGCGACGGCGCTGGCATCGACGACCACGACGACGGCGTCGGGGCGCTCATCTGCGGGGCAATCGATGAGCATGGCGCGGGTGAGCGCCTCATCGGGGCTGAGCGGGTCGAGTGAGTAGGTGCCGGGAAAATCGATGAGATCGGCGGTTGCGTCACCGATCTTCCACGCACCGCGGCTGACCTCAACCGTGGTTCCCGGCCAGTTGCCGGTCTGCGCCTTCGCGCCGGTCAGGGCGTTAAAGAGAGTGGACTTGCCAGAGTTGGGGGAGCCAACGAGCGCGATGATGGGCGCGCCAGCAGGGGCTACCGCGCCGCCCGGATCGCCGTGACAGCTGGGTTTCGTGGTGGCCATGGTTTAGACCTCGATGGCTTGCAGCGTCGCCTTATCGATGGCGTAGCGGCAGCTGCCCACCGACACAACGCGCGCGCCACCGGCCACGCGCGGGCCCATGGTCAGCGTCGCACCGGGGCGGATTCCCAGCTCGCCGAGGCGTACCGCCAAGGCGGCATCGCAGGTGCAGGAAATGCACTCGCGTCCCAAGGTGATGGTGCATCCCATGGGGATAGCGTCGGCGGTTTGCCGTGAGCACTCAGATAACTTCACGGTGAGCCCTCTTCCTTAAATAAGCATTACCTTTATAGGTTACCCTTAGTAAACATAGGTCCGTCTAGGTTTGTAGCTATCTCTTAGGTGATCCTCACCACGCGGCGCAGGTGCGCGGCGCATTAAGCGTTTGGAGTGGACCAGCTGCTCACCTGGCGCAGCCTCTGGCGATTCTTCAGCCGCGATTGGCCTAGCTTGCGGGACATGCGGTCCAGAATCTGGATGGCCTCCGTGATGTGCGGGCCTTTGTTGAGCATGACGCACTCCGCGCGCAGCGCATAGCCAGCGTCCGTGATTTCCGCGCGGGAGGGAAGCCCGGTCTTGGCCAGGGTCTCCAGAACCTGCGTGGCCATGATGACCGGGATGTGGGCCGCCTCCGCGACCTTCATGATGCGCCCCGGCACCTGGACCATCTCCTCGAATCCCAACTCCACGGCCAAGTCACCGCGCGCAATCATGATGCCGAACTTGGCGTGCCGCATCCCCTCCAGCAACACACTTCCCAGCTGCTCATAAGCCGGAACCGTCTCAATCTTGAGCACGATGCCTAGGTCACGCACGCGCTGCGCCATCTCCTCCGATTCCTGCTCGGCGGCAATCGCCTCAAGCGTGTCATAGAGGAAGGCCACATCAGCCGGCGTGCGGATGAAGGAGACCGCCGCGATATCGCAGTGCGTGGCCACAAAACGCAGCGCCTCGATGTCCTCCTCGGTGAGGCTGGGCAGCGGGACGTCAGTATCCGGCACATTGATTCCCTTATATGCCGCCAGGTTGGTGCCGGTAGGCCCGGCATGTTCCACGGTGATGACGGCCTCGCGCGCCGCACCATTCTCCCGCACCTCGCGGACGCGGCCGGCGATGGCGCCATCATCGAAAATCACCCGGTGCCCCACTTTGAGCGCGCCAACCACCTCCGGCAGCGTGCACCCAATCGTGGTCACCTCGCCCTCGACGATGCGCGCCGGCTCCTGCGAAGTGCTCAGCACCAACTCCTCGCCGCGGTGCAGGCGAATCTTCTGCTCCAGTGCCGGAACCCCATGCACCTGCGTGGTGTCCCCGCCGTGGCTCAACACCGTTCCCTCGGCGAGGTAGCAGTTGCGATCACCGTGCAGCACCGCCACGCCTGCTTCCGCGCTCTCCACGGTGAACACACGCGAGCGCCCGCGCGCTTCCGTGAAGCGCACTTCGCTGCCGGGGTGCAGGCGCGCCAACCACTCGTCATCCACCTCCAGCGCTACCGCCGGGCGGGCCGCGCTTGGCGACGCCTCCCCCGCCACCCCGTGGGCGCGGGTAGAGGAGGGGGCGTCGTGAAGCACGAGCGTTGCTGGGCTCAGCAGCTCGCCCGCAGCGCTGCGCTCGCCGCGCACGCGAATGACCTGCGGACCCGGCTCGATGCTGCCGGTGCGGACCTTGGGGCCAGCAATATCGCAGGAAATCAGAATCTCGCGCCCCACCTCTTCAGCGGCGCGGTGGACGTGTTCCACCATCTTTGTCCACGCCGCCTGGTCATCGTGCGCACAGTTGATGCGGGCTAACTCCATGCCCGCGCGGGCGAAACCGAGGACCAGTTCATAATCCTCCGCGGCCTCAGCAGGAAGAGTCACCATGATGCGCGCGTGCGTGTCCTCCTGGGTAGGGCCGAGGAGGGCTTCGGTGTTGGCGTCGAGGATATCGTCCGCGTCAGCATAAGCCGTGGCGATGGGCTGCACAGGATAGGTTGGCGCGTGGCCATCGAAGGCGTCGAGCACGTTGCGCGCGGCGTGGAGGCGCTCAAGCACTGCGGGCTCCGGGTGGCTGAGGCTCGTGGCGCCCAACGCCGTGAGGCCTTCCTGGAGTTCGACGGCGTCTTGGGAGCGCAATTCCATGTAGCGCACGAGGTTGACCGCGCCGGGGCGGTGGATGGGATCCACGCGCGCGATCTGCGTGGCGTGGGCGGCAGACGAAGCTTCGACGCGGGTGATGAGGGAATCAAGCAGTGGGCGCAGGCTAGGCAAGGTGTCTCCTTCGGTGTGAAAGTTCACCCACATTGTGCCGCGACTTGTTAGACCGCGCCACGGAAGCCGAGCTGCCGCCAGGCCTCATACACGGCTGTCGACGCCGCGTTAGATAAATTCATCGAGCGTCGCGCCGGCATCATGGGGATGCGTACGCGCTCCGTTACCCGCGGGTGAAAGGCGTGTTCCTCCGGCAGGCCCGTGGGTTCGGTGCCGAAAAGCAGGACATCGCCCTCCTGGTATTCCACGTCGGTGAACCACTTGTCCGTGTGGGTGGTGAAAGCGAAAACGCGCGCGCCGGGCAAGCTGTCCATGCAGGCGTCGAAATCCTTGTGGATCGTGAGGTCCGCTAAGTCGTGGTAGTCCAAGCCCGCGCGCTTGAGGTGTTTGTCCTCGAAGTTGAAGCCGAGCGGCTCGATGAGGTGCAGGCTCGCGCCCGTGACGGCGGCGGTGCGGATGGCGTTGCCGGTGTTGGTAGGGATCACGGGGTTGTCGAAGACGATGTGCAAGCTGCTCATAGGCATCAGTCTAGGATGGTGTGCATGAGCGCTACCAAACTAGATGGCAACTTGTACCGCGACGAGATTTTTGAGGACCTGGCCCAGCGCGTGGCCGCCCTCAAAGAGAAGGGGATTACCCCGGGCCTGGCTACGGTCTTGGTGGGCGATGATCCGGGTTCGCATTCCTACGTGAAGATGAAGCACCGTGATTGCGAGAAGCTCGGTATCAACTCGATTCGCAAGGACCTGCCGGGAGATATCTCCCAGGAGGAGCTGGAGCGCGTCATCGAGGAACTCAACAATGATGACGCCTGCACTGGCTACATCGTGCAGCTGCCGCTGCCGAAGCACCTGGATGAAAACCGCGTGCTCGAGCTCATCGATCCGGCCAAGGACGCTGATGGCCTGCACCCGATCAACCTGGGCAAGCTGGTGCTCAACGAGGAAGCCCCGCTGCCGTGCACGCCGAACGGTTGCATCCACCTGCTGCGCCGCTTTGGGGTAGAGCTCGATGGCGCCAAGGTCGTGGTTATTGGCCGCGGCGTGACCGTGGGCCGCCCGATTGGCCTGATGCTCACCCGCCGTAGCGAAAACTCCACGGTGACGCTGTGCCACACCGGCACCAAGGACCTCGCTGCGGAGACCCGTGAGGCCGATGTCATTATCGCGGCAGCCGGCAAGGCACACATGCTCACCGCCGATATGGTCAAGGAAGGTGCTGCGGTTCTCGACGTCGGCGTGTCCCGCGTTGACGGCAAACTCGCCGGCGACGTGGCCGAGGACGTCTGGGAGAAGGCCGGCTACGTCTCCCCGAACCCGGGCGGCGTGGGCCCGCTGACGCGCGCGTTCCTGGTGAGCAACATCGTCGAGCGCGCCGAAAAGCTTGCCGCTCACTAACGGCGCAACACGAACGCCCAAGTAATGAGCATGTCCCCACAATCAGAAGGAAGCCCGCAGCACCGAGCACAACGAATGCCCCGGCGCCCAGCTCAGGGCCCTGTTCAAGGCCAGCCTCGAAGCCAGAATGGAAGCCAGACTGAAAGCCAAGCCCGCGGGAAAACCACGCCACCGGTGTCCCTGTCGAACCCGCACGATGCGCACCTGAAGCCCTCGGCGCTGCCGCCGGCTCTCCAGTGGCTGGCCATCGGCCTGTTCGTCGTGGCGGTTGTGGTGTCGGGTTTCTATGCCGTGTTCGAGCACTGGCGCCGCGCCACGCTGCTGCTGGGCGGGGCGCTGGTGTGGCTCACGGTGGTCCGCTTGACCTGCGACTCCTCGCGGGTCGGCGTGCTCGCGGTGCGCTCCCGGCGCTTCGATGCCTGCTTTACAGGCATCTTGGGCGCGGCGATGGTGTTCATGGCCTTCTCCATCGACGCGCTGGGCTCTTAGATGTAATATTCATCGCCCACGTACGCAGGGCCCACATCGAGGCCATTCGGCGCGGAGAGCAGCAGGAAGTTGCGCAGGATGCGGTTCATCTGCCGGGTCTCCGTCAGGAAGGCATCGTGGCCCACGGGGGAGACAATTTTGGCCATCGCCAGTAGCTGGTTGACGTTGCGAGAGATGTGCTCCTGCTGGTGATAGGGGTAGAGGATATCCGTGTCCACGCCCACGACCATCGTCGGCACCTGGGAGGCGGCCAGTGCTTTGATGAGCCCGCCGCGCCCGCGGCCGACGTCATGCCGGTTCAACGCCTCCGTGAGCACCACATAGGAACCCGCATCGAAGCGCTCGGTGAGTTTCGCCCCCTGGTAATCCAGGTAGGAGTTCACCGCGAAACGCTGGTTCAGCTGGCGGTGCGGACCCAAGGGATTCTCGCCTTGCTGTGCGGTAGCGCCGAAGCGCTCGTCGATCTCCTGCTCGCCGCGATACGTCAAATGCGCGATGCGGCGCGCCGCTGCCAGACCATCCCGCGGAGTCTTGTCCGTGAGGTAGTAATTTCCGCCATGCCAAAACGGGTCGCGCTCGATGGCAGAAATCTGCGCGGATTGGATGCCAATCTGCCAGCCCGAAGCCCGGGCAGACACCGCAATCACACACACCGCGGACACGCTTTCCGGGTGCAGCAAGCTCCACTCCAAAGTTCGCGCGCCGCCCATCGAACCGCCGAGCACCGCGTGCACACGCGAAATGCCCAGTTCCTTCAAGCAGTCGTGCTCGGCCTCCACCAAGTCCCGAATCGACAGCGCCGGGAAGCGCCCGCCCCACGGCTTTCCATCCGGGTGCAGCGACTTCGGCCCCGTCGAGCCATTGCAGCCGCCCAGCGCATTAGTCGCGATAACGCACCAGCGCGTGGTGTCCAAAGCCTTGCCAGGCCCCACCAGGTCGGACCACCAGTCCGCCACATTGGAATCCCCGGTCAGCGCGTGCTCAACCACCAAGACATTGTTGACGCCGTCCGGGTCGCCGGCGAAAGCGCCCCAGCGTTGGTAGGCCACGTGGGCGTCGGCAAGCACGGCGCCTGCTTCCGTGGTGAAATCACCGATGGGGACGACGGTGAGCTCGCCTTCGGGCGCGAGTTCCGGGATGGCGCTAACCAATGGCCGCGAACCCACGCTCGAGGTCGGCGATGATGTCGTTGACATCCTCGATGCCCACCGACAGGCGCACCGTGGCCTGCGTAATGCCCGCGGCCTTGAGCGCTGCCTCGTCGGACTGGGAGTGCGTGGTGGTCGCCGGGTGCACCACCAGCGAACGGGTATCGCCGATGTTGGCCAGGTTCGAGTGCAGCTTCAGCGCATCGATAAAGGCCCACGCCTCCTCGCGGCCGCCGTCGATGTCGAAGGAGAGCACGGAGCCGGTGTAGGCGTAACCGAGCTTCTCCTTGGTGGCCTTGTACGGCGAGGAGTCCAAGCCGGCGTAATTGACGGTGGTGACCTTGGCGTGGGACTCCAGGTACTCTGCCACGGCCTGGGCGTTGGCATTGTGCTTCTCGACGCGCAACTGCAACGTCTCGATGCCATTCAGCGTCAGCCAGGCGTTGAAGGGGGAGATGGCGGCACCGGTATCGCGCAGCAGGCCCGCACGCGCCTTGATGGCGAAGGCCGGTGCGCCCAGGTCGGCGTACTTGAGGCCATGGTAAGCCTCGTCCGGGGTGACGAAGTAGGGGAAGACGGGCTCGCCGTCACGCTCGATGGTCCAGTCGAAGGAGCCGCCGTCGATGATGGCACCACCGATGGCGGAGCCATTGCCGGTATAGAACTTGGTGGTGGAAACCACGACGATGTCCGCGCCCAGCTCCAGCGGGCGGGCGAGCGCGCCGGTGGCGATGGTGTTATCCACGATGAGCGGGACCTGGTTCTTGTGGGCTACCTCGGCGATGGCAGGGATGTCGAGAACATCGGCGACTGGGTTGCCGAAGGTCTCGCCGTAAAAAGCCTTCGTGTTTGGCTGGACGGCGTCCTGCCAGGAGGCCGGGTCATCCGGGTTCTCGACGAGGGTGACGTCAATGCCGAGGCGCTTCAAGGTCACGGTAAAGAGCGTGGAGGTGCCGCCGTAGAGGCGCGGGGAGGTCACGATATGGTCGCCGGCGGAAGCCAGGTTCAGGATGGCCGCGGTCTCGGCGGCCTGGCCGGAGGCGAAAGCCACTGCGGCAACGCCGCCCTCGAGGGAAGCGAGGCGCTCTTCGAGCGCATCCTGGGTGGGGTTGGTCAGGCGGGTATAAATCGGGCCAGCATCCGAGAGGTTGAAGCGGTTGGCGGCGTGCTCGGCGTCGTTGAAGACATACGAGGTGGTTTGGTAAATCGGAACGTTGCGTGCGTTGGTGGAGCCGTCCAGGTTCTGGCCGGCGTGGAGGGCGCGGGTCGCGAACGACCACTCGTTGACTTCGGAATTATCGTATTTGGTGCTCATGCCACAAAGGCTAGACCAAGCGGTTCAGTGCTGTTAGTGGCTTTGTGGAAACCGCAGGCAAGACCGAGAATAAAAATAGACCGAGCGGTTGGTTCGGCTTAAACGTCGATGCTTTCACCGACCTGCAGGCGCCGATAGCCGCTCACGCCGGCGCGTTGGAGCATGCCGTCGGTGATTTGCTTGCCGGCGTCGGAAAGCACGGCGTCATGGATGGGCACCGTCACGCGCGCGCCGATGCGCATGGCATAATCCGCGGCATCCGCCCCGCGCACCCACGGGCCGGCGACGGGGAGTAGGAGGACATTTACCGTGCGTCCCTTAGGGACGCACCACTGGTCGCCGGGGTGCAGCACGCCATTAAAGAAATAACCCAGGTTTTCCGGGCGCGGAATGCTGGGGTGGATTTCTTCGTGAAGCCCGCCCACCGCGTGAATCTCAAGGCCCAGAACCGTGAACGTCTCTCCGGTATGAACGACGGTGCCGGAGCCGAGGGCGTCGATGGCTTCCTGCGTTCCCCATACTGGCAGGCCGCTTGCACGCACGGCATCGACGTCGAGGTGGTCACCGTGCGCGTGCGTGAGCAGCACCGCTTCGGCGCCTTCCAGGCAGCTGAGGTCTGAAAGGGGGCCGGGGTCGATGACGATGCGCCCCTGGGGAGCCTCGACAGCCACGGCGGATTGTCCATGTAGAGATAGCTTCATGATCCCCACGCTAGCCAAAAGTAAAGGAATACAGCGAGAGCCCTTCGCTTACCTCCAGCTCGATGGTGTCGGTGTGATTCTCGGGTTCCCGGACGAGATCCACCGTGCCGTCGTGGGTGATGTCGAAGGTGTGGACCGAACCATCCGCGCGGTGCACGCGAACCGTTCCGCGTCCTGATACCACGAGCTGTACCCAGGCGGCGCGGTAGTTCAGTCGCAGCCGCGCGTGAGGTCCGGCGGTGATGGGCTGGCCGGCCAGAGTCCACGTCCCGCCCAGCGAATACTGACCTAACGGCGGCTCGCTCGTGGTGAACTGGTGCGTGCCGTCGTGGTAATCGGGGTTGGTGAAATACTGTGCGCGTGCGGTGCCGAGGTAGGTCTCCGGCGAGCGCGGAGCGCTGTGAGTATCGGCGGCTTCAATGGGCTCAGGCAGTTCTATGCTGGGGTCGCGCTCGAGGAGAAGCTCACGAATGAGGCGCTCGGTCTCGGCGTAGTCGCCCTCGCCGTGGTGGGATTGGCGCAACATGCCGTGCTTGTCGACGAGATAGTGCGCCGGCCAGTACCGATTCCCAAAGTTCTTCCACGTGGCGAAGTCATTATCCTGTGCCACTGGATACTCGATTCCCTGCTCGCGGGCCGCACGGCGCACGTTGTCGGCCTCGTGCTCGAAAGCGTATTCCGGCGCGTGGATTCCGATGATGTCGAAGCCGTAGTCCTTGTAATGCGCATAGAGCTTGGTCAGGTGCGTGTTGTTGCGCTGGCAGTTGATGCAGGCATAAGCCCAAAAATCGATGAGCGTGACCTTGCCGGAGGTCCGCGGATCGACGGGCGCATCCGTGTTGAACCAGCCGGTCAGCCCCGCGAACGCGGGCACGGGGGTTCCTTCCGCTGTGGGAGCGTCCTGTTCAACGGGCGTGGCGTCGACGTTGATGCTGGGGAGTTTCTGCTGCAGCCACGCGGGCGCGCCGAGGGATATCGCACTGGCCATGGCGATCACCACAATTCCCGCGGTGACGCGTACCTCGCGTTGGTGGGAGCGGAAAGCATCGACGCGTTTGCCCACCTCGTTGCCGCCTAAGGCGAAAGCCAGCAGCGGGATCGCCACGCCGAGGGCGAAGGAGAGACAGAGGAGGAGGATGTGGGCGTCGACAGTCCCGGTGGCGCCCGCCACGGAGATTGCGGCCAGTGCTGGGCCCGCGCAGGGAACGAAGACAGCCCCCATGGCTAGGCCAACGACGAAGCCGCCCTTGTCGCGGGCTGTGGCTTGCAAGCCGCCAGCTTTCGGGAGCTTCTGGAAAGGCCACTCGAGGGCTTCCTGAACGCGAGGGAACACCATTCCCAGGCCCACGAGAACGAGCAGCGCGATTCCCACTTTCCACAGGACGTCGGCCGGGAGGCCCAAGGCATTGAGCAGCGTTGTGGCAAACAGCGTGACGAGGCTGAAACTTGTGACGAGTCCGCCGACGACCTGCCATGGCCGCCACCGTGAGCCGCCGCTGACTGCGAGGACCAGCGGCAAGACCGGCAAGATGCAGGGCGAGATGCCGGTGATAAGGCCACCGGTAAACCCGATGAATAGCGTAGATAACATCCTGTGCTCCTTCGCTTGTGATGCGGTGTGCGTATGCAACTAGTTCGGAACACGAGTGAAAAGCGGATTGCTTTTAAATCCGTCCAATCCGCATCGCAGGGTGGCTCCGAATGGTCAGATACAGGGTCCGGAAAGGCCGGACCCGAAGACCTGAAGAAGGAGTACCGAAATGAAGAAGCTTGTTACCGCCGCCGCTGCACTTGCCGTAGCCGCCAGTGGGCTGGTTGCCTGCAACGACAAGAAGGAAGAAGTGGACATGAAGCCCAGCTCTGAGATGATGGCCCCGAGTTCTGATGCGATGGAGTCGGATTCCATGATGACTGAGGAAATGAAGAGCGATGAGATGATGGCGCCGAGTGAAGAAATGACTAAGTAAAAGTGCCATGTCCGCCCCGCTGCTGGAGGTAAGCTCTACACCCGTGTCTGCGATGTCACCTGATGAACATGCGCGGCTGAACGACCTGCTCGTTCAGACCGCTGCGGCAGACAAGCATGCCTTCAGTGCGCTATACGACGCCCTCGCGCCCACCGTGTACAGCGTGTGCCTGAGCGTTCTGCGCAATCCCGCCTTAGCCGAAGAGGTTGCCCAAGATGTCTTCGTTGAGGTGTGGACTTCCGCTGCGAAATTTGACCCGCAGCGGGGAAACGCGCGGTCGTGGGTGGGCAGGTTGGCGCATGGGAGGGCCGTCGATAAGCTGCGTAGCCACGTTGCTGCAGTGCAACGCGATAACCGCGACGCGCTGCTGACCCAGGCTACCTACACCGAGCCTCTTGAAGATGAGGCCCTAGGACATGTCGAAGCGCAGCGCCTGCGCTGGGCCATCGACGAGATTGGGGAGCCGCATTCCACCGCGGTAGCCCTCGCTTTTTTCAATGGCTTGACGCATGCTGAGCTGGCAGAATCAACGGGAGTACCGCTGGGTACGGCGAAGACGCGCGTGCGCGACGGCGTTAAGAAGCTAAAAGCGATTCTCGGAAAGGAGGGAAGATGAGCAATACGCATGAGTTTTCTGATGAGACTTTCGACGACTTCCTCGATTCCCTCCCAGACGTGCATCCGCCAGCGCGAATGAAAGATGCTGTCTTTGCGGAAATTGACGGTGGCGAAGCTGCTGAGGTCATCGAGCTTCCACGCCGCCGCTGGCGGGCCTTCGTAGCGGTGCCGGCTGCCGCCGCAGTGCTCGTCGCAGGCGTGGTAGCCGCGCCGCAGCTCTTGCAGTTGGGGCAGCAAGATGCACCGGATAGCGCGCAAGTAGAGGCTGAATCGCCGGGCGAAAAATCCATGCACGACATCATGGGCGCAGAGGACCTTATGCAGGGCAATGCGGATGCCTCGGGAGCGCAACTGGATATCGTTTCCTCCGCCTCGATGGCGAAATCCGGCGCGATGGTCGATGGCCAGCCGCAACTGGCCGACGGCATGGGCGCCCAGGTGTGGGCAGTCAGTGCAGATGGTGAGATGGCCTCAGCCGGGGTTATCGGTCAGGACCCACACGATGGGGTGTGGATGCCCTTCGACGGTGCCGCGGTCAAAGTCATGGTCACCGAGGAACCTGCAGGCGGCAGCATGCAACCGACGGGCCGTACCCTCGCCACCGTTACTTTGGCCAGCGCCGGCTAGGGCTCAGTCCGCTAAAGCCTGCTTGACCAGCTCCAGCGCGGCGGCGAGTTCGACGTCGCTCAAATGCCCAAAGCCCAAGACCACGCCTTCTTCGGCAGGTGCGCCGCCCCAATAATCGCGCAGCGGGGTGAGCGTTAGCCCTAGGGAAGCCGCGCGGTCGACCACGGCGTTATCGCACAGCAACACCGCATGGAGCCCGCCGTGGATGGGCAGAAGGGTAGCGGGGGCGTCTTCCAGCGCGGCTTGGACGAGGTCGCGGCGGCGCTTGTAGGCGCGGCGCATCCGCCCGGTATGCCGCCGCAGCGCACCGCTGGCCAGATAGTTCGCCAACGCCGCCTGGGGGATAGCGCCGACAGGCTGGCCGAAGACCTCCCGCACGCGGTCCACGCCCGCGCGCAGGTTCGGCGGCACGACCAGATAGCCGCAGGCAATCGATGGCGAAATCACCGAGGAAAACGTGCCCAACAACACCGTGTGCTCCGGGGCGAGTGCGGTCAGCGCGGGCAAAGGCTGGCCGACGTAGCGCAGCTCGGAATCGAAGTCATCCTCGATGATGAGCACGTCGTTGCTGCGTGCCCACTCGACGAGTTCCGCGCGCCGGGCCGCCGGCAGCGAACCGCCATAGGGGTGCTGGTGGGAGGGGGTGACGATGAGAACGTCGAGGTCAACGGTGGGGACGGTGACGCCGTGGGCGTCGGTGGGGACGTCGACAAGCGTGTGGCCCAAAGCCTGGGGGACGCGGCGCAGGCTGGGGTAGCCGGGGGACTCCACGCCCACGCGCAAGTGGCCGCCCAGCGCGCGCAGCAGCACCGAGAGGCCGTCGCGGGCGCCGGCGGTGATGACGACGTAGGCCGGGTCGACGGTGAGCCCGCGCATGTGGCGCAGGTGCGCGGCCACCTCGCGGGGAAGATCGCCGGAAGGATTCACCGCGGCCTTGCGCCACGCCGCCCTCCATTCGGGGGTGATGATTCCGGCCGTATCGGGTAAACCGGGGGTCAGCTCCACGCGCGGTGGGGCAGAGCTGGGCCGCGGCGCGGGGTGAGGCTGTGGGGTGCGCCCATGGGGCAGGTGCGGGTTGATGACTGTGCCCGAGCCAACCGACGCGGTGAGGTAGCCCTCGGCGGTGAGCTGCTCGTAGGCGGTAACCACGCTGCCTCGGGAAATGCCCAGATCGCGCGCCAGTGAACGCGTCGACGGCACCTGCTCGCCGGGCAGCAAAATGCCCGCCGCGACTTGGGTGCGGAGGGCTTCGGCAATCTGCACCGGCAACGCGCGCGTATCAGATGGATCGAGGCGGAAAGACACGACCCCATCATAAGTGGTCTAATTCGACACTCGGAAAATGGCTCTTGTCTTGGACCAATTTTCTGGGCCACTATGTGAGCCATGACTGAACAGAAGATTGAACAGGGACGCGCCACGACGCGCGTCAAGCGTGGACTGGCTGACATGCTCAAGGGCGGCGTCATCATGGATGTAGTCACCCCGGAGCAGGCCCGAATTGCTGAGGATGCAGGTGCGTCCGCCGTCATGGCGCTGGAGCGCGTGCCGGCCGATATTCGCGCTCAGGGTGGCGTGGCCCGCATGTCTGACCCGGACCTCATTGAGGGCATCGTCAACGCTGTGGACATTCCGGTGATGGCGAAGGCCCGCATCGGCCACTTCGTGGAGGCGCAGATTCTCGGCGAGCTGGGCGTAGATTTCATCGACGAGTCCGAGGTGCTCAGCCCGGCCGACTACGTCAACCACATCAACAAGTGGGACTTTGACGTGCCTTTCGTCTGTGGCGCCACCAACCTGGGCGAGGCCCTGCGCCGCATCACCGAGGGTGCGGCCATGATTCGCTCCAAGGGTGAGGCCGGCACTGGCGACGTCTCCGAGGCCGTCAAGCACCTGCGCACCATCAAGGGTGAAATCGCGCGCCTCCAGAACCTGGATCGCGACGAGCTCTACGTCGCAGCCAAGGAGTTGCAGGCGCCGTATGACCTGGTTGCTGAGGTTGCGGAGACCGGCAAGCTGCCGGTCGTGCTGTTCGTCGCTGGTGGCGTGGCCACGCCTGCCGACGCCGCCCTCGTCCGCCAGATGGGCGCCGAAGGCGTCTTCGTTGGCTCCGGAATCTTCAAGTCCGGCGAGCCTGCGAAGCGCGCGGAGGCCATCGTTAAGGCGGCCACCCTCTACGACCAGCCGGCCGAGCTGGCCAAGATCAGCCGCGGCCTGGGTGAGGCCATGGTGGGCATCAACGTCAACGATATCCCCGCCCCGCACCGCCTGGCTGAGCGCGGTTGGTAAACGCGGTGCGACCACTCGTCGGTGTCCTCGCGCTGCAGGGCGGCGTGGAGGAACACCTCGCCGTGTTGGAGAGCCTCGGTGTCGAAACGCGCCGGGTGCGCCTGCCGCAGGATCTCGACGGGCTGGACGGAATCATTCTGCCGGGCGGCGAGTCGAGCACCATCGATAAGCTGGCGCGCTCTTTTGGCGTCGCCGAGCCGCTGCGCCGCGCTGTCGAGGGAGGGCTGCCGGTCCTGGCCACTTGCGCGGGGCTCATCTACAGCGCCCGCGAGTTGGAGAACCCCGCGCCGGGCCAGCAGACGCTAGGGCTTATCGACGTCACCGTGCGTCGCAACGCCTTCGGCAACCAACGCTTCTCCCAGGAGCGCATCGTTCCCGTCGCGATGCAAGGTCAGCGGCCCGATGCAGAGACCTCAGAGGTTGGGGCGCGGCGCCGGGACGCCGAGGCTCATGGCATAGGACCCCGAAGCATCACGCTCGATATTGAGGCGAGCTTCATCCGCGCGCCCATCGTTACCCGCGTGGGCGACGGTGTCGAGGTCATCGCCACCCTGCCTGCCCCTGCGCTTGGTTCTGTGGCTGGTGGAGCGACAAGGGCTGGTGGCGCGATAAGTAGCAGCGGGGCCATCAGTGCGGGAGTGGGCGGCAAAGGTGGTATGACACACGCAGATTGCGCCAGACATGATGGGGCCGAAGTGATCGTCGGTGTGCAGCAGGGACGCGTCACAGCGCTGAGCTTCCATCCGGAAGAAAACGGTGACTCGCGCCTCCACGCCACGTGGCTCGCTTCTTTTGCTAAATAACTATCGCCCGATAGTGCTCTGGGCTACATTGAGATGTGCTAGCTGAACACATCACTCCCAGAAAGGCTCCTCGCCGTGAGCACACCTGCCCCAGAACAAGTCCGCGAAGACATCCGTTTCCTCGGCCGGGTGCTCGGCCGGGTCATCGCGCAGCAGGAAGGCGAGGACGTTTTTGAGCTCGTCGAATCCACCCGCCGCATGGCCTTCGACATCGCCCACGGCGATGCCAAGCCGGAAGACCTCGTCGCTATCTTCCGCGACCTCGACATCACCAAAGTCAACCTCGTGGCGCGAGCGTTCAGCTATTTCGCGCTCATCGCGAATCTAGCGGAGGACTTGGATGACGAGTCCGTCGAGGCGCCGGTTTCCCTGCGCAAGACATTCGCCAAGCTCAAAGAAGAAGGCGTCGCGCCCGCCGACGCCGCCTCCGTCATCCGAGGCGCTCACGTCGCCCCCGTTCTCACCGCGCACCCCACCGAAACCCGCCGCCGTACCGTCTTCGACACCCAGACCCGCATCAAGACTCTCCTCAAGGAAGCTCACCGCGGCGGCGACATGGCGGCAATCGAGAAGGAAATGTACCTGCGCATGACGCTGCTGTGGCAGACCGCGCTGATTCGTATTGCCCGCCCTACCCTCGAAGACGAGATTGACGTCGGCTTGCGCTACTACAAGCTTTCACTGCTCGACCAGGTTCCCGCCCTCAACCGCGCCATTCGCCACGCCATGCGTGAGACCTTTGGCCAGCAGCTTCCCGATTCCCCCGTCGTCCGCCCCGGCTCCTGGATTGGTGGCGACCATGACGGCAACCCCTTTGTTAACGAGCACACCTTGACCTACGCCACCCGCAAGGCCGCGGCGACGGTGCTGCAGTACTACGCCGACGAGCTCGGCGAGTTGGAGCGCGAGCTCTCCCTGTCGGATCGATACTCCTCCAGTTCCAAGGAACTGGGCGCGCTTGCCGACGCCGCCCACAACGACGAAAAATCCCGCGTCGACGAGCCCTATCGCCGGGCCATCTTCGGCATCCGGAAGAAGGTGCTGGCGAGGTTGGAGGGGGAGGCGTCGCCAAGCGCGTATGCGTCTCCGGAGGAACTCAAGCGGGACCTGGACGTGATCGACCGTTCGCTGCGCCAGTTCAACGATGACATCATCGCCGATGACCGCCTTGCCCGATTGCGCTCGGCGGTGACGACGTTCGGGTTCCACCTTTCGACGCTGGATATGCGCCAGAACTCCGAGTCCTTTGAGAACGTTCTCACCGAGATTTTCGCCGCGGCCACCATCACCCCGGACTACCGCGCGCTGGGGGAGGAGGAGAAGGTCGCGCTGCTCGTGCGCGAGCTGCAGACCAATCGGCCGCTGCTTTTCCCCGGTGCTGAGAAGGAATTCACCGAGGATACCGCGAAGGAGCTGGGCATCTTCCGTGCGGCGGCGCGCGCTGTGCGGGACTTTGGGCCGGAGTCGGTGTCGCACTGCATTATTTCTATGACGGGAACCGTCTCCGACATTCTGGAGCCGATGGTGCTACTCAAGGAGGTGGGCCTAGGCCAGGTCGATGTGGTGCCGCTATTTGAGACTATCGAGGATTTGAAGGCCGGCGCCGGCATTCTGGAGAAGCTGTGGCAGGTGCCCGTGTACCGCGAGCATTTGCGCTCGCGCGGGGATATCCAAGAAGTCATGTTGGGGTACTCGGATTCCAACAAGGACGGCGGTTATTTGCAGGCGAATTGGGCGCTGTATGACGCCGAACTGGCCCTGGTTGAGTTGTGTTCGCGTCATGGCGTGGAGCTGCGCCTAGCGCATGGCCGCGGTGGGGCGGTGGGCCGGGGTGGTGGCCCGACGTATGACGCGATTTTGGCGCAGCCGAAGGGCGCGGTGTCGGGCTCGGTGCGCATTACCGAGCAGGGGGAGGTGATTTCTGCGAAATATGGTGCGCCGGAGACCGCGCGCCGCCACTTGGAGGCGTTTGTTTCCGGAGCGCTGGAGGCATCGTTGTTGGATACCGAGCCCATTACGGATCCGGAGCGCGCCTACGAGATCATGCGCGAGCTGGCGGCGTTGAGTGGCGTGGCCTACCGCCAGCTTGTCGACGACCCCGGGTTCATCACCTACTTCACCCAGTCCACCCCGCTGCACGAGATTGGTGATCTCAACTTGGGCTCGCGCCCGACCTCGCGCAAGCAGACCACCGCGATTACGGATTTGCGTGCGATTCCTTGGGTGCTGTCGTGGTCACAATCCCGCACCAACATCCCGGGCTGGTTCGGCGTGGGCAGTGCGGTGACGGCGTGGGTGCAGCAAGCCTCCGGAGGCGCATTAGGAGCGGGACCGGCCAGCGAAGAAGAAACAAATGCCACTGCGGATGGAGCAGAAACCGGAAAGACCGGAGTAAATAGTGGCGATGGAGAAGTGGAGATGCGCTGGGAGGAGCTGCGCGAGCTGTACCGCACGTGGCCCTTCTTCCGCTCCGTGTTTGCCAACATGGCGCAGGTCATGGCCAAGGCGGAGATGCAGCTAGCGCGTCTGTACGCCAACTTGGTCGACGACAAGGACACCGCAGACCGTATCTTTGGCCTGATATCCGAGGAATTTGAGCGCACCCGCGAGGTCTACCTTAAGGTCACCGGTAACGCGGATCTGGTGAGCGAGAATCAGCGCCAAGCGCGTTCGCTCAAGCGGCGTTACCCTTACCTGCTTCCACTCAACGCCATCCAGCTGGAGTTGCTGCGCCGCTACCGTCGCGGCGACGACCAGTTCCTGGTGTCCAAGACCATCCAGGTCACGATGAACGGGTTGGCCACCGCGCTGCGCAACGCCGGCTAGGACCCACGGGCAACTGACCCGCACGCCGAATGCCCCGCGAGGAGATGATTTCCTGCGGGGTACGACCAAACAGTGCTGGAAGAGTGCCCTGGCGGAGCGGGGCACACTGGTGCGCAAGATGACCTTGAGGTTTGTTGAAGCGTTAGTTGAAGTCGCTGGTAAAGACCGGCGCGGCGTCGTATGGCGGGATCCATGCCACGCGCCCGCCGATGCGGTCCATGTGGCCGCGTGAGGGCGGGGCATCGGGATCATCGTCGTTGACGCCATTATGGTACGGGCACAGTGGCACCAGGTTGAGGATATTGGTGGGCCCGCCGCGGGCCCAGGCCTTGATGTGGTGGATTTGGCACTTCTCAAAGGGAACCTTGCAGCCCTCCCAGGCGCAGCAGGGATTCTCCGCAGCCAAGGCAAGACGCTGCTTGGCGGTGGCGAAGCGCTGGAAGCGGAACACATCAAGCGGACCGTGCTCGCGACTGACCGCCACGACGATCCCCTTGTCCAGCAAAGCGCGCTCCACCAGCTGCGAGCCGGTCATCGTCGCGCCATTGGTCGTCCGGACGATGAACTCCTCGCTGTCCTTCTCCGTATTGCCCTTGAGCAGCTCGGCGTAGTCATCGAGCTGCAAGACCGCCATGGTGGCAACTTCAGTCTTGACGCCGCCGCCCTCCAGATTTTCTAGGAAACTCTCGCCGGGGCGTTCCTGGTCGATACCCTCAAATACGCCCGTCAGCTGGAGCGAGTCCGCCGTCACGGTGAGCGTGGCAAGGCCGTTGCCATGCTGGGTGAGCTTGGCGCGCTCGGCATACGTGCGGGGTTTGCGCATTTGACGCAGGCGCTTGCGCGCTACCTTTTCCACCAGCTCCGCGCTGGTCTGGCACAGCTCCACGCGCAAATCCCAGGCCTTGTTATGGTCCCGGACTTTGGCCACGAAGTGCTCGATGAGCTGCAAGGTCACCAGCCCGTGCCCGCGCTGGCGCGCGGCTGCAACCGCCGTGCGCTGTTTCTTCGAAGAAGAGGTGTGCCCGAAGTAGGTGTGGTGGAGGGAGAGGAACACGGTGGCGTCGGCAGGCGTGGCGCCGAGGGCCACCAAATCAGATTCAGACAGGCCCGCGCACTCGGCCACCAGGTCAATGGCGCGGCCGAGGGCGGCGAAGAACGTCTGTAATCTCATACCCCGCAGCCTAAAAGCACTCCACCCCACCTCCAAGCCCCGAACTAGCCATCCGATGAAATCTGTGGATAACTAGTCGGCACTAGGCGCCGGCGAGGCCGCGGCGCTTAAGCAGCGGCGCGACGTCCTTGTCGCGGCCGCGGAACTCGCGGTAGGCCTCCGTGAAGTCGCGAGACGCGCCCTTGGACAGGATGACATCGCGGAACTTCTGACCGGCCTCGCGCAGGTCGGTTTGCTCTTTGAACCACTCGAAACCATCGGCGTCGAGCGCTTCGGCCCACAGGTAGGAGTAGTAGCCCGCCGAGTAGCCGCCGGCGAAGATGTGGTTGAAGTAGGTCGAGCGGTAGCGAGGCGCGATGAGCTCGTTATCCAGCCCGGCCGCGCGCAGGGCTTCGGCCTCAAATTCGGCGACGGCCTCCGGGGTAGCCTCCAACTTGGCGGCCTCGGCAGCACTTAGGGAATGCCACGCGAGGTCGATGATCGACGCTCCCAGATACTCCGAGGTAGCGAAACCCTGGCCGAACTCGGAGGCGGCGGAGATAGCGTCGAGAAGCTCGTCCGGAATAGGTTCGCCCGTCTCGACGTGGCGGGCGTACTCCTTGACCAAGTTCTTATCGAGCGCCCAGTTCTCGTTGATCTGCGAGGGGAACTCCACCCAGTCGCGCGGGACGTTGGTGCCGGCGAAGGTGGGGTAGCGGACGTCGGAAAGCAGGCCGTGCAGGGCGTGGCCGAATTCGTGGAAGACGGTGCGGACCTCGTCCATGCTCAGCAGCGGCTGGGAGCCGTCGGCGGGCTTGGTGATGCCCATAACGTTGACGATGACCGGCTTCCGCTCCAGCAGCCTAGACTGCCCCACGAACTCGCTCATCCATGCGCCGCCGCGCTTGGTGGGACGCCCGAAGTAGTCGGTAAGAAGAAGGCCGATCCCCTTATCCCCGTGCGAGTCGATATCTACGTGCGGGTCCTTATTCACGTGATTGACGTCTCCGTCAATCACCTCCCACACGCGAACCCCCTCCGCATAGCCTTCGAGGTCATCGCGGGGGATAACGGTGATGCCGTAGAGGCGCTCGGCGGCGGCGAAGACGCCCTTCTCCAGGACCTGGTCCAGCGGGAAGTACTTGCGCAGCTCCTCCTCATCGAGAGAGAAGTCGCGGGCGCGGACCTTGGATTCCCAATAAGGCCAGTCCGCGGCGCTGAAACCCTGGCCGTTGAGCGTTGCTTCCTCCGTGAGGAGCTTCTGCTCGCCTTCGGCGTTGGCCGCGGCGGCGGGGGCGAGGTCGAAGAGCATGGTGCGGGCGGCGTCGGCAGTCGCGGCGGTTTCCTCGGCGATGACGTAGTCGGCATGCGTGGCAAAGCCCAGCAGCTCGGCTCGCTCGGCGCGCAGCTGCACGGCCTCGATGAGCCCCGGGATGTTGTTCTCGGAGCCCCTGCTTGCCGACGCCCCATACAGCCTCCCCCTCGCATCCTCCCGCGCCAGACGACTCAGCTCGGACTGCACGGTCGGCAGCTCCAGCGGGATGACAAAACCTTCGCGGCCCAGTGCTTCGGCGTCGGCCTTGGCGGAGGCGATGCGCTCGGCGGGCAGGCCCTCGAGTTCCTCCTCGGTGAAGGAGACCGCGCGCTCGCGGGTAGACGCCATGAGGTTGCGGCCAAATTCTTCAGAGAGCGCGGAGAGGCGCTGGTTGATCTCGGACAGGCGGGCCTTGCCGGCAGCGTCGAGGTCCGCGCCCTTGCGGGCAAAGGTGCGCAGGAGGTGGTCGTGGAGGCGCTGGCCTTCCGCGTCGTCGGCAGGCGGCGTGGCCTCCTTGATGCGCGCGTAGAGCACCTCGTTCTGGTAGATCGCGTCATAGTGCGCGGACAGGCGCGGGTAGATGTCGGCGGCGATCTCCTCCATTTCATCGGTGACGTCGGTGCCGGAGAGGTTGCCAAAGACCGCCATGACGCGGTCGAGGTCCTGCCCGGAGCGCTCGAGCGCCTCCACGGTGTTTTCCCACGTAGGCGTGGTGGGGTTGTCGGTGATGGAGGCGATTTCGGCGTCGTGAAGCGCGAGTGCTTCGTCGAAGGCGGGGCGGTAGTGCTCGACCTTGATCTCCGCAAACGGCGGGAGCTGGTAGGGCAGCGTGGAAGGTGTCAGTAGTGGGTTAGTCATAAGAAACTACCGTACCTAATAAGCTCCGCCCTATGTGATGGCTTTCACTAAATTATCCGACCGGGATTGGCGTGCGTTCCCTGCGCGGGGCGGTGGCACGGTTCACAAGGGTGACATCGAGAATCAGGAACGCTGCCAAAGTGATTCCCAAAAGCGGCAGGAAGACGCCCACGGTGGCGGCGAAAAGCGCGCCCAACCCTGTGGTGGCCCAGGAAAAGTGGGCAGTCGGGAGGAAGCGTGGGCGACGTTTCCACCACATGTAGTACCCCAGTACTACGAGAGCGGCGGTGGCGAGACCCAAGGCGAGGAGCGCAATCTGCAGCGGCAGTCCGAACATGATGCCCATGTGCAGGTAGATGCCCCAGCTGCTGAGCTTGCTAAACAGCGGCAGGCTGGAGAAAGGCTGGCGGTCGATGACGTCGCCGGTAGTGCCATCTACCGAAATTGCATCGGAGGTGGTGCGCCATTCCACCCAGCGTTCGCTGACCTGCCAGGCGGAGTTGGCGTCCTCCGGCGGGTAGAGGCGCAGCGGTCCGGTCAGTCCCTCGGCGCGGCCGGTGGCGAGGACGCGTTCGGCCTCGGCAGCCACGTTCGCGCTTGACCACGCCCCTCCAACCCCATGACCTTCATGTCCTTCATGGCCGGTGTGCTCATGCGTTTCAGCGGTGGTGCCGGGGAGGGCAGTCTCGATGGGGGTGGCCTTCCAGTTCATGCGCTCGACGAGGGAATCGACGTTCCCGCCGGCCAGTCCCGACCACGTGATACCGGTGGCAGAGAGGCCAAGCAGGCCGATGAAGATCCAGGCGCCAACAGTGGAATGCAGGCGGGTGGCCTTCCAGCGGGCAGAGCGCTTGGGCTGCTGCTGCGCTGCGTTCGCGGTTGCCTTGTTCTTCGGGCGGCGGCGAATCCACCACATATAAAGACCGCCACAGGCCATGACCCACAGCCAAGAAGCAGCCAGCTCCGAGTAGAGCTCACCGACCTTGCCCAAGTGGAAGCTTTCGTGCAGGGAGGAAATCCAGCGGCGCAGCGGCATCTCACCCAGGCCCGAGTAGGTGGGGTAGTCCCCGATGACCTCGGCGTTGGCAGGATTGATGAAGACGGTGCGCTGGAGGCTTTCGTCGATGCTGTCATCGGAAACCAGCACGCGCGTCGAATCCGTCGGTGTCGTGGCCGGCCAGACCTGCGTGACCGGCATGTCAGGCTGTTTGTGCTGCGCGGCCTGGATTTGTTCCTCCAAGCTCACGGGGTGCTCGACCGCCGGAACGGTCATGACGTCGCGGTACACCACCTTCTCCAGGGTGGGTGCCATGGCATAGAGACAGCCAGTCAATGCCGCAACGAGGATGAAGGGGCCGACGAACATACCGCCGTAAAAGTGAATGCGCTGAATGAAAGATCGCAGAGCCGTCCGACTCATATGTAGTGCTCTTTTCAGTGTGTACAGGTAGGGCCCGTAGTGGGTGCCTGAGGGTGAATGCTTTCGGGCACTCAAGACGGGCGATGGACAGGCGCTGATATCAACTGCACTACTAGTCGGAGGCGGTGGTTGCTTGGTTCCCGTGGATTGAAAAACTCTCTCTTTTGCTGTGCGGTGTAGCTTTTACAACCTTTGATGAGGTTAGGGGTTTGCATAAGCCGTTGTCGGACTTCAATTGATGGTCGGCTACAGAGATCTGCCAATAGGGATAGCGAGGCTAATCTCATATTGATAGCCTGAGCACATGAGCATTATGAAGATCTGCCCCCCCTGCACGACAACATAAGACTACCGCGGTAGTCATTGCTGGCGTAATGCTGGCAGGCTTTGTGAAGATTCCAACTGCGCATGCGCAAAACTACAACAATCCGTTTCCCACTGAACCCTCCGACTCTTACATCCAAGACTGTGCGAACAATCCGGCTACGTGCAAATTGCCAGAAGGAGTGGCAACTGGTGCATCTCCCGAGAAGCAGGAGGCATGGAACAGATGCTTAGTGGCGATGACCGTTGCTGGTGTTCCTGCGGGCCGGGCGGTGCAAGGAATGCTTAAGGCAATTGCGACCGGAGTTGTAGCGGGTGGCCTAAACGGTTACGCCAGTTGCGACTGGGATGCAATTCTCGCTAAGTAGAGGTGTTGAGAGCATGAAATCATTTTTGGCTGGTTGGATTTTGTCGATAGGCGCGGTACTTATGGTGGGGTATTCCTCTGCTGACTTGATGTGGGTAGTCCGGACGGCCCTACTTACGACGATTCTCTGGGTATCAGCCTATTTCATTTCTAAGAAGCGCCAGATTCAAAAAGTGGATGGCATCGACCGTAGCTGATGCTCCCATGGTTGTACGGGACGCTAGTCACCTGATTTTAGGCAGCGGAGAAATTGCCCAATGGCATCGGAGGAGGAGGGGGTGTTACACCGCCGGTAGAGCGTGAGGTGGGACCATGTCTCGCGTCACGCAGCGGCGTCGAAGGTGACTTGGTGGTTAAGGACGTCTTCGTAGGAAAACGACGGCGCCGCGCGCTCCACTACGGAGGGGATACGCGCGGCGGTCGGAAACATGATGCTACGAAGAATTACTTCTTCAGGCCATCAATGATGTCGTTGAAGGCAGCAACCGGGCGCATGGTCTGGTTGAGCTTCTCCTCGTTCGGGGCGTAGTAGCCGCCGAGGTCGACGGGGGAGCCCTGGACGTCGAGAAGCGCCTGCTCAATCTCGCCAGCCTTGGCCTCGAGGGCCTCAGCAACCGGCTTGAAGGCCTCCGCCAGCTCGGCGTCGTCAGACTGTGCAGCCAGCTCCTTGGCCCAGTTGAGGGTCAGGAAGAAGTGGGAGCCGCGGTTGTCGTTCTCGCCGACCTTGCGGGACGGGGACTTGCCCTCATCCAGCAGGGTCTCGGTGGCCTTGTCCAGGGCAGCGGCCAGGACGCCTGCCTTGGCGTTGCCGTTGGTGTTGTGCTCGTGGCGGAAGGACTCGGCCAGAGCCAGGAACTCGCCGAGGGAATCCCAGCGCAGGTGGTTCTCCTCCTGGACCTGCTGGACGTGCTTCGGAGCGGAGCCGCCGGCACCGGTCTCGAACAGGCCGCCGCCAGCCATGAGCGGAACCACGGACAGCATCTTGGCGGAGGTGCCCAGCTCGAGGATGGGGAAGAGGTCGGTGTTGTAGTCACGCAGCACGTTACCGGTGACGGAGATGGTGTCCTCGCCCTTGCGGATGCGCTCGACGGAGATCTTGGTCGCGGTGACCGGGTCCTCGATGGAGATGTCGAGGCCCTCGGTGTCGTGATCCTGCAGGTACTTCTTGACCAGCTCGATGAGGTTGGCGTCGTGGCCGCGCTCCGGGTCGAGCCAGAAGATAGCCTTCATGCCGGACAGGCGAGCACGGTTGACAGCCAGCTTGACCCAGTCCTGGATCGGGGCGTCCTTGGTCTGGCAGGCGCGCCAGATGTCACCCTCCTCCACGTCGTGGGAGATGAGAGCCTCGCCCTTGGAGTTGCGGACCTCAACGGTGCCGGCTGCCGGCACCTTGAAGGTCTTGTTGTGGGAGCCGTACTCCTCAGCCTTCTGTGCCATGAGGCCGACGTTCGGGACAGTACCCATGGTGGTCGGGTCGTAGGCGCCGTTGGCCTTGCAGTCCTCGATCACGGCCTGGTAGACACCGGCGTAGGAGGAATCCGGGATGACGGCGAGGGTGTCCTGCTCCTCGTCGTTCTTGTTCCACATGTGGCCGGAGGTGCGGATCATGGCCGGCATGGAGGCGTCGATAATGACGTCGGACGGAACGTGCAGGTTGGTAATGCCCTTGTGGGAGTTGACCATGGCGAGGTCCGGACCCGCGGCCAGCGCGGCGTCGAAAGCAGCCTTGATCTCAGCGCCATTCTCCAGCTTGTCCAGGCCCTCGTAGATAGCGCCCAGGCCGTTCTCGCCATTGAGGCCAGCGGCCTCGAGCTCCTCGCCGTACTTCTCAAAGACATCAGCGAAGAAAGCGCGCACCACGTGGCCGAAGATGATGGGGTCAGAAACCTTCATCATGGTGGCCTTGAGGTGAGCGGAGAAGAGCACGCCCTCTTCCTTGGCGCGGGCAACCTGCGCCTTGAGGAACTCGTCGAGTGCCTTGGCGGACATGAAGGTGCCGTCGATGACCTCGCCCTTGAGGACCGGCAGCTTCTCCAGCAGGGTCTGCTCGCCCTCGGCGGTCTTCAGAACGATGGAGAGGGTGTCCTCCTCCGGCATGATGACGGACTTCTCGTTGTGGCGGAAGTCGTTAGCGTCCATGGTGGCCACGTTGGTCTTGGAATCAGCGGACCACGCACCCATCTTGTGCGGGTTCTTCTTAGCGAAGTTCTTGACCGCAATCGGAGCACGGCGGTCGGAGTTGCCCTCACGCAGAACCGGGTTCACAGCGGAGCCCTTGACGGCGTCGTACTTCTCCTGAGCCTCTTCGTACTCCGGAAGGTCGTAGCCGGCGGCCTGCAGCTCAGCAATAGCCTTCTTCAGCTGCACCAGGGAAGCGGAGATGTTCGGCAGCTTAATGATGTTAGCTTCCGGGGTCTTGGCCAGCTCGCCGAGCTCAGCCAGGGCATCGGAGACCTTCTTGTCACCAAGGCGCTCCGGGAACTGGGCCAGGATGCGGCCGGCCAGGGAAATGTCGCGGGTTTCCACCTCGATGCCTGCGGTGGAAGCGAAGGCCTCCACGACGGGCTTGAAGGAGTAGGTCGCCAGCAACGGCGCCTCGTCGGTACGGGTCCAGATAATCTTTGCCATGGTTCTCCTAAAGAAGTTGAAAACTGTTCAACCTCACAGGATACCTGTCTTATTTTCTCGCGGTGCCGGTCCCCCTGTGACTCGCACCACCAGCGGGGGAAGTCTGTGTACTTGGCACAACCTTTCCGGCTGGACTTACGAGCTCGGCAGGGAAAGTACTAAGGTCTGCCCACGTGAAACCGATGAATACCCGTATCCAACGCCGCCCCGTCCCACGCCAGACGGAAATCTCCGCGACGCGCCGCACCATCGTCATGATTGCCATGGCGCTGGGTGCTTTCGCCATCGGTACCACGGAGTTCACCTCCATGGGCCTGCTGCCGCTCATCGCGGATGATTTCGGCATTACGGAAGACACGGCGTCGGTAGTCATCTCCGTCTACGCACTAGGTGTCGTCGTGGGCGCCCCAGTCATCGCCGCACTTACAGGCAAGCTCCCACGTCGCCGCCTCATCATCCTGCTCATCGCCTTCTTGCTCGTGGGTAACCTGCTGACAGCCCTGGCCCCGAACTACGGCGTCCTGCTGGTGGCGCGCTTCATCGCGGGTCTGCCGCATGGCGCATACTTTTCCGTAGCTAATCTGGCTGCGGCATCGATGGCGCCACCGGGCAAGCAAGGGTTTGCCATGTCGATGGTGGGCATGGGTCTGTCCATCGCCACCGTGATCGGCGTGCCCGCGGCCCAGGCCCTAGGCCAAGGATTGGGCTGGCATGCGGCGTACTTTTTGGTCGTGGCCATTGCGGGGCTCACGATGGTCCTGCTCTTTTTCCTCTTCCCGCACATGACGCGCATGCCGGAAACGGATATGTTTACTGAGCTCGGCGCGCTGAAAAACAGCCAGGTTCTGCTCACCGTATTCCTCGGCACTGTTGGTTTCGGTGGCATGTTTGCCGTCTACACCTACATCACGTGGACCATGACGGAGGTCGCCGGCATGGACCCGAGCCACACGTGGATTGTGCTCATGGCCTATGGCATCGGTATGACTGTCGGCAACGTCGCCGGCGGTGCGCTGGCGGACCGAAACCTGGAATTCGGCATCATCTTTGCTCTCGTCTGCATGGTCGGAGTGTCAGTGACCTTCTACTTCGTGGCGCACAACGCATGGGCGGGCACGATTGCCTTTGGTGTCTTGGCCTTCTTCGGCTCCATTCTCGTGCCTTCCTTGCAGCTGCGCCTGGTCAACGTGGCGGGGGATGCGCAGAGCCTCGCGGCGGCCTTGAACCAGTCGGCCCTTAATATCGCCAATGCGGCGGGCGCGGCCATCGGCGGTGCGGTCGTGGGCGCGGGCTACTCCTATAACTCCACCGCGCTGGCCGGCGCGGGCCTGGCGGTGGCCGGCTGTGTTACTTGGGTCGTCACCATGTGGGACAAGCGCCGCCGGGGCCCTTCCGTGAAGATTATTGAACAGAGTTAGACTGACCGGCATGAGTTTCACCATCGCCTCCGTCAACGTCAACGGCATCCGCGCGGCCTGCAAACAGCGCAATGAGAACAACCCGGGGATGAACGCGTGGTTGGATACCACGCCGGCCGATGTCGTCCTCATGCAGGAGGTGCGCGCCAATCCCGAGCAGACCCAGAAGGCCCTGGCCCCGGCTCTGGAGGCCGGATGGAACCTGGTGCAGGCCGAATCCGCCGCCAAGGGCCGCGCGGGCGTGGGCATCTTATCGAAGCATGCGCTTGGCGACGTCTCCGTGGGCTTCGGCTCCTTCGCCGAATCCGGCCGCTTCATTGCCGCCACCGTGGAAGGCGTGCGCGTGGCCTCTTTGTATCTGCCCTCCGGCGATGTGGATTCGCCGAAGCAGGATGAGAAGTACCTCTTCCTGGACGAGTTTTCTTCAGTCTTGGATGAGATGGCTGCGACCTACCCGGAGGCTGTTATCGGTGGTGACTGGAATATTTGCCACCGCGCCCAGGACTTGAAGAACAACAAGCCCAACGAGAAGAAGTCCGGCCACCTGCCGGAGGAGCGCGCTTTCATGGATCGCGTCTTTGGCTCCTTCCCGGATGCGCAGCCGCAGGAGAAGAAGGGGTTCGGGGATTGGCTCGGCGTGGTGGATTATGAGACCAAGACCGCCTGGGAAGCGGCCGCGGACCCGCAGTGGTTTGACGTCGCCAGGCGCCTGCACCCGGAGGCTGAGGGGCCCTATACCTGGTGGACCTACCGCGGCCAGGCTTTCAATAACGACGCTGGGTGGCGCATCGATTATCAAGCGGCCACGAAGTCTATGCTGGAGCGCGCGCAGCGCACGTGGGTGGAGAAGGCGCCGACGGTGGAGGAGCGCTGGTCCGATCACTCTCCTCTTCTGGTGGAGTACAAGTAGCCGAATCCAAGTAGTGGTACGATAATCCCGTCTTAACGTCCTTTTCTATTTCGCAGGAGATGCTCATGACCCGCGCAATCATCTACTTTGTCCTCGGCGCTATTCTGCTTGCCCTGGGTATCTGGTGGTGGACCATCGTCGGACCGTCCTTTGCCTTCCTTGGCCCGATCGTCCTCCAGGGCGTTGGCGGCGCGTTCATGGTGGCCGGTTTCGCCGTCATGATGGACGTCATTAGCCCGACCTCCCGCAAGATTTAATCGACGCACCGCCTCCCCGCCGGAGGCGGCAGAGTAGAGTAGTCAACCATGACTGACTCCACTTCTGCATCGACCTCCGCTTCTCGAGTCCTCTCTGGTATTCAACCCACGGCGGACTCCTACCACCTCGGTAACTACCTCGGTGCGCTCAAGCAGTGGATTGACCTGCAAGACTCGCACGAGGCCTTTTACTTCATCCCGGACCTGCACGCCATCACGGTGGAGCAGAACCCGGAGGAGCTGCGTCACCGCACTGTGGCGGGTGCCGCACAGCTCATCGCATTGGGCATCGATCCGGCGAAATCGACCCTCTTCGTGCAATCCCACGTCCCCGCGCACGCGGAGCTGACGTGGGTTTTGCAGTGCCTGACCGGCTTCGGTGAGGCCTCCCGCATGACCCAGTTCAAGGACAAGTCCCTCAAGCAAGGCCAGGACCGCACGTCCGTGGGACTGTTTACCTACCCCGTTCTGATGGCCGCGGACATCCTCCTGTATTCCCCGCACTATGTGCCGGTGGGGGAGGACCAGCGCCAGCACCTCGAACTCACCCGCAACTTGGCGGAGCGCTTCAACAACAAGTACGGCGAGGTCTTCCGCGTGCCAGAGGCCTTCATTCCGGAGGGCTCAGCCAAGATTTATGACCTGCAGGAGCCGACGTCCAAGATGTCGAAGTCGGGCGCTAACCCGAAGGGCATCGTGAACCTGCTCGATGCTCCTAAGACCTCCGCTAAGCGCATTAAGTCCGCGGTGACCGATGACCTCGGCGTGGTGGCCTTCGACCGCGAGAAGCAGCCCGGCGTGTCCAACCTGCTGGCTATCCAGTCTGCGCTGACCGGTGAGAGCATCCCGAACCTCGTGGACAAGTACGCGGGCCAGGGCTATGGCCACCTGAAGGTGGACACAGCAGAAGCGCTGGAGGCCTTCACCACTCCGCTGAAGGCACGCTACGACGAGCTCATGGAAGACCGCGGCGAGCTCGAGCGCATCTTGGCCCAGGGCGCCGAGCGCGCCACGGAGATCGCCTCCCCGCTCGTGGACAAGGTCTACGAGGCGGTGGGCTTCCTCCCCGCGCGCCGCGGCTGAGTTGGTTAGCATGATGAAGACTGTGTAGAGGACTCTGTAACTTATTTCTGTATTTCATAAAAAGGGGAAAGCCTGTGGCGCCAACGACTCAACCCGATGAGAAGAAGACCGATGACTACGGCATCGAGCGTGCTAATGCCGATGAGCCGGGCGCGGTAGATAAAGTCCGCGAGAAGTCCGGTTTTATCGACCACATCATGAAGATGCTGGACCGCTACGGCAGCCAGGGCGGAAACCAGTTCGCGGCCGGAATTACGTATTTCTCGGTTCTGGCTATCTTCCCCATCTTCATGCTCACGGTGGCAGCCATCGCCACCGTGTTGGCCAATCGCCCCGATCTCATGCAGCAACTGGAGGAGCAGATCGCGAACTCCGTGTCTGGCGATCTGGGGGATTCGATTACGCAGATTCTGCATACCGCGATTGAACAGCGCGGCGCGATGTACGGCATCGGTGGCCTGACTACCCTGTGGTCCGGGCTGGGCTGGATGAACAACCTGCGCATTGGCATTTCGGCGATGTGGATGCAGGATCCGACTGACGCCCCGGGCAACTTTGTGACCAAGAAGCTCAGCGATCTGCTGGGGCTCATCGGCCTGCTCGTGGCCATGGTTATCGCCTTCGGCGTGACGGCGGCGGGTTCTTCCGGACTGACCCAAAAGATTTTCGAGTGGGTCGGTATTGAGTCTTTCCCTGGCATGGGCGCAGTGCTGGTTGTGGCCGGTATCGTCATCGGCCTTATCGCCAACTTCCTCGTCTTCTGGTGGATGGTGGCCTTCCTGCCGCGCACGAAGGTTCCCACCAAGTCGGGACTGATGGGCGCGGCCATTGGTGCGGTGCTCTTTGAGGTAATCAAGCAGCTGTCCACCGTCATCATGTCCTCCGCGGCGGGCAACCCGGCAGGCGCCGTGTTCGGCCCCGTCATTGTTCTCATGGTGGTCATGTACTTGGTCTGGCGCGTCGTGCTGTACGTCTCCGCATGGACGGCCACCACTGAAGAGTCCCTCGAGCTGCTGGTACCGCCCGTCCCAGACCAGGCTGTCATCCGCGTCCGCAACGAGATCCGCCAGGGCCCGAACCCGGGCGTGACCCTGGGCGCCGGTGCCGCCCTTGGTGCGGCCGCTGCGGGTGCGTGGGCCCTGCTGCGCCGAAAGTAGGCCGATGCTACCAGCGTCTTTTGCCCCGAACCTGTACGAGCACTTCAGACTCGATTCGCGCGCGACCTCACGAGAACTGGGCGTGCAGCTGGCGGCTGCCGACGCTCACCTCGAAGGCCTCGGCTACCTCCCCGAAGCCCCAGAGCGCGAGGAGCTTGCCGTTGCCTCCCGCATTCTATGCGAGCCTTCCTCCCGCGCCAGCTATGACCAAAAGGTCGAGTCCGGCGCCCAGCTCACGTGGGCGCAGCTGGAGGATTACGCGACTACCGGCCGGTGGGGTGAGAGCGCGCACGCCCCAACGCCAACTCCGCCCCGCGATGATGCGCGGCGCGCCTCTCCCGGCAACCGCGTGCTCATGGCCGTCATTGACTACTTTCTCGCGGCCCTCGTGGTGTCCTTCATCGTCGGCTTTGGCTTTACCAACCCGGATGATAATTCGGTGTGGATCGTCAGCATCTCCAGCATCTTCACGGTGGCTTACTACATCTGTTTCGAGGTCCTCGCCGGGGCAACACCTGCGAAGATGATTGCCGGGTATACCGTGCGCGATGTGACGACCCACGAGAAGCTCACCTGGCAGCAGAGCATCAGGCGCAACTGGTGGCGCGTGGCCTCCCTCGTGCCGCTCATTGGGCCGCTGATCGCCTTTTTTGGTGCCCTCTACGTGGTGACCACGATTGGGGCCAAGAACAATCTACGCGGCCAGCACGACATCATGGCTAACGCCGAAGTAGTGAAAAAGTAGCAACCACTACGACGAGGAGCGCGACGAGCCCCGCCACCATCCAGCCAATCCAGCCCTGCGAGCCTTCGAAGGACGAAGACTCCGCAGCCACCTCCGCGGTGGCGGGCGCAGCCGGGGTGGTGGGAGCCGGGCTCGTAACCGCAGACTCCGCGGGCTCTTCCTTTCCGGCTGCGAAGTCATCTAGGTGCCCGACGCCATCGCCGGCGCGGACGTCGGAGGCTTCGTCGAGAAGCATCTGCGCCTGCTCCCAGGCGCGGAACCCATGCTCGACGGTCGTATCGAGGAGAACCGCCTGGAGGCGGCGCCCATCGCGGTCGATAGCGCCGACGAAGGTATGGTGTGCGTCCTCGGTATAGCCCGTCTTGCCGCCGATGCCATCCGGGTCGTTGAGGAACAGCCCATTGTCGTTCCACAGCTCATAGCCGGGCATGTCACCCCAGCCGGGAAACTCCACGTGCTCGGTGTCGACGATGCGCGCGAAGGTGTCGTTGGCAAAAGCCGTGCGGTAAATCAGCGAGATATCCGCCGCGGAGGTCGACATACCCGCCGCGTCCAGCCCGGAGTAGCTCGCCGCCACTGTCGAGCGCGTGCCAATCTCCTGTGCCTTCGCATTGACCTTTGCCAATGCTTCATCGTCCCCGCCAACAGCCTGCGCGAGAGCGTGCGCGGCGTCGTTGCCGGAAGCCATGAGAAGGCCCTGCAGAAGCTGCTCTACGGTGTAGACTCCATCAGGGCCGAGGCCGACGGCGGAGCCCTCGATGGAGGCGTCGTCAAGCGTGGCGGTGATGCGCTGGTCGAGGGGGAGTTCCTCGATGACCACGAGCGCCAGCAGCGCCTTGATGATGGAGGCGGGGCGGTAGCGCCCATTGGGATCCTTCATGGCGATGATTTCGCCGGTGTCCAGGTCACTGACCATCCACGCCGACGCCACCACGTCCTTATTGACCCGAAAACCGCGCGGGGCGGTCACGCCGCAGGCAGCACCCTCAACAGCGGGCAGGGGAGTGGGCGCGACTTGGCCGGGGGAGAGACGCTCGGACGTGGTCGTTGGCTCCTCAGGAACGAGGGAGTGCGGGCAAGAGTCGGTATCCGGCGCGGTGGTGCGCGTGGGCGACGTTGACTCTTCCTCCTCTGCAAACGCCGGCGGCGTCGCGGCTAAGGCGAGGGCAGTCAGGATCGCGGGGACATGTTTCATAGCGTGCTTAATCCTAGACCCCGTCCTAGGATGAACCTCATGCATGACGCACCTCTGATTAGTCCCGAAAACAAAGACTCCGGCGCCGAGATTTTCGCCGGCCTGCCCAAGGTGACGCTCTTCGCGCCGCTGCCCACGGATGCTTCGACCCCGGACGAGCTCCGCGCGGCCACGCACGCTGTTGTACAAGCGCTTGCCGACGACCACGTGGTCTACGCCGAGCTCCGGCTGAGCCCCGGCGCCTTCCCCTTCGACGCGGCCGAGGCCCTCGCCGCCGCGCAGGAAGGGTTGGATGTTCCTGGAATCGATGCTCGGCTTATTGTCGAGGGCGATGCCAGCGAGGCCGCGGTGGGCGTGGCGCTGACCGAGCTGTCCGCGGCTGAGAAACTCCGCGCGGATTTCATCCCGTGGGAGCGCGATGTCGATTCTTATGAGGATGCCGTGGCCGCAGTGCAGGCGGGTGCCACGCGCTTGGTGCACGCCACTGATCTCGTCGATGACTTCAGCGCGGATCTCGACGGCGTTCGCCCAGGCAGGGCCTCTGCATGGGTGCGGGATCGCCACATCGCGCTGACCTTCGCGCCGTTGGAGGAAATGCCGATAGAGGAGCTGGCTGATCACCCTCTGCCGCTGCTGCAGCAGCTCGGCTTTACCTGCACGGTGGCGGGGGAGAAGCTCAGCGACGTCTTCTTGGCCCTGAGCGAGACCTTTGGCTACGGGCTGGAGGAGTTCTTCGACCTCACCATCAAGGCGATTGAGAACTCTTTTGCCAGCGAAGAGGACCGCCAGCGCCTCATCGAGCAGGAGATTCTGCCCGCCTATGAGGAACTGGCGGATCCGGAATTCGCGGAGGACGCTTCCGAGACAGAAGAAGAAACGGAAGAAGAGACTGAGTCCTCCGACTAGAAACTAAAAGCGGGAGAAGCGCTTCGTCAGCATCTCCTCTAGGCCCTTCCAGGACTCCGCGTGCTCGGTGTAGGGCTTGGAGGGAACGTAGCCTGCGTGCTCGGTGGAGCCGAGCATGTAGCCCAGGTAGTCCTGGAATCGCGGGTTCTGCAGCATGTAGGAGTTGATGGAGTCATCCCCGGACCAGTCGGCGGCATCGGCGCAGACTTCGTAGCAGCGACCCATCTGATCCGTATCGACCGCCTCCGGGCCCTTTTCAATGTCACGCACGATGCCGTTGAAGTTGTACTGGTTATCCGGGTGGACCGTGACTTCCAGCTCACCAGCGTTCGCCGCGGCAACGACCTCTTCCCAGGTGGAGACCTTGGCCAAGTCGTGGTCGTCATTTTCCATGATCCAGCGCACGAGCACCTTGGAGCTGGGGAAGGTGAAGATCTCGCCCCACTTGCCCAGGAACACTGGCTTGCCGTCGAGGTAGGTGCGCAGGGTGTAGACAGTCCTTTGGTCGGCGGTGATCTTTACCGGGTCGATGCCTGCGGCTGCCCACGGGGAGCTGTCATAAGGATCTGCCGATTGTGCGGCGGCCTTGCGCTCTTCTTCGGCCTTTTTGCGTGCTTCCTCCGCCGCTTCGGTGGCGGAGGAAATGCGGGTGGCGGCGCTCGTGGTTGCATCCTGGGTGAAATCAGAAGAAGGAACGACCTTGACCACCTTGTCGAGGTCTTCGATCACTGCGCGCCAGTTGCTGTGGATAACGCGGCCCACGCCGGACCACTCGCTCATGCCCTGGTCGCCGGCGTAGTGATCGGCACCGCGGGCAGCGTTGCGCAGGATGGAGTGCGAAGCGAAAAAGATGACGGTGTGCTCGGCGGCGCTGACCTCTGCCAGCGAGTGCGCAATCTCCAAGCAGCGCGCGACCGTGGAGACGTTCTCGTGGCTCGGGCGGCCAGCGAGGTACTTCGGCATCCCGACGAGGTCGTACACGTGCTTCTTCTCAGGAACCACGCGGTCCGCCGCTTGGGAGTTGAACACTTCCCACTTGGGGTGATCGAGCAAGTCATGCTTCGTCCCCGACTCGAGGAAGCACAGCATTTCGGCTTCCGTTTTAAAGAGCAGGACAGACTCGTCATCACCAAGAAAGGCCTGCCACTCGGAGCCGTTCTGGCGCCACTTTGGCGCCCATAGGGTATAAAAATCGCCCTCGGAAAGGGAGAGTTGGATAGGGACAATAGCGCGGGTGTTCATGGGGAAACAGTCTACCCTGTGGGTCTCCAGAAGCCTTTGAAAGCCATCCCCATGTTGTTGGTGCGCAATGGATTGGTTTGCACGGGGCTTCCGGCCTCCACCATCTGCCCGTCGCCGGAGTACATCGCCACGTGCCCATCCCACACGATGAGGTCACCGGGTTGCAGCTCCTCCGCGCTGACCTGTCGGCCCACGGTCTGGCTTTCAGCGGTGCGCGGCAGTTCCACGCCGGCCTGGCGCCAGGCCCATTGGGTGAGTCCTGAGCAATCGAAACTACCGTTGCCGGTTCCTCCCCAGCCATAAGGAGTCCCCACCTGGGATAGCGCTGCTTGTGCTGCGGCCTGTCCCTGCGTGGTTGCCCCGTTCTCCGCCGCCGGGGCGACGAGCGCGTGGCGCGCCGTGCTTTCTTCTTGGGGGCCGCGCACCGAAGGTTGGACCGCGCGCTGACCGATGGGAACGAGGGGAGCCGCCGCCTGAAGAAGCTCGCCGGCTAAGTGCTTCAAGCGCTGCAGTGCCTTGCCAACGTACTCCATAGCGAGAGCCTGCAAAGCTGAGCGCGCCGCGGCCTGTGCCGCCGGGTTCGGAATGAGCAGCCCCAGAGCTATAGGTAACCCGCGCTGGAGTAGCTCGAAGCCCAGTCCGATGAGATCCCTGACGGCCGCTGAAATCAGCCCGCGCGCGGAATCCAGGGCGGAGCGGGCCGTGGAAAGATCCTCAGTGGCTTGGCGGGCGGTGTCCAAGAGCGCTCGCGGATCACCGTGCGCTATCTCCGCGAGGGGTCCCGCGGCAGTGAGATCGGGCACAGTGGGCAGGGAGACGTCGGGAAGCTGCGCCGGCTGCATCCGCGCAATCTGAGCTATCGCTGATTCCAACATCACAGACCTCCACACGCGCTCGCGAGGCCACTATCGGTCTCCTCGGCTTCCCGCGCCATGCGGAAGCTGGACTCTGCCACCGCTCCGGCATCGGCCCTGACCTGGGCAAGGCGTGCTGTGAGATTCTCCATGGCGGCGTTGAACGCACTGCTAAAGCCGTCCACGACCGGCTCTATCGGTAGCTCGGGAGAAGGAGCGGGGGAGTCCTGAGAGACAGCGGCAAGTTCGTGGGCTAAGCGGCGAGTGTGTTCAGTATCAATGGTGAAAGTATCGAAGCTAGTCATGCCTTATTAGACTTCACCGCCCGCTGATCGGTTCCCGCCCAATTCTTATACAGTGAAGGACATGGATATCCACGTAGTAGACCACCCCCTCGCCGCATCCCGGCTGACCCTCATGCGCGATGCCCGCAGCGACAATGCCGCCTTCCGCGCTGCCTTGCGAGATCTGGGCACGATGCTTGTTTATGAGGCGGCGCGCGACCTGCCCGTTGAGCACTTTGAGTGCGTCACACCCGTCGCCACGGCCGACGGTACTCGCCTGCAGGACCCTCCGATCATCGTGCCCATTATCCGCGCTGGCCTGGGCATGATTGATCCGGCACTGTCCATGATCCCGGATGCCCAAGTGGGCTTCATTGGCATGGCACGCGATGAAGAAACCCACGAGCCGGTGCCTTACCTGGAAGCTCTGCCGGAGGATCTCAGCGGTCGGAGTGTCTTCGTGGTTGATCCGATGCTTGCCACGGGTGGTTCCCTCCTGCACTCCCTGAAGCTCCTGGCAGATCGCGGCGCTACCGACATTACGGCAATCTGCATGGTCTCCGCGCAGCCGGGCGTTGATGCACTGGCCAACTCGGGGCTGCCAGTTCGCTTGGTCACCGCAGCGATTGATCCCTCCCTTAACGAGGACGCTTACATCGTCCCGGGCCTTGGCGATGCCGGCGATCGCCTTTACGGTCCCCGCAATATCGACCTGTAGCGAAACCGTCGGACAGGGCAGACCGCTCAGTATATCTGGCGCGTGACCTGCCCGACTAACTGAACCGCATGGTCTAGTTGTAGACTCTTCCCAATAGGAAACCACGGAGGAGGAAGCAGTGATCTCGGACTACGTCAGTGAGTGGTTCAGCAACCACCGCGCGGAGGTCATCGCGTGGCGCCGCCATATCCACCGCCACCCGGAGACCTCCAATAACGAAGTGGAAACCACCCGCTTCCTGTCCCGCACCCTGCGCGAGTACGGCTTGGAGCCACAGCTTTTCCCCGAAACCGGCCTCATGGTGGACATTGGTCCCGATACGGAACTCGGGCGCTTGGCCTTCCGCGCCGACATCGACGCGCTTCCCGTCACTGAGGTCACCGGCCTCGAATACACCTCCGAGGTGCCCGGCGTCATGCATGCGTGTGGGCACGACATGCACACCACCATCGCCCTTGCTACGGCCTGCGCCTTGGCGGACCTCAACCGCGAGCATCCGCTGGATTTCGGTGTTCGTGTTATCTTCCAGCCCGCTGAAGAGGTGTGGGTGGGCGGTGCCACCGACGTTATCGAGTGGGGCGCGCTCGAAGGTGTGAACTCCATCTTCGCCGTCCACGTGGAACCGAAGCTGCGCGTCGGGCGCATCGGCGTCCGCGCCGGGGCGATCACCTCGGCCACCGATGTCGTGGAAATCAACGTCTCCGGCCCGGGCGGGCACACCTCGCGCCCGCATTTGTCGGCGGACGTCGTCTATGCGCTGGGCAAGCTGCTGACGGACCTGCCGGGCTTGCTCTCGCGCCGCGTCGATCCGCGCACCGGCACCGTTTTGGTGTTTGGCCAGGTGAATTCGGGTTATGCCCCGAACGCGATTCCCGAGACCGGCTCTGTGTCCGGCACGATGCGCACGGCGGACATTGGCATTTGGCGCGACATGCAGCAGCTCTTCTCCGAGCTCGTCGAGCAGGTGCTAGCGCCCTTGGGGGTCGAGCACGAGTTGGTCTATCACCGTGGGGTTCCGCCCGTGCTTAACGACGACGTCTCCACCGCCCTCCTCGCCAGCGCTGCCCAGGCCATCGACCCGCAAGCCGTGGTTCAGGCCCCGCAGTCCTCGGGCGGCGAAGACTTCTCGTGGTACCTAGAGAAGGTTCCCGGCTCCATGGCCCGTTTGGGCTGCTGGTCTGGTGAAGGAGAGCAGCACGATCTCCACATGGGTGATTTGGCGCCTGATGAACGGGCCATCGGCGTGGGTGTCAAACTCTTTGGTTCCGTAGCAGAACAGTTCGCCAACGTGGAGGATTAAGCGCCTAAGCACTACACTGTGACAAGGATTTCCCAGAGTTCTTATAGGCAGAATTTTAAAAAGGAGCGACAGTGTCACAGGAAGCCCCCCGCATCGTAATTATCGGCGGTGGCCCCGCAGGCTACGAGGCTGCGACCGCCGGCGCCAAGTACGGCGCGCACATTACGTTGGTTGAGGAACAGGGCCCGGGTGGCTCCTCCGTTCTCTTGGACTGCGTGCCCTCGAAGTCTTTCATCGCTGGCGCCAACATTCGCACCGACTTCCGCCGCGCGGATGATATGGGCCTGAACCACCAGCTCGGCTCGCTGCAGCTGAGCCTGGAGGCCCTCAACGGCCGTGTGCAGGCGCTGGCTGCTAACCAGTCCCGCGACGTGCGCGCGGGCCTAGAGAAGATCGGCGTCAAGGTCATCGATGGGCGCGCTGCCTTCTCCGAGGACCAGCACGGTGTGAAGGGGGCAGCGCACAAGATCGACGTCACCCACAAGGATGGCACCACTGAGACCCTCGACGCGGACCTCGTCCTCGTTGCTACCGGTGCCACCCCGCGCATCCTGCCGGGCGCGCAGCCGGACGGCGAGCGCATCCTCACCTGGCAGCAGGTCTATGACCTCAAGGAGGAGCCGGAGCACCTCATCGTGGTGGGCTCCGGTGTGACCGGTGCGGAGTTCGTTTCTGCTTTCGCGGAGATGGGCGTGCGCGTGACCATGGTGGCGTCCCGCGACCGCATTCTGCCGCACGATGACGCCGACGCTGCCGACGTCCTCGAGACCGTGTTGGCTGAGCGCGGCGTGGAGCTGGAGAAGAACTGCCGCGTGGAGACGGTCTCCCGTACAGAAGACGGCAACGTCGTGGTCAAAACCCAGGATGGCCGCGAGATCCACGGCTCCCACGTCATCATGTCCATCGGTTCTATCCCGAATACCAAGAACCTCGGCTTGGAGCACGTTGGTGTGGCCACCACGCCGTCCGGTCACATTGAGGTTGACCGCGTCTCCCGCACCAACGTGGCCGGCATCTATGCCGCCGGCGATTGCTCCGATCTGTTCCCGCTGGCTTCCGTTGCGGCAATGCAGGGCCGCATCGCCATGTACCACTCCCTGGGTGAGGGGGTGTCCCCGCTGCGCTTGAAGACCGTGGCAACCGCCGTGTTTACCCGCCCGGAGATCGCTGCCGTGGGCTTTACCCAGGCGGAGATTGAGGCCGGTGAGGTCGCCGCCCGCACCATCATGATGCCGCTGAACACCAACCCACGTGCCAAGATGCGCTCCCTGCAGCATGGCTTCGTTAAGCTCTTCTGCCGCGCTACCTCCGGCCGTGTCATCGGCGGCGTTATCGTCGCGCCGACTGCCTCCGAGCTCATCCTTCCCATCGCCGTGGCGGTGACCAACCAGCTCACGGTGAACCAGCTGGCGGATTCCTTCGCGGTCTACCCGTCCCTGTCCGGCACGATCACGGAGGCGGCCCGCCGCCTTGTCGCCCACGACGACCTTGAATAACGACCGCGAGTAAATCAGACCCGGGTCTGATTTAGCTTCGGCTCGGATTTATAAGCCCAGTGTGCTCACGGCATGCTGGGCTTCTTCCATGGTGAACTTCTCGCCGTACTCGCTGGTGAGCTGATCGAGCAGCGCCGGGCCGGACATCGGCATCATCTCCTGGTAGTTTTCCGCTGCCTCGACGGCTTCGGCCATCCAATCAGCATTTACCGTGTCGACGGCGTACTGCGCCTGTTCCGGTGTGAACTTCTCTCCGTACTCGGAGGTCAGCTGGTCATAGAGCTTGGCCTTGGAAAAAGCGGCGAAGTCCACGTAGTGTTCGGCGGACTCGAGAGCCTCGGCGTTCCAGTCCACATCGAGCTGATCCATGGCGTATTGCGCCGCCTCCGGGGAGAATTGCGAGCCGTATTCGCTCGTGAGCTGGTCATAGAGCTTAGCCTCGGAGAAGGCGGAAAAGTCCACATAGCGCTTCGCCGCGCGCAGAGCATTCTTGTGTTCCGTGGGCACGGCGTTGTCATCGCTGCCAGTATCGCCTGCGGCGGACTCCACGTCAGCTGCGGCGTTGTTGATATCGACGGCCGTGATGCTTGTGCTTGGCTCCGGTGCGGCGGTGTTGGCTGGGTCATCGCCGTCAGAACCCGCATTGAGTGCGGCGCTGCCGAGCACCAATACCGCGATTGCACCCGCGCCCCACTTGAGGCAGCCGCCTTTCTTCTTTTTCTTCGGTGCTGCCTGCTCTGGGGTTGGCTCCGGGGAGAACTGGGGAGCTGCATAAGGGTTGGACATGAGAGAGAACCTCCTGCGTAGGTGAGTGAAGAGAACTCGGCGTGGTGCCGAACAAGGTTCATCATGGCAGGCGCTGCGGACATGGCCGTGGCGGGTTCGAATGCGTAAGCGAAAGGTATGAAAACTACGAGGTGGCGTATGCCGTCACCGGCGTGGCATTGAGGTCGAGGCTGACGGGCCGGCTTGCCTGTGGGAAAGCACGCTGTGGGCACGCCGGGCGCGGGCACGCGGCGCAGCCGGGGCCGATGGGGGTCGCCTCGGAAGGGGAGAGGTTGAGCGCGTCCGCGTAGACCACGCGATCCGCCTGTGCGATATCGCAGCCTAAACCCACGACGAATTCCTTGCGTGGCGTGCCCCAGGCCTGGGCCTGGCCTTGGACGAAGCGCGCAATCCACAGGTAGGTGTGGTCATCAGGCATCGAGGCCACCTGGCGCGTGATGCGATTGGGAGTTTCGAAGGCGCGGTGTACGACCCACAACGGGCAGGAGCCGCCGCTGCGGGCGAAGTGGAAAGCGGTGGAGGACTGGCGCTTGGAGATATTGCCTGCGCGGTCGGTGCGGATGAAGGAGAAGGGAACACCTTGGTGGCCGGGTCGCTGTAGCGTCGCCAAGCGCTGCGCGGTGGTTTCGAAACCAGTGCCAAAGGCCGTCGCGATGACGTCGATGTCATAGCGCGTTTCCTCCGCGGTGGCGAGGAACTGGGTATAAGGCATGGTCACGGCGGCGGCAAAGTACTGCGCGAGGCCCAGCGTGCCAATGGTCTGCGCTTCCTCGCCGGGTAATTCGGCGACGAGTTCCGCGCAGTGCTCCGGGTAGGCCAGCAGGCAGTACTGGAGCGCCATCTCAAAAACCAGCTGGGATTCCGTAAGGCCCGCGCGCAGGTGCAGCTCCCGGTTGTGGAAGGTGCGTCGGCGCGGGGACGAGGAGGAAAATCGCGTCGTAACGCCGAACTCATCTTGCAGGACGGAAGCCAAGCGCCCGCGGCGCAGAACTCGGTCCCCGAGCGAATCGGAAAGCTCCTCGGCAGCGATGTCGAGACTGTGGACGTAGTTGTGCGCGTCGTAAAAGAAGTCGCGGACCGCTTCGAAAGGGCCGGGTTCGGCGGGGGTGTGCGCGGCGGCGTCGACAAGCCGGGGCAGAAGTTCGGGGAAGCGCCCGCTGAGGTCAGTAAGGGTGGCTTCGGAGGCTTCAGGGAAGAGTTGGCGCAGCTCGGCGAGCGCACGCAGGTCACGGTCCCCAGCGAAGTAGGTGGCATCAATGCCGAAGCGTTGGGTCAGCTGCATGAGGACGGTGACGGTGAGCGGGCGCTGGTCATTTTCCAACTGATTGAGATAGCTGGTGGATAGCCCCAGCTGCTTCGCCATGGCGGCTTGCGTGAGGTGGCGTTCCTTGCGTAATGCGTGGATTCTCGCCCCCGCGTAGTGCTTGGTCACCGTCTGTTTCCTCCTAAAAAGCCTTCCTGCCTGGGGATTCCACAAGTTTTGCAAGTAACGCAAATCCCTGCAACAGATAGTCACAGTTTACACATGTGGCAGGGCGCACGGGCTGGGGTTAGTGTGATGCCTATCGCAATCGTTGTTCTTGTTCAGGAGGAGAACCCCTTTGATTAACCACGAAGTACGTACACACAAGTCCGCCGAGAACTTTCCCATCGAAGAGCACCTCGCCTACAAGATCGCCAAGGTAGCCGCCGATCCCGTCGAGGTTCCGGCCGAGACCACCGAGATGATCATCAACCGCATCATCGATAACGCTTCCGTGGCCGTCGCTTCCGCAACGCGCCGCCCGGTTACCTCCGCCCGCGTTATTGCGCAGGCCCACCCGGTGCAGGAAGGCGGCGCCACCATCTTCGGCGTGGACGGCGCATACTCCGCCGAGTGGGCAGCCCTAGCCAACGGCACTGCCGTGCGCGAGCTGGACTACCACGACACCTTCCTCGCCGCCGATTACTCCCACCCGGGCGATAACATCCCGCCGATTCTGGCCGTGGCACAGCACAAGGGCCTGACCGGCAAGGACCTCATCCGCGGCCTGGCTACCGGCTATGAAATCCAGGTCAACCTGGTTAAGGGCATCTGCCTCCACGAGTGGAAGATCGACCACGTGGCGCACCTCGGCCCCTCCGTCGCCGCGGGCCTCGGCACCATGCTGAAACTCGACGTCGAGACCATCTACCAGGCCATCGGCCAGGCGCTACACACCACCACCGCTACCCGCCAGTCCCGCAAGGGTCTCATTTCCTCTTGGAAGGCTTATGCACCGGCCTTTGCCGGCAAGATGGGCATCGAGGCAGTGGATCGCTCCATGCGTGGCGAGGGCGCCCCAGCCCCGATTTGGGAAGGTGAGGACGGCTTTATCGCCTGGATGCTCCACTCCCCGGAGCGCACCTACACCGTCCCCCTTCCGGGGGACGGGGAGCCCAAGCGCGCCATCCTGGACACCTACACCAAGGAGCACTCCGCGGAGTACCAGGCGCAGGCCCCGATCGATATGGCCTTTGCACTTAAGAAGACGCTCGCGGAGAAGGGACTGAAGACCGAGGACATCGAGTCCATCGTCCTGCACACCTCGCACCACACCCACTACGTCATCGGTACCGGCGCCAACGACCCACAGAAGATGGACCCGAACGCCTCCCGCGAGACCCTGGATCACTCCATCATGTACATCTTCGCCGTGGCCCTCCAAGACGGCGAGTGGGACTACGAGACCTCCTACGCCGACGAGCGCAAGCACCGCCAGGACACCATCGACCTGTGGCACAAGATCTCCACCGTCGAGGACCCGGAGTGGACTCGCCGCTACCACTCCAACGACCTGGATGAGAAGGCTTTCGGCGGCAAGGCCGTCATCACCTTCAAGGACGGCACCGTGATTGAGGATGAGCGCGCGGTGGCCGACGCCCACCCGCTCGGCGCCCGCCCCTTTGGCCGCGAGGAATACATCAACAAGTTCAAGAAGCTCGCCGCCGGCAAGGTCTCGGAGGAGGAGCAGGAGCGTTTCCTCGCTGCCGCGCAGAACCTGGAGAACCTCACCGACCTGAACGAACTCAACGTTCGCCTCACCGACGAGGCTATCGCCACCGCACCCGAGACTCCGAAGGGACTGTTCTAAATGGCTGGCCTATTTGGCTCCACTATCAGCAACGCAGACAAGCGCAAGAGCTTCCGCGAGGCGCTAAATGCACCGGAAATCACCACGCTGCCGGGCGCCTTCAACCCGCTGACCGCGCGCCTTATCCAGGATCTCGGTGGCTTCGGCGGCGTCTACGTCTCCGGCGCGGTGCTGGCTAATGACTTGGGTCTCCCGGACATTGGACTGACCACGTTGACCGAGGTAGCGCAGCGCGCCGGGCACATCGCCCGCGCCACGGACTTGCCGGTGCTTGTCGACGCCGACACGGGCTTCGGCGAACCTATGTCCGCCGCCCGCACGGTTGCCGCGCTGGAGGACGCTGGCCTGGCCGGCTGCCACCTAGAAGACCAGGTCAACCCGAAGCGCTGCGGCCACCTCGATGGCAAGGAAGTGGTGCCGACGGATCTCATGGTTCGCCGCATCACCGCCGCGGTCAACGAGCGCCGCGATGAGAACTTCATCATCTGTGCCCGTACCGACGCCGCCGGCATCCACGGCATCGATGAGGCCATCGAGCGCGCCAAGGCCTACGCCGACGCCGGCGCTGACCTCATCTTCACCGAGGCCCTGTACTCGCCGGAGGACTTCGAAAAGTTCCGCGCCGCCGTGGACACCCCGCTGCTGGCCAACATGACGGAGTTCGGCAAGACCGAGCTGCTGTCCGCCAAGCGCATCGAGGAGTTGGGCTATAACGCCGTCATCTGGCCGGTATCCACCCTGCGCGTGGCCATGGGTGCTACCGAAGAGTTCCTCCGCGACATGCAGGAAACCGGCCTGCAATCCGAGGAGTGGCTCGAGCGCATGCAGCACCGCTCCCGCCTCTACGAGCTGGTGCGCTACGACGAGTACAACGCCTTCGACCAGAGCGTGTTCACGTACTCCAAGGACAGCTACAAGCCCACCTTTGACTAAACCCCACCTTCCAGAACTCACACCAACCCGCACTTAAGGAGAAACACCATGTCTGAAACCCCAGAGATCCGCAAGGGCCTGTACGGCGTTGTCGTCGACGAGACCGCTGTTTCCAAGGTCGTTCCGGAGACCAACTCCCTGACCTACCGTGGCTACCCGGTCCAGGAGCTGGCCCGCTACTGCTCCTTCGAGGAAGTTGCTTACCTGCTGTGGAACGGCGAGCTGCCGACCCAGGATGAGCTGGTCCGCTTCTCCGCTCGTGAGAAGGCGCTGCGCCACCTGGACCGCCACCTCATCGATCTGATCACCTCCATGCCGAAGTCCTGCCACCCGATGGACGTTCTGCGTACCGCGGTCTCCTTCATCGGTTCCCAGGACCCGGAGGAGTACACCAAGGATTCTGAGCACATCCGCCGCACCGCGCTGGAGCTCATGGCGAAGCTGCCGACCATCGTCGCGCTCGATATCCGCCGTCGCCGCGGTGAGGGCTACATTGAGCCTTCCCGCAAGAAGGGCTTTGCGGAGAACTTCCTGTGGATGGTCTTTGGCGAAGAGGACGGCTCGCCGGCCCTGTCGCGCTCCGATATCGAGGCCTTTGATAAGTCCCTCATCCTCTACGCCGAGCACTCCTTCAATGCCTCCACCTTCGCCGCCCGCGTAGTGACCTCCACGATGTCCGATACCTACTCCGCGGTTACCGCAGCTATCGGCGCCCTGAAGGGCCCGCTGCACGGTGGTGCGAACGAGGCCGTGATGAAGAACTTCCTCGAGGTCGGTGACCCCGCCAAGGTAGAGGAGTGGACGCTGAACAAGCTCAAGAACAAGGAGCTCGTCATGGGCTTCGGCCACCGCGTGTACAAGAACGGTGACTCCCGTGTTCCGACCATGGAGGCCGCCTTCCGCGAGCTGGCCAAGGACCACGGCCAGGAGCAGTGGGTGGAGATGTACGAAAACATGGCGAAGACCATGTACGAGAACACCTCCATTAAGATTCAGCCGAACCTGGACTTCCCGGCTGGTCCCGCGTACCACATCCTGGGCTTCGACATCGAGTTCTTCACCCCGATCTTCGTGATGGCCCGCATCACCGGCTGGACCGCACACATCGTGGAGCAGAACGAGAACAACTCCCTCATCCGCCCGCTGTCTGCCTACAACGGCAAGGAGCAGCGCTCCGTTCCGCCGAAGCAGATCTAAGAGAAGCGGAACTAATCAGAGCACAACCAGCGCACGAAAATTTCTTCCTGTGCGCTGGTTTCTTCTTTGTCCGACTTATGTGCAGCGTGTGGATTTCTGTTGACCTATATGTCGATTCTCGCCCGCGTTGTCGCCTCGGACACTATCCTTGTCTTCGTATTGTTCCTATCTGAAAGGATCACTCCTAGTGCCTGATACCGCCCACAAGTCCTTCTCTAAGATCTTGGTGGCCAACCGCGGTGAGATTGCCGTGCGTGCCTTCCGCGCCGCCTTTGAGGTCGGTTCCAAGACCGTTGCAATTTATCCCAAGGAAGACCGCAACTCCTTCCACCGTGCCTTCGCGGACGAGGCCGTGCGTATTGGTACTGAGGGTCAGCCGGTTAAGGCTTATCTCGATATCGATGAGGTGATTCGCGCCGCCAAGAAGTCCGGTGCGGACGCCATTTACCCGGGTTATGGCTTCCTTTCGGAGCGTGCTGATTTGGCCCGCGCGTGCCGCGACAACGGCATTAAATTCATCGGCCCCACCGCCGAGACCTTGGACCTGACCGGTGACAAGGCCGCTGCAGTGGCCGCAGCCGAGGAAGCAGGGCTGCCGACTCTGAAGGACTCGAAGCCCTCGACGGACGTCGACGAACTGGCGGAATACGCCAAGGACTTTGAGTTCCCAGTCTTCGTGAAGGCCGTGGCCGGCGGCGGTGGCCGCGGCATGCGTTTCATTGAGAACGAGGCGGAGCTGAAGACCAAGTGCGCTGAGGCCTCCCGCGAGGCGGAGGCCGCCTTCGGCGATGGCAATGTTTACCTCGAGACCGCGGTGATTCGCCCGCAGCACATTGAGGTGCAGATTCTGGCTGACTCCCAGGGCAACGTCATGCACCTGTACGAGCGCGACTGCTCCGTGCAGCGCCGTCACCAGAAGGTCGTGGAGATTGCCCCGGCACCGACGCTGGACCCGGAGCTGCGTGACCGCATCTGCGCGGACGCCGTGAAGTTCTGCGAGCACATCAACTACGAAGGCGCCGGTACCGTCGAGTTCCTCGTCGATGAAAAGGGCAACCACGTCTTCATCGAGATGAACCCGCGCGTGCAGGTTGAGCACACTGTGACCGAGGAGGTCACGGGCGTGGACATCGTGAAGTCCCAGATGCAGATTGCCGCGGGCCTCTCCCTGGAGGAGCTGGGCCTCAAGCAGGAGGATATCCACATCACCGGCGCGGCGCTGCAGTGCCGTATCACCACTGAGGATCCCTCCAACGGCTTCCGCCCGGATACCGGCACGCTGACCCAGTACCGCTCGCCGGGCGGCGCGGGCGTGCGTCTCGACGGTGCAACGGCCGTCGGTGCGGAGATCTCGCCGAACTTCGACTCCCTGTTGGTGAAGATGACCTGCCGTGGTGTCAACTTTGAACAAGCCGTGGCACGTGCGCAGCGCGCGCTCAACGAGTTCACCGTGGCCGGCGTGGCCACCAACATCGGCTTCCTGCGCGCTCTGCTGCGTGAGCCGGACTTCGTCAACACCCGCGTGGACACCAGCTTCATTCCGGAGCACCCGGACCTGCTGAAGGCCCCGCCGGCCGTGGACGAATCTGGCCGCATCATCGACTACATCGCGGACGTGACTGTCAACAAGCCGAATGGCGAGCGCCCGACCACCCTGCGTCCCTTCGATAAGCTGCCGGGTCTGGACTTTAACTCCGAGCTGCCGCGCGGTTCCCGTGACGACTTGCTGGAGCTGGGCCCGAAGAAGTGGGCGGAGAAGATCCGCAAGCAGGACGCCTTGGCCGTCACCGATACCACCTTCCGCGATGCTCACCAGTCCCTGCTGGCCACCCGCGTACGCGGCACTGCTCTGGTCACCGCGGCGGAAGCCGTGGCCCGCATGACCCCGGAACTCTACTCCGTGGAGGCATGGGGTGGCGCCACCTACGACGTGGCCATGCGCTTCCTCAAGGAGGACCCGTGGGTCCGCCTGGACCTGCTGCGCGAGGCTATGCCAAACCAGAACATCCAGATGCTGCTGCGCGGCCGCAATACCGTGGGTTATTCGCCGTACTCCAACGATGTGTGCACCGGCTTCGTGCAGGAGGCTGCCAAGTCCGGCGTGGATGTCTTCCGCATCTTTGATGCGCTGAACGACGTCACCCAGATGCGCCCGGCTATCGACGCCGTCCTGGAGACCAACACCACCGTGGCCGAGGTTGCCATGGCCTACTCCGGTGACATGTGCTCCCCGGATGAGAAGCTCTACACGCTGGATTACTACCTCAAGCTGGCCGAAGAGATCGTCAACACCGGTGCCCACGTCCTGGCTATCAAGGACATGGCGGGCCTGCTGCGTCCGGAGTCCGCATCCAAGCTGGTTATGGCTCTGCGCAAGGAATTCGACCTGCCGGTTCACGTGCACACGCACGACACCGCCGGTGGCCAGTTGGCTACCTACTACGCGGCAGCGCTTTCTGGTGCCGACATCGTCGACGGCGCCTCCGCACCGCTGGCGGGAACCACCTCTCAGCCTTCGCTGTCCGCCATCATCGCGGCGTTCTCGAACTCTTCGCGTGACACCGGTATCTCCCTCAAGGCAGTCTCCGACTTGGAGCCCTACTGGGAGGCAGTGCGTCAGCTCTACCATCCGTTCGAGAAGGGAATTCCTGGCCCGACCGGCCGCGTGTACCGCCACGAGATTCCGGGTGGACAGCTGTCCAACCTGCGCGCACAGGCTACCGCGCTGGGCTTGGAGGACCGCTTCGAAATCATCGAGGACACCTACGCTGCGGTGAATGAGATGCTCGGCCGCCCGACCAAGGTGACCCCGTCCTCCAAGGTGGTTGGTGACCTCGCCCTGCACCTCGTGGGTGCTGGCGTGGACCCAGCTGACTTCGAGGCCAACCCCACCAAGTACGACATCCCGGATTCCGTCATCGCCTTCCTGCGCGGTGAGCTCGGTACGCCTCCGGGTGGCTGGCCGCCGCTGCGCGACAAGGTCCTGGAGGGCCGCGCGCCTGGCGACGTCACCGTCAAGCCCGTCCCTGAAGAGGAGAAGGCACACCTGACTTCGGATGATTCCACCGAGCGCCGTGCTTCCCTCAACCGCCTGCTCTTCCCGAAGCAGTTCGAAGAGTTCAACGAGTTCCGCCGCACCTACGGCAACACCGAGGCGCTGACGGACACCGTCTTCTTCTACGGTCTGGAAGAAGGTAAGGACTACATTGTTCACCACTTCCCGGAGGGCTCCAACGACCGTGCAGATCTCAAGCCCATTACCTTGCGTCTTGACGCGATGGGCGAGCCGGACGAGAAAGGCATCCGCAACGTCGTGCTCAACGTCAACGGCCAGATCCGCCCGCTCAAGGTGCGCGACAACAACGTCGAGTCTACCGTCGCCACCGTGGAGAAGGCTGACCCGTCTAACGAAGGCCACGTGGCCGCACCGTTTGCCGGCGTGGTGAACCCGACCGCCAAGCCTGGCGACGAGGTCAAGGCCGGCGACCAGATCGCCGTCATCGAGGCCATGAAGATGGAAGCCTCCATCTCCGCCACCAAGGATGGCACCATCGAGCGAGTCGCCATTGGCGCCGCCACCAAGGTGGAGGGCGGCGACCTCATCGCCGTTATCAACTAAAAGTCGACTTAGGTCGTGGATGGGTGAGCAGCGTCATTCTTGGCGCTGCTCACCGGTGGTTTCTGCGGGGGGGTGGGATTTTTCCGCACTGCATTGGCCTAAGTCAGGAGGGCGTCCCTCTTAAAAGGCATCTGGCAGAAGGCATCTTTGGGTCCAAAAACGCCATCTGCAATGAGTAAAAGGCGTTTTTAGCCGTGAAAACGCCTTTTGGCAGATGCCTTTTACCAGACGCCTTTTGGCAGATGTCTCCAGCACGTCGATGGAGGCATGCAGACGTTGTGCGTTGCGAGGGGTGCGAAGCAGGTAATCCGTTTCGCGAAGATACGTGCAGCGTTCTACGGAAACGGTCGTTGTGACCCGACCTAGGTTATAGGCGGGTGAGCAACGTCGCTCTTGGCGCTGCCGTCGGCGCGCCGACGAAGGTGTCGAGTATAGTCGACACCCTTTGTCGGCTTGCGGTACTAGAAGCGCTTGAGCATCACGTGGGCATCCGGGCGGCCCGGGACGTCGATGTCGACGAAGCCTTCGGATTCATATAGCTTGCGGGCACCGCTGTTCTCCGGCTCAATCCACAGCGATACCGCAGGAGCCTCTTGGGCTTCGGCCAGGTCGCAGGTGTTGCGCAGGAGGCGTCGTCCAGCGCCGAGGCCCCTGTAGCGGGACTCCACAGCAATGAAGAGCTCGGGAATTTCCTCCGGGTCGAGGTCGGTGGCCCACTGGGACTCATCAAAAGGATCTGCCTCGGGGTTGCCGGTGTAGGCGGCACCCTTCGCTTCAGTGGTGTAGTAGCGCAGCCACGCACCACCGACGGGAACGCGGTGGCTGGAGACTGCGATGACGCCGCCGTCGACGTGCGGGGACCATTCGTCGATGTACAGTCCCACGTCAGGCGTGTGGAAATCCCCGATATGGGCGTCCTCGTCACCGAGGACATCGGCGAGGAAAAGAAGGCGGGAGAGGTAGGTACGGTCGTGCTCCTTGGCCAACCGTACGCCGAACTCGGAATCGTTAACGCTCATGCCTTTCGAGGCTACTTGATCTCTGAATTTAGCTACTCACAGAGTGGCTCGAGGGGCGTTGGTGGATTCTCTATGGTCCAGAGAAGAGTACTCGTGGCGGTGGTGTGGCGTGTAACTCGCGGGTTCAGTAACTCCTCGACTTTCAAGATCGAGCGGAAGGCGTGAATAGCCTCCCTGCGACGTCGTGAGCTTATGAATGGCTCATTGTGGGCCGCGCGGTTTCTGACGCGATTGATTCGCGCTAGATGTTGTTCGACTTCCTTGCGGCGTGTGTGCGGCTCAAATGCCTTGTGCAGCGCAGGAATCCACAACAATTGCTCATGACAATTGCTCATGAGCTGCGTCTGTTAAGTGGCGCCAGAATCCAAAGGGGAGCTCGGCGACTAAAGCTCCTGGACTGACATGCTTCGTATGATTGCGTCGCAGAGCTTCCGCTATTGATTGCCGGTTCTTATCGTTCGAATCTATTTGTACTCCGTCGCGCATTCGGTGGAGAGGTGCATTCACTGGTGACTTGGGATCTATAAGCCAATGCTGGTCCCCCAGCCACCACCGTTCCAAAACAGTGTTATAAGAGTTTCTGAGCAGAACTTCGGCGTGTGAGGCGTCGTGGAGAAATGCCATCGCGACGCTGATGTTCCATTCATATAGTGCTAATGCGGCTTCGCCGTCTTGATGAGCAGCATGAAGAAATGGCTCCCAGCGCGGTGTTGAGAGCCATTGCGTAATCCACTGGCTATCCTGATGCGCCACTGCTGCATCCCCCCGGAGCGACAAGTCAGCACCCCGGTAAGTAGTACTCAGCAGGTCAGTGACCCAGAGCAGAGCTCCACCGGGGTATCACGTCATAGAGTAATTAACTGTGCTAATCGAGGCAAGGTTTCTAGCAGTTTTGTACTGCTCTCTGTCGGCAGGGAAGCGTTAGCGAACTACTTGATCTCCAGAATCGGCTCGCCCTTGTTGATCTGCGTGCCGGTGGATACCTTGAGGTCGGTCACGGTGCCGGACTTGTGGGCCTTGACGGGGTTCTCCATCTTCATGGCCTCGAGGACGACGACGACCTCGCCCTCTTCCACTTCCTGGCCTTCCTCGACGGCGACCTTGATGACGCTGCCCTGCATCGGTGCGGTCACGGTGTCACCGGACACGCTTGCCGACGCCCCCTTGCCACGACGCTTCTTCGACTTCTTGCGCTTGCTACCACCGCCCAAGAGCAGGTTGCCCGGCAGGGCCACCTCGATACGGCGGCCGCCCACCTCGACGACAAACTTCTGGGCAGCCTCCTGCTCTTCGTCCTCGGGCGCTTCGGCGGGGTCGACGTATGCGGGGAGCTCGTTAACCCACTCTTCCTCGATCCACTTGGTGTAGACCGTGAAGTTGCCGTCCTCGGCGGTGAAGGCGGGATCGGTGAGGATGGCCTGGTGGAAGGGGATAACGGTGGGAAGACCCTCGATGCGGTACTCGGCCAGGGCGCGGCGTGCGCGCGCGATGGCGGTGGCACGATCCGGACCCCAGACGATGAGCTTGGCCAGCATGGAGTCGAACTGGCCGCCGATGACGGAGCCTTCACGTACACCGGAGTCCATGCGCACGCCCGGGCCGGAAGGCTCGGAGTAGGTGACAACCGTGCCGGGCGCCGGCATGAATCCTGCAGCGGCGTCCTCGCCGTTGATGCGGAACTCGATGGCGTGGCCGCGCGGGGCGGGATCCTCGGAGATAGAGAGCTCACGGCCCTCAGCAATGCGGAACTGCTCGCGCACTAGGTCGAAGCCGGTGGTCTCCTCGGTAACGGGGTGCTCCACCTGGAGGCGGGTGTTGACCTCGAGGAAGGAGATGAGTCCGTCCGAACCGACGAGGTATTCTACGGTGCCGGCACCGTAGTAGCCGGCCTCGCGGCAGATGCGCTTGGCCGACTCGTGGATGGAGGCGCGCTGCTCATCGGTAAGGAAGGGGGCAGGGGCCTCCTCGACGAGCTTCTGGAAGCGGCGCTGCAGGGAGCAGTCACGGGTGCCCATGACGACGACGTTGCCGTGCTGGTCGGCGAGGACCTGGGCCTCGACGTGGCGGGCCTTATCCAGGTAGCGCTCGACGAAGCACTCTCCGCGGCCGAAAGCGGTAACGGCCTCGCGGGTGGCGGATTCGAAGAGGTCCTTGATCTCCTCGCGGGTGTGCGCGACCTTCATGCCGCGGCCACCGCCGCCGAAGGCGGCCTTGATGGCAACGGGGAGGCCGTGCTCATCGGCGAAGGCTTCGACTTCTTCTGCACTGGCGACGGGATCCTTGGTGCCCGGTGCCATAGGAGCATCAGCGCGCTCTGCGATGTGGCGGGCGGTGACCTTGTCACCCAGCTCCGCGATGGATTCCGGGGACGGGCCGATCCAGATCAGGCCGGCGTCGATGACGGCCTGAGCAAATTCGGCGTTCTCGGAGAGGAAGCCGTAGCCGGGGTGGATGGCGTCGGCGCCGGATTTGGAGGCGGCGTCGAGAATCTTGCTGAAGTCGAGGTATGACTCGGCGGAAGTCTGGCCGCCGAGTGCAAAGGCTTCGTCGGCAAGCGTGACGAATGGGGCATCGGCATCGGGCTCGGCGTAGACCGCTACGGATGCAATGTTGGCGTCGCGAGCCGCGCGGATAACACGGACCGCAATCTCACCGCGGTTGGCCACGAGGACCTTGGTGATGTTCTTGGTTTCAACTGCCACGGCAGGAACCCTCCTCCATGATTTGTGATAGGACTGCGTACTATTCTTGCACACCAAAACATGAGGATACCTTCATATCTTGGTTTCGTGTCAAAAAATAAACCCGCACCAGCGCGGATGCGGGCTTATATCGGCGTGTTGCTAGCGCTCAACGGGCATGCGAACCATGTTGCCCCATTCTGCCCACGAGCCGTCGTAGACACGGGGTGCCTCGAATCCGAGCAGGTACTTGAGGACGAACCAGGTGTGCGCAGCCTGGGCTCCGACGTGGGAGTAAAGGACGGTCTCCGTTGCTGGCTCGAGCTCACCGTAGTTGACCTTCAACTCGCTCAGCGCGCGGAAGCAGCCGTTCGGGTAAATCGCGCGGTCCCACTCGAGGTTGATGGCGCCGGGAATGTGGCCGTGGGTCATTGTGGTGCCGTAGGCGGACTCACCGGCCCCGGTCTTGTGGGCGGCCTCGCCACAGAACTCCTCTGGGCTGCGGGTGTCAACCACCGTGGCGGAGGAGTCACGCAGCTCGTCGACGAAAATGCGCGAGGATTCCTCGCGGGAAACCTCCGGATAGGAGGAAGCAGAAGGCTCGGGGACCATGAAGGAGGTGTCGCGTTCTTCGGACATCCAGGCGTCCCGTCCACCGTCGAGAAGCCGCACGTCCTCGTGACCGTAGAGCTCGAAGACCCACAGCGCGAAAGCGGCCCACCAGTTGGACTTGTCGCCGTAGAGGACGACGGTATCGTCGCGCTCAATACCCTTGGAGCGGAGGAGTGCGGTGAAGTCCTCTGCGCTGATAATGTCCCTCGCTGTGCTGTCGAGCAGCTCAGTTTGGACGTTGATGCGGATCGCGGTGGGGATGTGGCCGATGTCGTAGAGGAGTGAGTCCTCATCAACCTCGATGACGTGGAGGCCGTTGATGCCCAGTCGCGCGGACAGCCACGGTGCGGACACGAGGCGCTCAGGGTGCGCGTATTCCTGGAAAGGGGGATTCGGGTCGAATTCGGCCACGGTCCACCTGCCTTTCTCGTTGAGGGGGGAACGTTCGGTTCAACTCTAGCGTGCTGGGCGGACATGTGGTCACGGGGGAGGCGTATTTGTGGTGTTGGATACATTTCTTCTGCAGTTAGCGCTGCTGCACGTTCACTGGTTATAACAAGTGTGCAGGTCAGCGGCCAAAAAGTGCGGTACGCTTGCTTTTTATGCCTTTTCGGGGGTGCTTTTCTAGGTGAGCGCGAGGGTCCAACCTGGGTTATTTTAAGAAGTGACACTCACTAACCCCCTAGTGGAAGGGAATCACTGTGCACAAAGCAATCGTCGTCTTCGAGGTTGAGGGCGGATCCGATAAGCAGATTAACGGACACCGTAAGGACACCATGCCGATCGTCGACTGCATCAAGGATGCAGGTTGGCACGCCGAGGTCGTGTTCTACCGCCCTGAGTGGTCCGAGAAGCTCTTCGAGTATGTATCGGAGAACTTCGATGCCTACATCTCCCGTGTGAATCCGGGCAACATCCCGGGCGGTGAGAAGGGCTACTTCGATCTGCTCACCAAGCTGTCCGAGGCCGGACTGGTCGGCATGTCCACCCCGTACGAGATGATGGCCTATGGTGCCAAGGACGCCCTGGTCAAGCTCAATGACACGGACCTGGTTCCGGCTGACACCGCCGCTTACTACGACGTCGAGTCCTTCCACAAGACCTTCCCGACCTCGCTGTCCTACGGCGAGCGCGTGCTCAAGCAGAACCGTGGCTCCACCGGCTCCGGCATCTGGCGCGTGCGCCTTGCCGACGAGAAACTGGCCGAGTCCGTCGAGCCGGGCACCGCACTGCCGCTCGACACCAAGATCAAGTGCACCGAGGCTGTGGACAACCACACTGAGGAGCGCGAGCTCGGCGAGTTCATGGACTTCTGCGACCAGTACATCGTGGGTGACAACGGCATGCTCGTGGACATGCGCTTCATGCCGCGCATTGTTGAGGGCGAGATCCGCATTCTTCTGGTGGGCCCGGACCCGGTCTTCGTGGTGCACAAGAAGCCGGCTGAGGGCGGCGACGCCTTCTCCGCCACCCTGTTCTCCGGTGCCAAGTACACCTACCAGAAGCCGGAGGAGTGGCAGGAGCTCGTCGACATGTTCGCTGAGGTCCGCCCGGTCATCGCTGAGAAGCTCGGTGGCGACAATATCCCGCTGATCTGGACCGCGGACTTCATGCTGGCTGACGGCGAGAACGGCGAGGACACCTACGTCCTTGGTGAAATCAACTGCTCCTGCGTGGGCTTCACCTCTGAGCTGGACATGGGCATCCAGGAGAAGGTGGCTGCTGAGGCCATCAAGCGCGTGGAGGCCAAGCACGCCTAAGCGCGTTGCTGCGCACTAGTCTTTGAGCACAAGCTTGTGATTGTTCCCCCGCCTGCGGCGGGGGAACTGTCGTTTTCTGGGGCGTGTTCCCCAAGCCGCGCTGCCGGTGAGCGAGATCTCAGGTACGTTCGGAGGGGTAAAAATTACGCCAGTGTAGTGCTGTAGCGCGCTGCGAATTTCGATGATTCTCCGAAAGGTCTAACGAAAAATGACGAACCCCAACCAGTTTGGTGAGAACGGCGATAACAGCGATAACCACGTCAACGGTTCCAGCGGTGAGAACGCCGGGAACAACGGTTACGGCAGCTTCGGCGGTTACGATAACTCCCAGTCAGGCAACGATGACGCTGCGTCCGCGTGGGGTAGCCAGGCATCGAACTCCGGTTTCGGCTGGGGTGGCCAGGCAGGATACGGCGACTACTCCGAGGGCTCCGCCGACTCGTCTGGATTCGGTTATTCCGCTCCCCAGGGTGCGCAGCCGGATGCTGAGAATCGCGGCTTTGACGCGTCCGGTTCGGGCTTTAATGCGTCCTCCGATTCCGCCGCGGACTCGGCCTATGATTCAACGAAGAACAGCACGGAGTCGGGCACCGAGCACACTTCCAGCTCCTCTGCCCCTGCTTCCGAAACCTTCGGCGGGCAGGATTCCCAAGCCTCTCACGGTACCTTTGGCGCTTCCTACGGCTCCTACAATGCCGACAGCGACGCGGGTGCGGCGCAGAACTCCAGCGCCGAGCACAACGCTGGCACCGATCACAATGCTGGCGCTCACAATGCTGGCGCTGATCACGCTGCGGACTCCGTGAACTCGAACCAAAGCTATGGCGGCCAGAACTACGGTAATCAGGGCTACGACAACCAGGGTTATGGCAGCCAGGGATTTTCTAACCAGGGCTATGGCTACGGCACCCCGTCGGAGTCGCACCAAGACCATGGCTTTGGTCAGCAGTCGGGAGAGGGCTTTGGAACCACGGCTTCCCACTCAACCTCCGGCTTTGGTGGCTACCCCCAACAGAACCAAGGATTTGGGGCACAAGGCCAGCAAGGTTTCGGCGCCCAAGAACAGCAGGCTTTCGGCACGCAGGATCAGCAGGGCTTTGGTCAGCAGAACAACTCGCCCTTTGCCGCCTCCCCGCAGCAGGACTACCCACAGCAGAATTCACAGGGCGGCAGCCCCTCCAAGGGCGCTGGCTTCTTCAAGGCGTTGTTTGACTTCTCCTTCAATGACTTCGTCACCCTGAAGTTCTCCTCCTTCATCTACCTGCTGCTCGTCATCGTGGCAGGGGCAGCATGGGCGGGAATGATCCTCTTCTCCTTCTTTGCTTTCGCTGACAGCTTTCTCATCGGATTCTTGACGTTCCTTGGCGCTGTCATCGGTGGCGGAATCGCGTTCCTTTTCTACGTCATTCAGTTCCGCTTGATCTTGGAGTTCTTCGTGGCGAACATCCGCACCGCGCAGAACACCGGAGACCTTGTCTCTCAGGCGGATAGCGATAGCGATAAGGAATAGGTAGTCTCACGAGCTGCGCTTTTCGCAGACACGCTAATCCCGCGGCCTCAAATGTGAGGTCCGCGGGATTTTTACATGGAGGAGGGGCTGCCTGTCTGAGAATTCCGGTAGCCACCACAGTTGGTTTCAGTCATATGGTTCAGGTCAGATGGTTCATGTGCCCCCAAACAAACCATCTGTGGCCTCCTAGATGGTTTACTTGCCCCCAACTAAACCTTTTGAGTAGAACCAGGTGACTAGAACCATGTGCTTAATCCAGTAGCGTAGCGACGCACTCGGGGTCGGCATCGGAGAGCATCTGGCGGATGCGGTCATATTCTGCGTCCTCACCGATGGCCTTCGCGGCATGGCCCAGTGCGGCAATCGCGCGCAGTACGCCTTGGTTTGGTTCGTGAGAGAAGGGGACAGGGCCCCAGCCCTTCCACCCATTGCCGCGCAGGCGGTCGAGGCTGCGGTGGTAGCCGGTGCGCGCATAGGCGTAGGCGGTGATGAATGCGGTGGGCTCAGCGCCCTTGTTCTTGTCTAGTTCTTGCTCCGCCAGCAGCGCCCAGAGCAGCGGGGAATCTGGGTGGGCGACAATTCCCGCGGTGAGATCAGCGGTGCTGTCAGCACCCGGATCGGCGGGCAGATTGATGGGTGGGGGAGCGAGCATGTCTTTCATTTCCATGCCGCCCCACTCTAGCCATGTGGCAGTGAGGCCACCAGAGGGGGCGAGCTTGGATACGACTAGTCGAGGCTAAGGCTGAGGTCCGACTGGCGCCGCGAAGGCTTTGAAGCGTTCGTATACGTCATAAGGGTTACTCGAGAACTGGGAGGGAATTGAACTCGGCTGCTTTAGGTAGTGCGCGTAAGACTGAACCCGCCACTATCAAGCAAGAGATAACCGAGCACATAACACATAGTGCCATGCTTGCCTGAAAACCAATTGCAGAAAGAAGAACGCCTGCGCTGGCGGAGGCGATAATTGGTAGTAATCCCATCATCAGGCGTGCTCCCGCCGAGCACTTACCTATCTTTTCAGGGGGTGCAGATAACGCAAGTAGTCCACCAGAGTACGAGTTACATGCGATCGAGGGAATGACGATGAAAAATGCTGCGATTGCGATCAGCGGCCAATAATGGGAAAACACGAGAAGAAATATGTACCACATTAATTCCCAGAGCATGGTTGCTCGGATTATGTTTCTTCCAGGTAATCGCTTGATGAGGTGGTCCTGAAAAAATCCTCCAACAATCATGCCTAGGGTAAACATGGTTGAAGTTAAGCCGATTATCCAGCCATCAACTTTAAGATAGGCCAACCATAGATCTATGGACGCGATGAGGAAAAAATTGGCAAAATTCGAGCATAAATCGATGCTGAAAATTGCCCGGAGCACCGGATATTTCCAAATCCAAGCCAAAGAATATTTGCTATCGGACCAGAACTCTGTAAATGAATACTTCTGGTCACTGATTGTTTCACCTAGGTTTGCATTGATGCTCCTTGAAGCATATACGGGACCAAGCCCTGACAGGGCTTGCGTTATAAAAGGAATAACCGGCGCCAGTCCGTAAAGGAGGCCTCCCAAGGGTAATCCCACCATCCAGATAATGTTCTCTCGAGTTTGGTTACGGCCTTGTGCTTGGACAAGTAGATTCTCTGGGATGATGAATCTCAGAATGGCATTGGTTAGCCCTCCGAAGGTGCCTGTAATCATCCCAGCAAATAAGCTGAAGAAGAATAAGGAGATGAAGGTGAATTTACCCAGGCAGAGGAGGAGGGAAAAGGAAGACCAGATAGCAATCTGACTCAGGCCGTAAAGGAGAAGCAGATTCTTCTTATCGAAGCGATCAATGATCATTCCGGCTGGGATGGTCATGATCAAGGAGCCAGCTGAGCTTGCTGCTCCGATGAGACCTGCTTGGCTTAGACTTCCAGTGAGGTGGAAGCTCGCAAGTGAAACAGGGATGGCAATGAGGGATGAACCCAAAGCGCTTGTTGTGTCGGCGAAGAACCACCGTAAGTAATCGGGATGACTCTTGCGTACAATAGTCCAAAAATTTCCACCAGTAGTATTGTGATCTTGCATCGGTTCTCTCTATGTTTTGACAACCGCGACTGGAAACTCATGCGCGCAGCATGAACCCAGCGTCGGATTTTCGAGGTAGACAATTCTCTCGGCGGTGAAATATTGACCCGTCGAAAGCAGCGGTGTGTCAAATAGAAATTACTGATGCAGCAATGAGGACATGGTGTACTCCAAATTCCTTACTTAAGCTCTGTGCGAGTTCCTGAAGCGATTTAAAACCTGTAGATTGCAGGATCTAATTCCGCCTTCTCTCGCATGCAGTGAAATGTGAATCACATAATATCGGTGATTAAAAATCCAGTCAATAGGTTTGATTAAACCCAGAAGCCGGAAACGTTGAGCCCAAAGGAATACAGCGCGCGGCGCAGCACCGGCAGCGAAAGCCCGATGACGGAGGAAGGATCGCCCTCAATGCGGTCGATGAACCAGCCGCCGAGGGCTTCCAAGGTAAAGGCGCCGGCGCATTCCAGCGGCTCGCCGGTGCGGGCGTAGGCCTCGATATCGGCGTCCGAGGCCTGGGCAAAGTGCACCGTCGTGCGCGAGGCTTCAACGAAGCGCTCCTCGCCGTAGAGCACGCAGTGACCGGTGATGAGCTCCGCAGCGCGGCCGGCCTGCGCGTGCCAGCGCTCCACGGTGGCCTCGGGGGTGTGGGGTTTGCCTTGGAGGGAGCCGTCGAGAAGCAGCATGGAATCCCCGCCCACCACGACGTCCTCGGGATAGTCGGCAGCAATGGCCTCCGCCTTCGCAGCAGCCAAGGCGCAGACGATCTCGGCGGGCTCAGCACCCGCCAGGCGCTCCTCGATGGCGCGCTCGTCCACGTGAGCCGGGGCGATGACGGGTTCCACGCCCGCACCCCGCAGGATGGACAGGCGGGAGGGGGACTGGGAGGCCAGAACCAGGCGCATGCGCTTAGTAGTAGCGGACGTTGAGGAAGGCGGACGGGTTGAATACGTCACCCGGCTGTCCCCACAGGTCGCGCTCAGAGCGGGTATCGGCGGCCTTGGCGCGCGCCTCAGAGTCGAGCTGGCTGAGCACCGTGGATAGGGCCGCCACCTCAGCGTCGGTGGGGTTGCCGCGCAGAACGGTAAACAGGGAAGCGGTCATTGGACACCTCTACAAAACGATATTGCCGTGCTTCTTCGGCAGGGTCGGAATAATCTTGCGATCCAGCAGGCGCAGGCCCTCAATGAGGGAGCCACGCGTGGCTGCCGGGGTAATAACGGAATCGACGAGACCGCGCTCAGCGGCCTGGTACGGGGTCAGGTAGGCGGCGGCCTCCTCCTCGCTCAGCTCTAGCTCGGAGGCCAGTGCGGGGGCATCGGCCACGGCGATCTCGGCCGTCGGCCACGCATAGGACAGATCCGCGCCGAGCTCCTTGGAGCCGAAGGCGATGTATCCGGTACCGTGCGCGCGGCGGACGATGACGCTGATCTTGCCCACGCTCGCCGCGGAGTAGGCGTGCACCAGCTTGGCCAGCGCCGCCTTCTCCACGTCCAGTGCCGGAGTATCGACGAACTCGATGATGGCAGTATTGAAGGCATCGCACAGGCGGATGAAACGCGCGGCCTTAGCGGCAGCTTCCGCATCGAGGGTGCCGCGGTTAGCGATGATGCCCACCGTGCGTCCCTCGACGCGACCGAAACCGGTGAAGACACCGCGCACCTGGGCGCCGAGCTCAAAGACATCCTCACAGGTGGCGGTGACCACGTCGGCGAGATCGACGGCGCCGTCATCGCCCACGAGGGTATCGAGGACATGGTCGGCGTCGGTGATGTTCTCCTCCACAGAGCCCGCAACGATGGTGGCCTCGGTGCGGGGAGCGGCGGCACGGTTATTCGAGGGCAGGTAGGAGAGCACGCGCTTGGCGACGCTCACCTCGTGCTCCCCGTCCGCCTGCAGGTCACCGTCCGGAGCGATAACGACATCGGACAACGCAGCCACGAGCGAGGCCTCCTTCGAGTCCGCGTAGACCGCCGTGACCTGCGGGATGAGGCCAGAAGCGGTGGTGGCGCGGGCAAGGATGCGGGCCTGCATGGCGGAGGAGACGATGCCTTCCTGGGCGCGGGGCTTGTCGCTGGCGACGAGCGCGACGATGGGCACACCGGTCTTAATGGCGAGGTCGTAGAGCTTGGTGACCTTTTCACCGTAGACCTCGCCCATGGTGCCGTCGAACAGCGAGGCGTCCTGTGCATAAGCGCAGACCTTGCGGCCATCGACGGTGCCGAAACCGGTGACGACACCGTCAGTGTAGGGACGGACGTGCTCGCGGCCGAATTCGGTGGAGCGGTGGCGAGCGAGCGCGTCGGTCTCTACGAAGGATCCGGCGTCGAAGAGCGCCTCGATGGCGCTGCGAGCCGCAGGGACCTCTCCCTGCGGCGCACGGGACTCGGTGAGCTTGGCGCTGAGGTCCTCGATCTTGCCAGCGGTCGTCTTCAAGTCAGTCATGGGACACTAGTGTAATACAGTGCGTCTTCTGTACTAATCTGTGCCGATCCGAGTGCGCGTTAGAGCGGGATGTTGCCGTGCTTACGCGCCGGGCGCGCGACGTTCTTGTCGGCGAAGAAGCGCAAGTTTTTGGCGATTGCACTGCGGGTTTCGGAGGGGAGAATGACGGCGTCGATAAGCCCGCGCTCTGCTGCCTTATATGGGTTGAGCATGTGGTCTTCATACTCGCGCTCGAAGGACTTGGTCAGCTCAGCCACGTCGAGGCCCTTTTCGTGGGCTGCCTTGATCTCCTTGCGGTAGATGAAGCCGACGGCGCCGGCCGCGCCCATGACAGCAATCTGGGCCGTGGGCCACGCCAGGTTGACGTCCGCGCCGAGACCCTTGGAACCCATCACGCAGTAGGCACCACCGTAGGCCTTGCGCAGGGTGACGGTGATCTTCGGAACCGTGGCCTCAGCGTAGGCGTAGAGAAGCTTGGCGCCGCGGCGCAGGATGCCATCGTGTTCCTGATCGGCGCCGGGGAGGAAGCCGGGAACGTCGACCAGCATGATGATCGGGATGTTAAAGGCATCGCAGGTGCGCACGAAGCGTGCGGCCTTTTCGGAGGAATCAATGTCGAGGCAGCCGGCGAAAACCTGCGGTTGGTTGGCCACAAAGCCCACGGTCTGGCCCTCGATGCGGCCGAAGGCGGTCACCACGTTATCGGCGCGATCAGCCTGGATCTCCAGGTAATCGCCCTCATCGGTGAGGGTTTCGATGACTTCCTTGACGTCATAGGGCTGGTTCGGGGAGTCCGGGATGATTTCATCCAGCAGGAGGTCATTGGCAGTCTCTTCGCCCAGCTCCTCGTAGGGCTCAGCCGGGGTCAGCTGGCGGTTATTGGACGGCAGGTAGGTTAGCAGGTCATGGACCCAATCCAGTGCCTCCTCGTCGCTGGAAGCGGTGTAGTGCGAGGTGCCCGACTTGTGCATGTGGACTCCGGCGCCGCCGAGTTCCTCTTGGGAGATCTCCTCGCCGGTGACGGTCTTGATGACGTCGGGCCCGGTGACGAACATCTTGGACTTCTCATCCACCATCACGACGAAGTCGGTCAGTGCGGGGGAGTAGGCGTTGCCGCCGGCGCAGGCGCCCATGATGACGGAGATCTGCGGGACGACGCCGGAGGCCTTGACGTTTTGGTAGAAGGTCTTGGCAATCCAGTCCAGGGAGACGGCACCGTCCTGGATTCGGGCGCCGGCGCCTTCGTACAGGCCGATGAGCGGACGGCCGGTGGTGATGGACAGCTCCATGATCTTGATCATCTTCTCGCCGTAGACCTCGCCGAGGGCTCCGCCGAAGACGGTTCCGTCCTGGGAGAAGATGCAGACCTCGCGGCCGTCGATGGTGCCCCAGCCGGTGACGATGCCGTCAGTGACCGGGCGCTTCTTGCCCATGCCGAAGTCCGTGGTGCGGTGCACGGCGAGCATGTCAGTCTCGACGAAGGAACCTTCATCGAGGAGGTAGTCCAAGCGATCCCGGGCGGTGAGGCGGCCCTGGGCGCGGACTTTTTCGTGGGCCTTTTCGCCCATGGGCTGCGCCGCTGCTTCGCGACGCCTCTTCAGTTCAGCGATCTTGCCTGCGGTGGTGTCGGCGCTCAGGGAGTCAAGCTCCGACAAATGTGAGGAAATAGTCATGTTTCGACAGTGTAGAGAAGTTTTGTATAGGAATGTATAGCGGCATGCGGGTGATTTCTCTCACAGTTTACGTTTGTGCAGGTGAATGGCGGTGTAAAAGGTGAGGGAATCCTCGCGTACGGCGCGTCGGGTGCATGTGGGTCAGTGTAGTGGGTGTGTAGTAAGGGGCGACGAAGGGTGACTCAATGAAAAAGCCTCGCCCTGTAAAAGGGGCGAGGCTTAGGTTATGTGGTTTTATTCGGGGGTGTCTGCCAGCCAGCCGAGGCTGTAGAGGAAGAGTTCGGCATCTACGAGATCCTCTTCCTTGGGGAAGGTGCCCGTAAGCGTGGCGTAGGACTCTTCGATGTCCGTGTGGGTGGCTGGGATGAGACCGTGCTTGAGCAGATCTTCAGCGATGTGTGACACCAGCGGCGCCGGGTGCACCGTGTCAAGGTTGATTCCGGTGGCACTCTTGAATTCGTTAGTGATGGCGGAAAGGAATCCGGTCAGGGTATTCATTTGGCTCACCTCTCTATTTCTTGTCGTAATGATGCGGCTGTCCGCATCATGGGGTTGAACCAACTATATAGGTAAAATCCTCCAAAAGCTAGCTTTCGTTCACGGCGAGTTAACTTTTAGTTAACCTAGCGGGAAATGTGAGGTGAGTTACGAAGTGTCCTTAGGCCTCTACAGGCAGCCAAGCGTAGCCATAGGGGCCCAGCTCCACAGGGCCTAAGTCGACGGTCTGATCCGTGAAGTTGTGCAGGCACAACAACTCACCGCGCTGGAATCCCAGAACTCCCGTTTGGCCGGTTTCCACGGCTTCGAAAGGAGCGGTGCCGAGTTCCGGATGCGCTTTACGCTGCTGGATCAGGCCGCGGAGGCGGTGGAGGAGCGAGTCATCGTCGGCAAGTTGCTCCTCTACCGAAACCCCTACGCCGCCGACGATGGGACGGCGCGGGTGAGCAGACGTAGTGAAACCTGCACCCTCGCCCGGCTCCCACTGCATGGGCGTGCGCACGGCATCGCGGTCAGGCAGCTCGGGGGCATCGTTCATGCCAATCTCATCGCCGTAGTACAGGAAGGGGGCGCCCGGCAGGGTCATGAGTAGTGAATAAAAAAGCTCAATCTTGCGGTAATCATTGCCCAGCAGCGGGGCAAGGCGCCGCGCGATGCCCACGTGGGCGCGCATCTGATCATCGGGCAGGTAGTGCTCGTACATGATCGCGCGCTGGTCCGCGTTGACCATCTCTAGGGTCAGCTCGTCGTGGTTGCGCAGGAAGGTTCCCCACTGGCAGCCTTCGGGCAGTTCCGGAAGCTCCGCCATGATGTCGTAGACCGGTGTGGCATCACCCAGCGCCAGCGCCTGGTAAAGCCGCGGCATCACTGGGAAGTTGAAGACCATGTGGAAGCGGTTGCCCGTGCCGTAGAACTCCATGGTTTCTTCGGGTGGCTGGTTGGCCTCCGCGATCATGATGGCCTCGGGGTAGTTCTCGTTGATGAAGGCGCGGACCTTCTCCACAAATTCGACCGTCTCCGGCAGGGACTCGCCGCCTACCCCATCACGCTCGTACAGGTAGGCGATGGCATCGAGGCGGAAGCCGTCCACCCCCTTGTCCAACCAGAAGGAGAGGATCTTGAAAACTTCCTCGTGGACCTTCGGGTTGTCGTAGTTCAGGTCCGGCTGGTGGGAGTAGAAGCGGTGGAAGTAAAACTGCTTGCGTTCTGGATCCCACGCCCAATTCGAGGTTTCCGTATCGGTGAAGATGATGCGGATCTCCGGGTAGCGCAGCGGATCATCGCCCCACACGTAATAGTCCCCATAGGGCCCTTCCGGATCGGTGCGGGAGGCCTGGAACCACGGATGATCGGTGGAGGTGTGGTTGAAAGCCAAATCCGTCATGAGGCGCATGCCGCGCGCGTGGAGCTCGGCGACGAGCTCGTCAAAGTCCTCCATCGTGCCGTAGTCAGGGTGGATGGAGTAGTAATCGGCGATGTCATAGCCGTCATCGCGCAGCGGGGAAGCATAGAACGGGGAAAGCCACAGGCAGTCAACGCCGAGCCACTTGAGGTAGTCAAGCTTCTCAATAACCCCGCGCAGCGTGCCCACGCCTTCGCCGGTGGTGTCCTTGTACGAGCCCACGAGGGCCTGGTAGAAAATGGCGTTGTCGTGCCAGCTCATCGGAGATCCTTCCGTTTTGCCCGCCACAGCAGATACTCCGCCAGGCATAGTGCGCCCGCGAGGAGCCCCGGCCAGATGGCGGGGGAGGGGTGAAAAAGATTCAGAACTGCTTGCACCAGCGCCAGGAAGGCGAAGAAGCCAACGAATCCCAGCGCGGTGTCCCACAGCAGTGCGCGGCGCATTAGGCCTTAACACCTCCGGCGGTGAGGCCGGCGACGATGCGGTGCTGGAAGATGAGCACCATGATGATCAGCGGAACAGTCACCAGCGCGCCCGCAGCCATGGTGGCGGCGTAGGGGTACTCGAAGGCTGAGGGGCCGGAGAAGCGCGCGATGGCCACGGTCACCGGCTCGGTAGCGGTGGTGGAGAGCTGCTTAGCCAGCATGAACTCGTTCCACGTCGTGATGAAGGCGATGATGGCCGTGGTAAACAGTGCCGGTGCAGCCAAGGGCAAAAGTACGAGGCGGAAGGCCTGACCGCGGGAAGCACCGTCCACGCGAGCGGCCTCCTCCAGTTCCCAGGGCAGCTGGCGGAAGAAGCTCAGCAGCGTGTAGACCGTCAGGGGCAGCGCGAAGGAGATATTCGGGATGATCATCGCGCGGTAGGTACCGATCCATTCGAGGTTGCCGAAGAGCTGGAATAGCGGGGTTACCAGCGCGATGGCCGGGAACATCGAGGCGGCCAGAATGATGCCGGTGACAACGCCCTTACCCGGGAAGTCATAGCGCGCCAAGGCATAGGCGGTAAACACGCCGATGAGGACCGCCACCGCGGTCGTGGCCAGGGAGATGAGCAAAGAGTTCCCTAAGGCATTGAGGAAGTCATTGCCCTTGTCCGTGGCTAATGCATCCCGGAAATTATCGAGGGTCACATGCGTGGGCCACGGGGTGGTGTCGAAGGTGTGGGACTTGTGCCGCAGGGCGGTGACGACCATCCAATAGAAGGGTGCGAGCCCCCAGAACATGATGAAGAGGATGCCTAGGTAATGGCCGATCTTTTTCATGACTTCTTCTCCTTCTTCTGGCGGGCAGTACCGGAGACATCAGCGCCGAGGAAGCGCACCAAGATGAACGCGACGGTGAAGATAAGCAGGAAGATGAGCGTGGACAACGCGGAGGCCGAGTTGAAGTGGCCCTGGCGCATGTCCTCCACGACGAGCTGGGAAATGGTCGCTGTCGGGGAGTTGGAGGAGGCCGAGATCATGATGACCGGCAGGTCGTACATGCGCAGTGCATCCAGCGTGCGGAAGAGGATCGCCACCATGAGTGCCGGGCGTACCAGCGGCAGGGTGATGGTGAAGAAGGTTTGGATGCGCGAAGCGCCGTCCACGCGGGCGGCGTCGTAGACATCGCGCGGAATCATCTGCAAACCAGCCAAAATGAGCAACGCCATGAAGGGGGCGGTCTTCCACACATCGGCGATAATCACCGCGAGGCGGGCATAAAACGGGTCTGTGGTCCACGCGATGCGCGTGCCGACGAGCGCGTTGACGATGCCATCCGGCGCGAACATGAACTGCCACAGCTTCGCGGTGACTGCGGTGGGAATGGCCCAGGGGACCAGCACCGCCGCGCGCACGAGGCCGCGACCGCGGTACTCGCCGTTCATCACCAGCGCCATGAACATGCCCAGGATGGTCTCCAGGGCAACCGTGACCACGGTGAAAAAGAGAGTGATCTTCACAGCCGGCCAGAAATCGGTGGCGATGACACCATCAGGGCACGCGGTGGCCTGGCCAGTGGCAGACATGCAGCGATTGGTAATCCAGTACAGGTAGTTTTCAAGACCGGCGAAGGAGCCTTCCTCGAACACTCCCGTGGTGGGGTTAAGCCGTTTGTTGCCCTGGAAGGACAACATCACAGCGCGCACAATGGGGTAGCCGATGACCACAGCCAGCGCTATCAGTGCCGGTGCGATGAGTGCGGCCACACGCAGGTACTGTCTGCGGGGCTGCACGGTAGGCGGTGCTCCAGCCATGCGGTGCCTGCCTTTCTAACTCATAGGGGGAGAAGGGGTTTAACGGGGGTTGGGGAAATCATAGCGGGTAGCCCGGACTTCCTCTGGGCGAAAAGAGCCCGGATCGCAGAAGGAGGCGCGGGCAAGTCACGTGGACTTACTCGCGCCCCCATGCACGCTGGGAAATTAACCCTGCGAAGCGGCTTCGATGGCTGCCTTCATATCCTTCGTGGCGTCATCGACGGACTTGCCTGCGGTGAGCGCCGCGTAGGCGTTATCCTGCACCGCCTTGGAGATGGCGGTGTAGAACGGGGAGACCGGACGCGGTGCGGCGTTCTCCAGGGATTCCTTCAGAGCCGGCAGGTACGGGAACTCCTCGACCAAGGAGTCATCGTCGTAGATGGAAGCCAGCACCGGCGGGAAGGAAGCCTCGGCGAAGGACTTCTGGTTCTCCTCGTTGATGATGAACTTCATGAAGTCCAGGGCCGTAGCCTTGTGCTCGGAGTTGATGTTGATGCCGTTGTTGTAGCCGCCGAGGGTGGAGACACCGACGCCGTCCTTGCCCACCAGCGGCTGGACCTCAAACTTCACGCCAGCCTCTTCGGCGTTGGTGTACATGTACGGCCAGTTGATGGCAAAAGCGGTCTTGCCCTCAGTGAAAGCGAGGTTGGTCTCTTCCTCCGTTGTGGCGGTGGAGTCCTTGGAGATGGTGCCGTCCTCGTAGGCGTCGACAAGCGCCTGCAGGCCCTCCTTCGCCTCGTCCGAGTCAACGGCGACGTTGCCCTGGTCGTCCAGGATGGAGCCGCCCCAGCCCTCGATGAAGCCGGCGGTGTTGACGGTGAGGCCCTCGTACTGCTTGAGCTGAGTGGTCAGGCAGGAAGCATCATCCTTGATGGCCTCGCAGGCAGAAGCGATGTCGTCGAACTTCTCCGGAGCCTTATCCGCCAACTCGGTGTTGCGGAAGAGCAGCTGGCCGTTGGTGTTCTGCGGCAGCGCGTAGAGGGTGTCGTTGTAGGTGGCGGATTCCACGGTGGGCTCCAGCAGTCCGGAGGTATCCACCTCGAGGTCACCGGTCAACGGTGCCAGCCACTGGTTAGCGGCGAAGTCCGCGGTCCAGACCACGTCCAGCGCCATGACATCGTAGTCAGAGTTGCCCGCCTGCAGGGACTGCACGAGGGTCTCGCGCTGAGCGTCGGCCTCGCCGGCGAGCTCCTTGAGCTCGACCTTCTCATCTGGGTGCTCGGCGTTCCATGCCTCGATGATGGGCGTGATCTTGTCGGTATCGTTCTTGCCCATGGCAAAGGTGATGGGGCCGCGGCCGTCACCATCGGTCGAGGAGGCATCGGAGCCAGCGCTTGACGACGATCCCTCGTCGCTCGACGAGCAACCCGCCAAGGTCAGAGCAAGGGCAGCGGTGGTAACGACTACGCCGCGGCGGACAGAGCGCAGCGAGCTAGGGAGGAACGGCTTCTTCATGGAGTATTCACCTTTCGGAAAACTTCTGGTGACTTCAAAATAGGGGATCACCCCCACAGTGCACGTGGTTTTGACGTTTAATTCACTCAAAATGGGGGTAAAACTACCCCTGATTCTTCTTAAACCTCGATGCGCTGTCCGGTTTCCGGATCAAAGCGGTGCGCCTCCCGGGGGTTGAAGGTGAGGACGACGTTGTCCCCGCGCTGTGGAACGTTATCGCTCGCGCGGGCAACGAAGCGCTGCTCGCCCACCATGACGTAGACAAAGGATTCGGAGCCCAGCTCCTCCACGAACTCCACCGTGCCCTGGAAGCCCACCGGACCCTTGTTGATGAACATTTTTTCTGGGCGAACGCCAACGCGGCCGCCGTTGTAGTCGAAGATATTCATCGCGGGGGAGCCAATGAAGCCGGCGACGAATTCGTTAGCGGGGGCGTCGTATAGCTCGCGCGGTGGGGCGACCTGTTGCAGTTCGCCGTCTTTGAGTACGGCGACGCGGTCTCCCATGGTCATGGCCTCCACCTGGTCGTGGGTGACGTAGACGGTGGTGGTACCGAGGCGCTGTTGGAGGCTGGCCAGCTCCGCACGGGTTTGCACGCGCAGCTTGGCATCCAGGTTAGACAGCGGCTCATCCATGAGGAATGCCTTTGGCTCGCGCACGATGGCGCGGCCCATGGCGACGCGCTGGCGCTGACCACCGGACAGATCCTTCGGCTTACGCTCCAGGTACTCCGTTAACCCTAGAGTCTTCGCGGCTTCCTCTACCTTGGCCTTGATTTCAGCCTTGGGCATCTTGGCCAGCTTGAGGGCGAAGCCCATGTTCTGGGCAACGGTGAGGTGCGGGTAGAGCGCGTAGTTCTGGAAGACCATGGCGATATCGCGATCGCCTGGCTCAAGGCCCGTGACGTCTTTGCCGTCAATAAGGATGCGGCCGCTGGAGACCGGCTCCAGCCCCGCGAGGGCGCGCAGGGTGGTGGACTTACCGCAGCCGGACGGGCCGACGAGGACTAGAAACTCGCCGTCCGCAATCTCGAGATTGAGGTCTTTGACCGTGGGCTTCTCGGCACGGGGATAGGTGATGCCGACGTTCTCAAAAGTGACCTTTGCCATGCACATACACTAGCACCCGCTGCGGACACAGTGCGCGTGGTCGAGTACTAACGGCGGGTAGGGTTGGCAGTATGACAGCTCTAAATCTTGACCGCATCCGCGAAGCTCTCGACGGTGATTATTCCGTCATCGACTACACCGAGTCCACCGGCTCGACCAATACCGATCTCATGGAGGCGGAGAAGGTTGCCGATGGCACCGTGCTGCTCGCCAACGAGCAGGTGTCCGGCAAAGGCCGATTGGGCCGTCAGTGGGTGAGCCCGGCTGGATCCCAGCTCATTTTCTCCGTGCTCATCCTTCCGGATTCGCTCGATCACTTGGGCACCCTGCCTCTAGCCGCAGGTTTGGCCGTGACGGATACCGTCGAGGGAGCGGTACTCAAGTGGCCGAATGACGTGCAGATCGACGGCAAGAAGCTCTGCGGCATCCTCGCGGAGGCCGGTCCGGTGGGTGAGGCCTTCAAGTCTGCTCCGAAGACGGAGGTCTCCAAGGCAGAAGTCAACAAGGCAGAGATCAATAAGGCTGAAATCAACAAAGCTGAAATCAACAAAGCTGAAGTGAATAAGGCCGAAATCGCCCCGAAGACAGAGGCCGCTAATCCGCCCTCAGCCCGCGTGGTCGTGGGCATGGGCATCAACGTGACGTTGACGAGGGAGGAACTGCCCATCGAGGCCGCAACCTCTCTCGCGCTCGAGGGGCTTGATACCGACCGCACCGAGCTGGCCATCACCGTGCTGAAGAACCTGCGCCACCGCATCACCCAATGGGAGAAGCAGGATCCGCAGCTCATGGCTGATTACCGCAAGGTTTGTTCTTCGATTGGTCAGGAAGTCCGCCTCGAAGCCCCGACGGGCGATGTGACCGGCACTGTTGAGGGCGTGGCGGACGACGGCCGTATCAACGTCGGCGGTGAGTACTACTCCGCGGGTGATGTCATCCACCTGCGCCCAGCTGGTCAGTAGCGAGTTGGGAGTGCGTGCTTTTTGGAAGGATCGAAAGGTGTTTTAAAAGGGCACGCCGGAGCGAAAGATCACATTGGAAAACGGCGTTGTTGACCCAGTGCGCACCACGAAAGAGGCGTCGGCGACTTGACGTTTGAGCTCCTCGTGCGCGACTTCCGTAAGTGGGATGCTGGGAAGCAGCGTCCGAACCTCTGGCGGAGTGGAATCCGCAATCGTGGCTGCCTCTACTACTACTTCGGCGAGTAACGCGGAAAGCGTATCGCCGAAGGAAGGGATGCCAAAGGTTAACGTCAAATCAATAACTGTCACATCCTGCGGTATGGGAAGCCCGCAATCCGCGATAACAAAAGTATCGGTGTGCCCAAGGCGCGCAACGGCGCTGGCGAGTGCAGGGTTGAGGATTCCAGATTTACGCATTGTCCACCTCCGGTAAGCGTGAAGAAGTAGTTGGGTAAGAAGGTTGTGCTCCATTGCCGGTTGTAGCGAAAGCTCCGACGCGGGCAGCGAATGAGGCCGCGTCGATGAGTGAGTCGCCCTGCAAGAGTCGGGAGCACAACGCGCCGGCGAAGGCGTCGCCAGCACCGGTGGTATCTATGGTGGTCACGCGTGGGGTAGGTATATCCGTGCCGCCTTCCGGGGTGGCTACATACGCTCCATGCGCGCCAAGGGTTAAGACTACGGAGCGGAAGCCAGCCTCAATAAGTCGGTGAGCAAGCTCGTGAGGGGTGCCATCGGAGGGAAGACCGAGCTGCTCCAAAATGAGACCAGCCTCGTGCTCATTGGCAAGAAGCGGATTGGCTTGCAGCAGGCTTTCACAGTCGACTTGGACAACAGGGGCGAGGTTAACCACGACGCGTCCATTGCTGTGTTCTACTGCGGCTTGAAAACCGGAAGCAGGGATTTCACCTTGTAGGAGAACAATGTCGGCATCGGCGATGGTGGAGGCGCGAGCGGCGACAAAATCTGAGTCGACTTGAGCATTAGCGCCGGGGGAAATGACGATGGTGTTCTCGCCGTCGGCGGAAACAGTGATGACAGCGAGGCCAGTATTGGTGTCTACCTGCTCTACTGCACTGAGATCGATACCCGAGGTCCGCATGTAATGCATAGCGGGTTCCGCATAGGGATCAGACCCTACGGCGCCAACGAAAGCGACATGCGCACCAAGTTGGGCCGCGGCCACTGCCTGGTTTGCGCCCTTGCCCCCGGCTAGGATTTCACCGCCAGAACCCAGCAGGGTCTCTCCGGGCTGAGGGTGGCGCTCGGCGTGGACGATGAGATCGGCATTGATAGAACCGACGACAGTTAACTTGCTCATTGGAAATCCTCTACGTTGTCGCGGGTAACGGTGATGACTTCTACGGGGACAGATTTCTGTGCCTTTTCACCATGCAGGAGTTGTGCGGCTTGCTCGATGGCGCGGGCACCGAGCTCGGCTGGTTGCTGAGCGATAGTAGCTTCCAGCTTGCCGTCCTTGACAGCCTTAAGTCCGTCGAAAGTACCGTCAAAGGCCACGATCTTGACCTCGGAACCAGCGCGCGATCCCAGGGCTTCGACGGCGCCAAGGGCCATTTCATCGTTCTCCGCAAAGATGGCCTTGATGTTCGGGTTGGCTTGCAAAAGGTTGGTGGCTACATTGAGCCCCTCTGTACGATCAAAACTTGCCGACTGTTTAGCAACGACCTTGATGCCCGGGTACTTGGCAATCTGTGACTCGAAGCCCTTGCCACGTTCGCGCGAGGCCGACGTACCTGCGGTGCCCTGCAGGATGAGGATGTCACCTTCTTCCCCGATGGATTTGGCCAGCTGATCTGCTGCTTGGGCACCGCCGGCGACATTGTCGGAGGCAACCATGGAATCTAAATCTACGCCGTTAACGTCGCGGTCTACACCGACCACAGGGACACCATTGTTCTTGATTCCGCGTACTGCTGGAGCTACAGCATCGGAGTCTGTGGGGTTAACAACCACCACTTTCGCGCCCATCGACGTAGCGTTGCCGAGTTGATTGACTTGCTGAGCAGGATCATCCGAGGCGTCTTGGATATCGAGGGGGACTCCGAGTTCTTTGGCCTTGTCCTGTGCGCCATGGCGTAGCTCAACGAAGAAGGGGTTTGTCTGGGTTGATAGCGCAAGAGTTATGCGCTGACGGTCTTCCTCAGAGCGGTTGCATGAGACCAAACCCAAAGCAAGAACGGCAACGAGAACTGCAGAAATGATCTTTTTCATGAGGCACTCCTTTTAGTTAGCCGTCTTATTGCGGAAGACGTCGAAGCCCACGGCCAACGCGATGACTAAACCGATGACAATCTGCTGCCAGAAGGAGGAAACATTGAGGAGGTTGAGGCCGTTTCGGATGACAGCCAGCAAAATAGCGCCAACCAGAGTTCCCGTTGCTTTGCCTTGTCCACCAGACAGCGAGGCACCACCGATGACGACTGCGGCGATGGCATCCAGCTCATAACCGGTGCCTGCTTGCGGTTGTGCAGATTCGAGTCGGCCCGCCATAACCATGCCTGCCCACGCTGCGAAGAACCCAGAAAGCGCGAAAACTGCGATCTGGATGCGCTTGACTGGGAGACCGGAGAGGCGAGCTGCTTCGAGATTTCCTCCGATCGCGTACATGGAACGGCCGAGCACAGTGCGCTCGAGGATGAACCAACAGAGGAGCCCAGCAATCACCATCATGATGATGGGCACTGGGAGGCCGGCTACGTCGCTGCCAAAGAAGTTGACCGAAGGCGCGGTCTCAATGGGAGAGCCTTGCGAGATGACGAGGGTTAGGCCACGCGCAATAGACATCATTGCCAGTGTTGCAATGAAGGAGGGAATCTTTCCCCACGCAGTGGCCATTCCACAGATAGCGCCCGCCAAGGCACCCACACCGAGACCAATGAGGAGAGTCAGCCAGCCCGGAAGCCCAGCAGTGGAGAACATATAGGCCGACACCATAGCGCCAAGAGCGGCTACAGAACCGACAGAAAGGTCGATTCCCGCGGTAACAATGACGAAGGTCATGCCGAAAGCCAGGATGGCCACGGTAGCTGCCTGGATGCCTACGTTAAGTAGATTCGTTACGGTTAAAAAATACGGGGTGGCGATGAAAAGCGCTATGCACAGCGCGATGAGGCCGACGAGAGCGCCATTGTTCAGAGCCCAGTTGGTTACACGATTCTTGGTCATAATTAATCCTTGGGGTCGTGGCTAGCGGAGTTAGTAGCGGCAGCGGAAGTTGCTGAAGTTACGTTGGCTACGGCGAGGGTCATGACCTCGTCTTGAGTGGAGTCTTTTGGCAGTTGCCCGGCAAGTTGGCCCCCCGACATGACGAGGATCCGGTCAGACATTCCAAGTACCTCTGGTAGATCAGAGGAAGCCATGAGGACCGCGCCGCCGGCAGCCGTAACCTCGTTAATGATGTTGTAGATTTCGACCTTGGCGCCTACGTCGACGCCGCGGGTTGGCTCATCGAGTAAGAGAACTTTTGAGTTGGCGAGGACCCACCGGCCGAAGACTGCCTTTTGCTGGTTTCCGCCGGAGAGATTGCGGATAGCCTGGTCAAGCCCGGACATACGTATACGAAGTTTTTCTGCCACTTCGCCCGCACGCCGATGTTGGCCAGAACGGTCCGCAATCCCAGCTCTAGCGGTGGGGTAGAGCGTCGCGAAACCGAGATTATCTGCTACCGAAGCATCCAGGACTAGCGCCTGTGCTTTCCGGTCCTCGGGGATATGTCCCACTCCGGCGCGAATTGCGGCGCCGATGTCGCCGCCTCGAAGTTCTTGGCCATTCACACGAATGGATCCTGAATCGTAGGTGTCTGCGCCAGCGATGGCACGAATGATCTCCGTGCGGCCAGCGCCGACAAGTCCGGCGAGACCGACAACTTCGCCGGAGTGGACCTCGAAGGAGATGTCCTGAAACGAACCTTGTGTAGTCAGGCCTGCAACTTCAAGCAAGACCTCGCCGCGCTCGGGCGGAGTGTCGCGCGGGTACTGGTTTTCGATACTGCGACCGACCATCAGCCGGACCAGTTCATCCTCATCTGTATCGGAAGGGACCTCGGCGATGAAGGCACCATCGCGCAGTACGCAAATGGTCTCCGCGATCCGTGCCAGTTCATCCAGGTGGTGGCTGATAAACACCATCGCCACGCCTTTTGCTTTGAGCCCTTCGAGAACTGTAAAGAGCGCATCGACTTCTTTGCCGGTCAACGCGGCTGTGGGTTCATCCAAGATAAGGATGCGCGCATTCATGGAAAGGGCTTTGGCGATCTCAACCAGCTGCTGCTTGGCGACGCCCAACTCACCCACCGGAGTATCCAAGTCAACATCAAGTCCGATGAGGTGTAGGGCTGCTTGCGCTTGAGCCTTGAGATGCTTGCGGTTGACAAGTCCGTAGCGTTGCGGAGTGCGACCGAGCACAATGTTTTCAGCCACTGACATCGTCGGCACCAAGTTGAGTTCTTGGTGAATAGTGGCGATACCGAGGGCCTCGGAGGCCTTAGTATCGGGGATTCTAACTTCTTTGCCATCTACTAGTATGCGGCCAGAGTCCGGTTCGTGTACGCCCGCAATCATTTTGATGAGCGTGGACTTACCGGCGCCGTTTTCGCCCAAAAGGGCTTGAACTTGGCCTCGCCGAACGTTGAGGTCGACCCCTTTAATGACATCAACGGGGCCGAAGGACTTGGTTACGCCTTCAAGTTTTAGGACGGTTTCACTCATGTGAGTTCTCCAGGGAATCGGTAGGCGGTGGACATTCGTGGGATATAGCGGGTATCGATGACCGTCGATTCGGGCTGCCGCTTGTTATCAATTGCGTCAACCAAGCGAGCGGTAGCTTCTTCTCCCATGCGCGTGACGTTCTGGTCTATGACAGAGATTGGCGCTGGTTGGAAACGTAAAAAGATGAAATCATCGAAGCCAACTAGTGCGATTTCTTCACCAATTCTTTTGCCAGCGTTATGGCAAGCTTCTAGCGCGCCTGCGGTCATCATGGAATCGCCTGCGACTATGGCTGTGACGCCTTCGTGAAGAAGCGCGATGGCGCCCTTGTATCCAGATCGGTGGCGGAAGCTGCCGTGATGGATGTGGATATCCATTCCGGTTGTCGCATCCTTGAATGCGTTGAGGCGCTCGCGTCCGGTGGACGTTTCTTGGGGGCCAGAGAGATACCCAATTGACGTGTGTCCCTTGCTCTTGAGCTGGGCCACGGCAGCATGTATCCCAGTAGTTGGGTTTGAGACCACGGCTGGGAGGTTTTTAAGAGAACGATCGATGAGTATCAGTGGGCGAGATTCCGCCGCGCGCTGCAGTGCATCTTCTGCACCTTCGAGCGGGACACTGATGATTCCGTCTACCTGGCGTTGGGAGAGGGTGTCGAGAGCTTTGATGAGGCGCTCTGGGTCTTCTCCGCAACTGGTAATTATGGTCGAGAGTTTGCGCTTGTTCGCTTCTTCTTCCACTGCAGCGGCCATGGCAGCAAAATAGGCATTGTCCAAGTTAGGGATGATGAGCCCTATGGCGTCGGACCGAGAGTTTCTCAAGGCTCGTGCCTGAGCGTTGGGCAAATAATTGAGCTGTTGCGCAATGCTCATTACCTTCGCCCGTGTTTTCTCGGAGATAGCAGGATTTCCGGCAAGGGAACGCGAGGCGGTGGAAACTGAAACCCCGGCCGCAGCGGCAATATCTTTTAATGTGGCTCCAGGCATGAAATCCTCCCTCCTGTGGCATCTAGTGCAATCGATTGCACAGGTGTTTCTCAACCTACTGCCGGCCTTTCCCGCTGTCAAGGGTTTTGTGTCGTGCACTAGTCGTGAGGTCTAGAAATTTCCGCGTCTGACGTGGTGGCAGGCCCGATATCGAGATTCCCGTATGGCGCTTTTCGCAAGGCGTCTGTCAGAAGGCATTAGTCAAAAGGCGTCTTTACTCCCAAAGACGCCTTTTGTAGGCCGACAGATGGTGTTTTCAGGGGCAAAGACGCCTTTCGACTGATGCCTTTTAGGAAATGCCATGTGCGATGCCGCGCCGGACCGCCGGACTGCCGAGGCTAGGAGGTGGTCACCCCTCACGCTCGGGTAGCGGGGGAGGACCGTGGAACGAGTGAGAAGGTAGGTACCATGTGCCCCATGAACCTCATGCAGATGGGCCGCGGCGAGGTTGTGCGCGCGGACATGACCGCCCCGTTTCGGACACTGCTCTTTCCCTTTTTAGAGCTCGTCGTCGTCACGGGTGTGTGCTGGATTGCCATCGGCTGGTGTGACTATAACGGTATTGACCTGTCGATTCGCAATGGTTTAGTAGCTATATGGGCCCTGCTTGCTGCCTGGCGCTTCATCTTTCCCTTGGTGAAAGCCCGCCGCAAGCGCTTCATCGTGACCAACCTGCGTGTCATCGCCCGCGAGGGCAAGCGCGTTGATTCCATCCCGCTCACCGATATCCGCGGCGCGCGTCGCCGCCGCGGCGGGATTTCGCTGGCACTCCACGGCTATGAGAAGCCGATGTATTTCCCATCCATCCCCAAAGCCAAACGAGTCGAAGACATCCTCAACGAGCAACCAGTCTGGGGCTAGTCCTTTATCTCTGTCGTGTGCAGCTGCTGGTCTAAGTCATCAGGTGCCAGGTTGGCGGAGCGGAATTCGTGGGTCAGTGGCAGGCGCAGGTCGAGGTCCGTGCCAGGGCAGAGCTCAATGGTGGCCTCATCTACCGTGTAGTCCAGTACATGTCCGCCGGAGGTGCGCTCGGCGTCGATAAAGTGTACGTGGCATCCGGGGACTGAAATACCCTTCTCAAACACCGGTGTGCGGAAACCGCCGATGACGCCTTCAACGTCGTCAAAGCGCAGCTCCTTATCGCCGCCTACTGCCTGAGCCATCGGCGGATAAGGCTTGCTCTGTTTGTCCACCGTGCGGGTAACCACGTTGCTGAAGCGCCCAGTGATACGCACCGCGTACATGTAGTTGGCGGAAGGCTCCACCTCATCGATGAAGGCCGACAGCTCCTCGCGCTTGAGCCCCTTGGGCGCGGCCACCTTAATGCGGGGTACGAAATTCGTCGCAACGGCGAAAGGGGTGCCCTGGTCAAGGTCGGCGACGGTTGCGGTGCCATCACCGCGCAGCTGGTAGCAGATGCCGTCGAGGATGATCATCTCCCCGTCCAGCGCATCGAAGGTGCCGATGCCGAAATTGCCCTTACCCAAAAGCTCACCAATGGTCATTTCGCCGTCGTAAATACCGTCCAACAGGGCGGTCATGAGCGAGTTTTGGAAGATGGTATGCCGGACAATCATGGCCCCAAGGCTAGTATTGAAGGAGTGAGTGAACAACACAAACCAACCGTTACTGTTTTTGGAGATGGCCAGCTTGCGCGCATGATGCAGCCGGCCGCGGCTGAGCTCGACATCCACCTGCGCGTGCTGGCCTCCGCGCCAGACAAGTCCGCCGCCCAGGTGATCCCGGACGTCGTTTTGGGCGACTACCACGATCTCGACGTGCTCACCGCCGCTTCGGAAGGCGCGGACGCAATTACTTTTGAGCACGAGCACGTCCCCACGGAGCACGTCCAGGCGCTCATCGCCGACGGTCTCAACGTTCAGCCCCAGCCTTCCGCCCTCCTCTACGCGCAGGACAAGCTGCTCATGCGCCAGAAGCTGGCCGAGCTGGGCGCCCCAGTGCCGCGCTTTGCCGCCATCGAATCGGTGGAGGATGCGCGGGATTTCGCCGCGCTTGTCGACGATCACGTGTGCCTCAAAGCCCGCCGCGGCGGCTACGACGGCCACGGCGTGTGGTTCCCCTCCGCGGAGGAGCTGGAGCCGCTGGTAGAAGAACTTCTCGCAGCAGGCACCCCGCTGATGGCTGAGGAAAAAGTAGCCCTCACCCGCGAGCTGTCCGTGCTCGTCGCCCGCCGCCCCTCCGGCGAAGTGAAGGCTTGGCCGGTCACCGAGTCCGTGCAACGAGATGGTATCTGTGCAGAAGCGTTCGCACCCGCCCCGAACCTGTCCCCGGAGTTGGCAGAGCGCGCCATGCAGGTAGGCATCAAGGTAGCTACCGAGCTCGGCGTGACTGGCGTGCTTGCAGTGGAGCTCTTCGCCTTTGCGACGAAGCAAGACGCCGGCTCCATCATTGCGTCCGCCTCCGGTGCGCCGGGAGTATGCGTGGCAGAAGACATCGCCGTCAACGAGCTGGCGATGCGCCCACACAACACCGGCCACTGGACCCAGGATGGTTGCGTGACCTCCCAGTTCGAGCAGCACTTGCGCGCCGTGCTGGACCTGCCGCTCGGCTCCACCGCAGCCCTAGCGCCGGTCACCGTCATGACCAATGTGCTGGGTGCCGAAGAAGATCCGCAGATGCCCATGCCGCAGCGCGTCCGTGAAGTCATGGAGCGCTACCCAGAGGCGAAGGTCCACCTCTATGGCAAGGACCACCAGCCGGGCCGCAAGATCGGCCACGTCAACGTCGTCGGTGAGGATGTGGAGGAAACCCGCCGCATCGCTCACGATGCTGCCCACTTCCTCGTCCACGCGCAGTGGGCTTAAGCCCGCAGCGAGCTTAAGCCTTAGTAAAGAAGGAGATTTTTCATGGAACCTCTCGTCGGCCTGATCATGGGATCCGATTCCGACTGGCCCACCGTCAAGCCCGCCGCCGAGGTGCTCGCCGAGTTCGGCGTGCCCTTCGAGGTGGGCGTCGTCAGCGCGCACCGCACCCCAGAAAAGATGCTGGCTTATGCCAAGTCTGCCCACGAGCGCGGGCTTAAAGCCATCATCGCTTGTGCCGGTGGTGCGGCCCACCTGCCGGGCATGGTTGCCGCGGCCACGCCGCTGCCGGTCATCGGCATCCCGCGCGCGCTGAAGGATCTCGATGGTCTCGATTCGCTGCTTTCCATCGTGCAGATGCCGGGTGGCGTTCCGGTGGCCACCGTATCCATCGGTGGTGCCAAGAACGCCGGCTTGCTCGCCGTGCGCATCCTCTCCGCGGGCGACCCAGCCCTCGTGGAGAAGATGGCGGCCTACCAGGAGAACATGGCCGCCGAGGTAGAGAAGAAGGACGAGAACCTGCGTTCCCAGCTCCTCGGCGAATAAAGCGGGAAGTCGACCGGGGAGATTGATCTTAAGAGCCGACTACGCACATACTCATGCTGACCAGTATGCACGCTAAGCTAGCGGGCATGCAGTTTCCGCTTCTGGTGTTGGGCGCGCGCGTGGAGGGCGGCGAGCCTGGCTCGCTGCTGCGCAGCCGCTTGGACCGCGCGGTGGTGATGGCTCGCATGCTGCCGGAGGAGCCGATCATCGTATCCGGTTACGGGGAAGCGGAGCCGATGGCGCGCTACCTCATCGAGCGGGGCGTTAATCCGGAGCGGATTCGCCTCGAACCACTCGCTACGAGCACCAACGAGAACCTTGAGCGCGCACATGCGCTGTGCCCGGACTATAGCTATTTTCGCGTTGTGACCAATGACTTCCACGTGCTGCGCACCCGCATGTGGGCCTGGCACCTAGGGATTCGGGTCCGCATGCACGGCGTTGGCACCCCGCGGAAAGACCGCCCGTGGAACTACCTGCGCGAGGTAGTGGCGACCCCGCATTCGCTGCTGCGCATCGTGTGGCGGCGGCTTGTGGCCTAGGCACCGAAGAACATGAGCACGATGGCGATGAGCCAAATGACAAACCAGTGGCGCTTCTGCGGCGTGGTCGGGTTGGCTTTCTGCTGCAGCGTCTTGATGAAGTACCACGCGCCGGGCAAAGCGAAGCCGAGGCCGAAGGCTACGTCGCCATCGGTAATCGCGGTGAAGCCGACCAAGAATGAGAACAGGCTGAGCAGGCCCTTGAAGACGGAAAAGCGGTGAACCTTGCCGCCCGTTGAGTGCTGCTCGAGGGAATAGTCCTGCAGCGGGGCCGGGGCGTATGCGTGCTCAGACTCGGCAAAAGGCTCAGCAAAAGGATCCGCGAAAGGCGTCACAGGCGGAGTCGCAGAAGGCGCCGCATACGCCTCACGCGCGGGCTCCGCGAAGGGGTTCGCTCCACGGCCGCTGAAAGGCTTGGCCGGCTCCTCGAAAGGATTGGAGTCAAAGGGATTGCTCATGCGATTTACCCTAGGCCACCAGTGCGCCGAACCCCGAATTAGAGCTTAGCCAGCGTCTTCGCGATGCCCTCTTTCAGCGTCGCCCGCGATTGCTTCATCGGATGCGCAATTGCGCGCAGGCCCATGTACGCAATCTGGTCCGCCGCCCGGTTCAGCGGGTCACCCGCATGCCCCATCACCCGACGGATGGTTACCTCGCAGATCCCCTCCACGTCGTGCCATGCCTGCTGGAAGCGCGAGCGCGAGCCCGAGGATAGCCCCCGCCACATGCCGCGGGAGCGCACCGCCTTTGAGCCCTTCGTCCGAATCTGCTCCACCGCCTCCAAGGCGGCGACGGAGTCCGACTCGATGATCGCCTTGGTTGCGCCAACCTTGAGCAGGTACTTCAGTGCGAGCGTCAAGGATTCGAGCTCAAGCTCATCGGTGCTCGCCGTCGTCTTGCGCGTGCGCAACCGGTAGTCGCCATTGCTGGCCACGAAGCACATGGAGCCCTTGAATACCGTGTCCGAGGAGGCATCCGTGGCGATGCGCACGGTGGCGCCCTCCGGCCAGGAGGAGGCCGTCGAGAAGTTCGGCCACCAGTGCGCTTTCGGCGTTTCTACCTTTACGACCTGCTTCTTGCGCGGCGCCTCGCCCTCCTTCTTCGCGCGGCGCGCGGTGATGCCGGCCTGCTTGCGCCGCACGGAGCTGGCGCTTTTCGACGCCCTATTCTCCTCCGCAAAACTCCCCGTCACGGTGTAACCGCGCTCCTCCAACGCAGCCCGCAGCGCTGCCTGCCGGCGGCCGGTGACGATCCACTTGCGCCCCCGAATATTCTTCGTGGCCTTCTCCAATTCGCGGACGGCCACCTCAACGATGTCGCCCTTCATGATCTGGCCCTTGCGCACAAAGCGCGTCTTCGTGGTGTTGACGGCAATGACCCAGCCGTCGATAGTCCCGTCCTCCGCAGAATCCCAGCGCTCGTCCCACAGTGCAATGGCCACGTGCACAGGTGCTGAGATCATGTGTTTAGTGATCTTGCGCGTGCCGTAGGTGCGCGACTGCGTGCCCGTCAGGGCGGAGAGCTCGAGAGGTTCCATCCCCTTTAGTAAACCATTTGATCAGTCCGCTGTAACGCTTGGGCGTCTGGTGCAACATACTCAGTGAGCCCAATAGGAATCTGGAGTTAATTAGTGTCTGTCCTTACCTTGCCTGGTTCGCGCAAGCGGGAGTTCTCCCGCCTGTTCCGCGAGCATTATCCGGCGGTGCTGGCCTACCTGCGCCGCCGCGTCCCACCGAGCCATGCCGAAGAGCTGGCGGCCGACGTTTTCGAGCGGGCGTGGGCCGGCTTCGACTCGTTGCGTGGCACGCCGCTGCCGTGGCTGTATGGCATCGCCCGCAACGTGATGCGCGAGTTCTACCGCACCCGCCGGGAGACGGAGAACCTCGATGATCACGAGCTGGAGTCTTATGCCGGCTATGACGCTGTCGATGCCAACCTCGATATCACGCGCGCGCTGATGCAGCTCTCGCACGCCGAGCGCGAAATTCTCACTCTCCACGCCTGGGAGGGGCTCGACCATCCCGATATCGCCGAGGTCCTCGGCATTTCCCGCAACAACGTGCGCGTTCGCCTGCACCGCGCACGTACCCACCTTTCCGAACTCACAGGAGAAACCGATGTCTAACTCTCTCGACAAACTCCGCGCCGCCAACCCCGTTCCCGACACCGCGCTTGACGACGCCTCCCTCACCCGCTCCGAAGACACCCTCGCAAAGATCACGAAGGGCCGCCCCACGTGGACCATTGCGGCGGCGTCCGTCGCGGTGCTCGCGCTCATCGGCGGTGCCTTCCCGCTGCTCAATAACTCGGAGCCCGTGGCCTCGGCCGCGGAGATCCTGACCCAGGCCGGCGAAGCTGCGGCCACCCAGCCCGATGCCGTGGATAAAGGCGTGACCGCGAAGGAATACATGAAGCGCGTCGACACGCTTGGCGATGCCACCGCTATCACCGAATATGCGGTGGATGCTGGCGGTGCCGTGGAGGTTTCCTCACAGGGCGAGGTGCCAGGCTTCGATCCGCAGCCCTCCATCAACCCAGAAGACCTCGTCGTTGCGACCGATCGCGCCGGGTTGGAGAAGCTGGCGGATTCCGCCCCGAATCGCGCGCTAGGCGCGCTGGAGCTGCTGCTCCAGCCGGGCCTGAGTAGCGAGCAGCAGAAGATCGCCTATGACATGCTGGCGGAATCGGAAGGCAATGAGGTCGGCACTGTTGAGGGCGAAGGCGAGGACCAGCTGGTCACTGTAATTCGCGATTCCGACCAGGTCTCCTTCTCCGTCTTGCCCGCCACCGGTCAGCTGGTGCGCGTGGTCGGCCTCGTAGGCCCAGACGTGGAAACCACCATCGATGCCACCGCGATCTTGGACTGCGTCTCCGTCACCGGATTGGAAGGCCCGGACCGCATTTCGCTGGCCTGTGCTGACAATAACTATCTGGTCAATGAGTTGGACTGGCAGCGCTGGGGAGCCGATTCCGCGGAGGCAGAGGGCGTGGCCATCGAAAACGACTGCGACCCCAATTGCGCGGAAGGCACATTCAATGAGGATCGGGTAAAGGTGGTCGTCGACAAGCGCGTGGCGTGCGGCTACCACGCCGAGGTCTACTCCCGCGTGCGCGTGCAGTACCCGGATGGGCGTGAGGAAGAGCAGCAGATTGGCTGCGCGCCCTAGGTAAGTTGGCGCAGGGCGAACTGGCCGTACATATCACCTAAAGCCTCGGCGGTGTAATCACCGTCGGGGCTGAACCATTGGGCCACACCGATGCCCATATCGATGAGCGCCCAGCAGGCGATTTTGAGGTTCTCCGCGTGGAAGTCGCCTTCGTTGACCACGGCCATCCAGCGCGCGACATAGTCGCGGCGTAGCTGCAGGACGACGGACTTGTGGGGCTCTTCGAGGTTGGTGAGCTCGTTGTTGACCACGCGGACGCGCCGGGCGTGGGTGGCGTGGTAGATGACGTGGGCTTTCATGGTGGCGACGAGCTTGTCGCGGGGATCGCCGAGCCCGGCGAGGCAGGCGGCGTTGGCGCGGAGGAGATCCTCCATGGCGGTGATGGTGACTTCGGCGAGGAGTTCCTGCTTAGAGGAGAAGTGGTTGTACAGGCTGGAGGCGCGCATGCCGACGGCCTTGGCGATGTCCTCCATGCCGGTGGCGTGGTAGCCGCGCTGGTCAAAGAGGTCGAGTGCGGCGGCGGCGATTTGGTCGCGGCGTCTCTGGTTGGCCATGGTGGGAGTCCTCCTCAATGAGCTAATGGTGGTTAGTGTACCTGCGATGTGGGTTGTGGGGGGACGGTTGGGGGCTGGTTTGTCTTGTGCCTGTCCTTGCGTGGTCATGCCGCGTTGTGCGTGGTCGTGTCACGTTATATGTGGTTGTGTCACGTTGAGTGTGGGGTCACCACGTTGTGTGTGTGGGGGCACTTGACAGTCAATGGAGATTCAGGTCACAATTAGGGCTAATAGCCATTCGTATTGCCTGTTTATTGGAGAACTCACCATGTCTCACAACCTCTTCGAGTCCACCACTGATTTCCTGGGTGTTTTTGACAACCTCTCTGAGTCCGATGCTGCGGGGTGGAAGCGAGCTGCTCGTTTCCGCGAGTACTCCGCCCCGGTGATCAACCAGCACTGGCAGGCTGCGGAGTACCCACTGGACTTGGTTCAGCGCTTGGGCGACTTGGACGTGATGACGGATGGCCTGGCGGTGGAAGGCCACGAGCAGATGTCCACGCTTGGTGCTGGCCTGGCACTCATGGAGGTCACGCGCGCGGATGCCTCGATGGGCACGGTGATTGCGGTGCAGGCTGGGCTGGCCATGCGCTCAATTTCGATGTTGGGTTCTCCGGAACAGCAGGCCTTGTATTTGCCGCAGATGGCTTCGTGCTCTTTGCTTGGTGCCTTCGGGCTGACGGAACCGGCTCACGGTTCGGACTCAATTGCTTTGGAGACCACCGCGGTGCGCGACGGCGATGAATGGGTGCTTAATGGCGAGAAGAAGTGGATCGGCAACGGCGCTTCCGGCGGAATCACGATCATTTATGCGCGCATGGAGGACGGCAATGTTGGCGGTTTCATCGTCCCGCAGGACGCACCCGGCTACTCGGCTTCCGTTATCGAAGGCAAGCTGTCTCTTCGCGCTATCCACCAGGCACACATTACGTTGACCGACTGCCGCATCCCCGCCGCCAACCAACTGCCGGGCTGCCGCAGCTTCAAGGATGTGTCTCGCGTTCTCACCGCTACCCGCATTGGTGTGTCCTGGATGGCGCTGGGCTCCGCGGTGGCCTGCTACGAGATTGCCCGCTCGTACGTGCTGGAGCGTGTGCAATTTGGTCGGGAGTTGGCGAAGGCGCAGATTATTCAGCAGCGCTTGGCCAATATGGTGCTTGACTTGAGCCAAATGATGCTGACCTGCCGTGAGGTCTCTTTGCGCGAAACCGCGGGGACCTTGGCCCCGGAGCAGGCCTCGGCGGCGAAGCTCCACAACACCCGCGCTGCTCGTCGAATTGCCGCTGATGCCCGCGACATGCTCGGTGGAGTCGGCATCCTGCTAGAAAACGACATCGCGCGCCACTTCGCCGACATCGAGGCCATGCACACCTACGAAGGAACCGATACCGTGCAATCCCTGATTATGGGCAAGAAGATTACCGGTTTCTCGGCCTACAAGTAGCGTTTCGAAGTGGCCCCATATTCCACCGTGCCCATCTTTTCCCACTATCGCGGTCATTCTAGGTTCGAGTCCTGGTGGGGAGGCCTCTGTTGGAACCGTCGTGAGCGGTCGAAGATGGTTCTGCTCAGAAGGCATTAGTGAGAAGGTTTGTTTGGGGGCAAACGAACCTTCTTTGTGCTGTTAGAAGGTTTACTTGGGTGCAAACGGGCCTTTTGACTAGAGACTTCTGAGTGAAGCCTTGTGAGTGGAACCTTGTGGATTACTTTGTTGAAGGATCAGCCAATTCGATGGATGAGTTGTAGTTATCCACAGACGGGGAATCGACCGTAGCTTTTGAGGGCTGGAAGCCATGATGATGGAAGCATGATTGACGATTCACACCTCATTTACCTACGACCCCTTTCGAACAACCACCCTGTGTGGAAACAACTTGCTTCAGGTGAACTTATTCGCCTCACCTCGCGTTACGCGATAAACAGCGAGTACTATTCAGCTCTTCCTTACTACCAACGCCATCTCTTTGACATCGTTGCCTTCGGGCGTAGCGCTCATCGGTCAGTTCTCGTGGAAAGATCTGCGGCCAAACTGTTGGGCTTGTGGACGCTGTCGTCTCGGGACGCGCAGGTTGTTCTAGCACGGCAATCCAAAACAGTCCCGCCGCGACGGCAATGGGATAGCAAGGTGATGTACCGAAAAATGTGGCTGCCAACCTCAGACATTATGGAGCGCTTCGGGCTTCGGTGCACGTCGGTTGCGCGCACCTGCATCGACGTCGCAAGGCTTGCGACGTTTGAGGAAGGGCTGATGGCTGTCGACTCCGCTTTGCGCAAACGACTCGTTAGCATTGACGATTTACGGTCAATGATCACGGCAATGGGCCGTGTAAAAGGTGCTGCTCAGGCTAGGAAAGTGGTTATGCATGCTACCGCCCTCGCCGAATCTCCCTATGAGTCCTATGCGCGCGGCATGTTGATTGTGGAAGGCCTGGGAAAGAAGCTCGTGGTTCAGCCAGAGCTTCAGGGTGGGTATCGGCCGGACTTGCTTATCAACGGCAAAGTCATCATGGAAATAGACGGCGCGGTGAAGTACGACGGAGCGACCTACGGAAAGTCTACCGAAGCGGTGATACGGGCTGAGCGGCAAAGAGAAAAATACCTTCAGAATCTCGGGTACATCGTGCTGCGTTACTCACCACGGGATCTTCTCCAGAACCGAGAACAGGTTCTCAACGAGGTGCGCGGTGCGTTAAACACCGTGCAACGTCGTTCAGCCTAGCGTTCCTCCTTGGCAGTCCGAGAGTGCTGCCAGATGGTTTCACTCAAAAGGCATTAGTGAGAAGGTTTGTTTGGGGACAAACGAACCGTTTGTAAACGCCTAGATGGTTTACTTGGGGGCAAGTAAACCATGTGACTAATGCCTTTTGAGTGGAACCATCTGCAAGGCTAAAAGTTGTAAAGAGAATGCCCAGCCCAAGCTTGCAAGTGACCAGCTTGAACCTGCTTGTCAATTGCCGGTCCAGGTCCAGGCCATGTATAAGGAGAAACCCCGCTCCGGAAAATGGAGCGGGGTTGGGAAGAGGAAGCGGCCGAGGCTAGTTGTTGAGGGGCTTGCGGGTCGCGGCCATGTGCTTGGCGCGCTCCACGTTGGCCGGCAGCAATACCAACGGCACGTCGAACTCCACTTCGCGCTCGCAGAACTCGGTGAAGCTCAGTGAGCCAGAGCCGGTGTACATCTCGGCGAGCTTGGCCACGATGACGTGGTCGTTCTCGGTGGTGCCCTCGATGGGCCAGTCATGGTCCAAGGCGGGGGAGCCGGAGTACATCTCGATAGAAGCGTCCGCGGGCGGGGTGTAGGAGGCAGCCAGGTCCGCGGCCTCGAGCAAAGCGTGAGCGAGGACGTGGTCGAAGGACATGAGCACGACGTCATCCGAGGATAAGAAGCCAGCCTTCTGGGCTTCGAAAGCAGAAGAGAAGTTGCGCGCCGAGGCGATGAAGTCGAAGGCCTTCTGGTGGTAGTCTTCAACGCCGGCCGCCTTGAGGCGCTCCAGCGAGGAGATAGTGCCCGTCCAGCCTGGGTAGAGACCCACCGTGCGCTCCGGGAAACCGAGGCGCGCATCGGCGTGCGCCACGATGCGGTCGCAGGACAGCGCAGTTTCAAAGCCGCCACCCAAGGCAACACCCCGCACAGCCGCTACCACGGGAACCGGGGCGAACTTGAGCGCACGCAGGGTCTTGGAGCCATCCGAAATCAATGATTCGACGCGCGAAGCGGAACCCGATTCACCCGCAGCCGCAATGGAAGCGAGGTCCGCACCCGCGCAGAAGACCGGCTTGTCGTTGCTGATGACAAGCGCGACGAGATTCTCTGAGGACACAGCGTCGAGAGCAGCGCGAATAACTGAAAGGGCAGGGGTAGGCAAAGAGTTCATCGGCGTATGCAGGTCGATGATGCCGATGCGCCCAGCAGACGTGGACACCGCGTGAACCGCGCCCGCGTCCAGAGACACGATGGTCTCCTTCTCAAGAGAAGCCAAGGTCACCACACCCTCGCGCGGCGCGAGCTCCTGGCGCGAACCAGTCGAGGAGAGCACCGAGCCCTCGCCATAAAAGCCACCCGCCTGAGCAGCGGCCGAGACCAATGCAGGAACATCGGAGCCGTAGGCGGAGGCGACGTGGTCGATGCCGATGGCGTCGGCAAGCGCGAAGATGCCCTTCTTCCAACCGAAGCCCAAGGTGAGGCCCTCATCGATGAGGCCCACATGGTCCGCGATGGAGGGTGCTACCTCGCAGCAGTAGGCCAGCGTATCGAGGAAGACCGCGCGGGCGAAGCGGCCGCCGGGGGAGTCGGTGTCCATGACCTCGCGGGGATCCTTGAGGCCCACGACGGGATCAGACAACGTTGAGCGGGGCACATACTCGTAGGACTCAGAAATGACCTCGTTGCGGCCGCGGTAGAAGCCACCCTCGCCGGTGCGGCCGGTCAGCCCCCGAGAAACGAGCCCTGCGATGAAGGGATCATCACCGAGGGGGACGTTAAGCAGTGGATCGCCCGCCGGCAGGGCCGTCTCCAATGACGTCCAAATCGGCTTGACCAGCTGGAGACCGATGTAATCGAGCAGCCCGAAAATGCCGGTGCGGGGAATGCCGAAGGCGCGGCCAAAGGCGGCGTCCGCAAGCTCGTAGCTCACATCGAACTCGCGGGCGCGGGCCACGCCGGCGGCCATCCAGTAGCAGCCCACGCGGTTGGCAATAAAGCCCGGGGTGTCGCGGCATTCGAGCGCAATCTTGCCCAGGGTTTGCTCGATGGTCGTGCGCAGCGCAGCCTCCGTAGACCCGGAGGCGATGAGCTCCACCAGACGCATAACCTTCGGCGGGTTGAAGAAGTGCGTGATAGCGAACTTCTCGCGGCGGGCCTCCGGCACGCCCTCAAGAAGAGAGGCCAGCGGCAGGGTCGAGGTGTTCGAGCTCAACAGAGCATCCGCAGACAAATAAGGCTCAATGGCCTGATAGAGCGAGTGCTTGGCGCCGAGGTCCTCGAAGATGGCCTCGATGACCCACTCGCGGTCCTCCAACAGCGCGTAGTCATCGCTGGCGCGCACGCGCTCGGCGAACTCTGGCAGGTGGAAGCCCTTGCGCTTGAGCTGGATCTCGACACCTCTCTGGGCACCCTCCGCGTTCTGGTCCAGCAGCACGACGTCCATGCCTGCCGACGCACAGAGCGCCGCAATGCCGGAACCCATCGAACCCGCGCCGATGACGGCTACCTTGGTGATGCTCATTTACTTCGCTCCATTCTCAATAATCAAGGCGATTCCTTGACCGCCGCCGATGCACATGGTGACCAGGCCATAGCGCTTACCCTGACGGCGCAGCGCATAAGCCAGCTTGGTCAGCAGGATGATGCCCGTGGCGCCAACCGGGTGGCCGTGCGCGACGGCACCGCCATAGATATTCGTCTTCGCCGGGTCGAAACCCAGATGATCCTGCACGGCGATGGCCTGGGCGGCGAAGGCCTCGTTGGATTCGATGAGGTCGATATCGTCTAGGCTCAGGCCGGCCTTCTCTAAAGCCTTCGGCACGGCGGCGACCGGGCCAATGCCCATGCGCGTCGGGTCCACGCCCGCGACGGACCAGGACACAATCTTTGCCAGCGGGTCCAGGCCACGCTTGGTCACCTCCTCCGCGGTGGCCAGCACGGCGGCCGCGGCACCATCGTTGATGCCGGAGGCGTTGCCGGCGGTGACGGTTCCATCTTTAACGAAGACGGGCTTGAGCTTTGCCAGCTTCTCGACGTCCGTCTCCCGCACCCCCTCATCAAAATCCAGCTCGCCGACGGGGACGATTTCCTCGGCATGCACACCTTCTGTGCGGGCCTTCGCGGCGCGCTCCTGGGATTCGGCGGCGAATTCGTCCTGGCGCTCGCGGATGATGCTGTTATCCGCGGCGACGTTTTCTGCGGTCACGCCCATATGCCCAGTGCCGAAAGGGCAGGAAAGCGCGCCGGTGAGCCAGTCGTAGAGTTTGCCGTCACCCATGCGCTTGCCAAAGCGCGCGCCTTCGACGGAATAGGGCGCGTTGCTCATGGATTCCGCGCCGACGGCCAGCGCCAGGGAGCCGTCGCCAGTCTGCAGGAGCTGGGCCGCGCTGATGACGGCCTGGACGCCGGAGCCGCAGAGGCGGTTGACTCCCATGGCGGTGGAGGAGTCTGGCATGCCCACGTTCTTGGCAATCGCCCGGGAGAGGTAGAGGTCCTTTGGAACCACTGGCATGACGTTGGAGGCTACGGCGGTATCGAGGTCTGCTCCGGTAAGCCCCGAACGCTCAATAGCTGCTTCGGCGGCCAGGGAGCCGAGTTCGGTGAGGGAGAGGCGCGCGAGGCTGCCGCCAAATTTGCCGATGGGCAGGCGTGCAGCCCCGGCGATGTAGATGTCCTGGGGCATGGGTTCCTCCGTTGATGAATACGAATGATGATTAGTTAACTTAGTATCCTAGGTCACCTTTTGGAGGTGTGCAACGGTGTGCGGTCAGGGTGTGCGGGCCGCTGCAATTTTGGCAAGGGTGTAACGTGCGCCACCCCCGCGCTGTTTACAGATTGTTGAACAACCCCTATGCTTTCACCAACGTTTAATGCGACCTTCGTCACGAAAGGTGCCCAACAATGAGTTCGGAACCCACCAACCCCTCCGCTTCCCGGGAAGCCGCCCACAACGCGCCGACAGAGGTGCAGCCTCCCAAGGGCATCGGCGCCATGGCCGGCGCCATGTTCCTCATGGCTACCTCCGCCATCGGCCCCGGCTTTTTGACCCAAACTTCCGTCTTCACCGTCCAGATGGGTGCGGCCTTCGCCTTCGCCATTGCGCTGTCGATCATCGTCGACATTGCTATTCAGCTGAACGTGTGGCGCGTGCTTGCCATCTCCGGTATGCGTGCCAACGAGCTGGGCAACACCGTTCTGCCTGGCCTCGGATGGTTCCTCGCCATCCTGGTCTTCATCGGCGGCATGGTTTTTAATATCGGCAATATCGCCGGCTCCGGCCTGGGCCTGAACGCCATGCTCGGCATCGATGCCCGCATCGGCGGCCTCATCGCTTCCGCCATCGCCATCTTCATCTTCCTGTCCAAGCGCGCAGGCATAGCATTGGACCGCATCGTCGCCGCGCTCGGCGCCATCATGATTCTGCTCATGCTCTACGTGGCGATTGTCTCCCAGCCGCCGGTAGGGGAGGCCCTGAAGAACACCGTCATGCCGGAGAGCGTCGATTTCTTCGTCATCACCACCCTCATCGGCGGTACGGTGGGCGGCTACATCACCTTCGCCGGTGCACACCGCCTCATCGACTCCGGCCTCTCGGGCCCGGAGAACGTCAACGCGATTACCAAGACCTCCGTTCTCGGCATCATCATCACCGGCATTATGCGCGTGCTGCTCTTCCTCGCGGTCCTCGGCGTTGTGTCTACTGGTGTTGCGCTCTCTGAGGACAACACGGCCGCCGATGCCTTCCGCCACGCCGCCGGCGAGTTCGGCCTCCGCGCCTTCGGCGTCGTCCTCTTCGCCGCAGGTCTGTCCTCCGTTATCGGTGCCTCCTACACCTCCATCACCTTCGTGACCACCCAGAAGGTCAGCCCGCGCACCCGCAACTTCCTGACCGTCGGGTTCATCGTGGTCTGCGCCATCCTCTACGGCATTCTCAACTCTGCGCCGCAGAAACTCCTCATCTTCGCGGGCGCCTTCAACGGCATCATCCTGCCTATCGCCTTCGCCATGATCATGTGGGTCGCGTTCAAGCGCCACGACCTCACCCACGGTGTCAAGCAGCCGATGTGGCTCCTCATCGCTGGCGTGCTAGCGCTCGTGCTGGAAATCTTCATCGGCATCAAGTCCATCTCCGGAATCGTTAACCTATGGGCATGATGCAGACTCCCGCAGAAGTGCGCGCCTTCGCCCGCGCACACGACATGACCACCACCGCCGGCCACGCCCGCGGCTTCATGCAAGCCAACCTCATTGCGCTGCCACGCGAGTACGCCTTCGACTTCCTTCTTTTCGCGCAGCGCAATCCCAAGCCATGCCCAATCGTGGGCGTGCTGGAGGCGGGGCAGTTCACCTCCGACCTCATCCCGGGCGGGGACATCCGCACCGACATCCCCGCCTACAACCTCTACGAGGACGGCCAGCTCACGCAGACGCTTGGCGACGCTTCCCCCTTCTACTCCGAAGACATCGTCTCCTTCCTCATTGGTTGTTCCTTCACCTTTGAGAACGCACTCGTAGAAAACGGCATTTCCATCGCTCATATTGAGCAGGGCCGCAACGTGCCGATGTACCGCACGACGATTCCTTGCACCCCGGCGGGTGCCTTCTCGGGGCCGATGGTGGTCTCCATGCGCCCCATTCCTGCGAGCCAGGTGTCCGATGCCGTCCGCATCACCTCCCGCTATCCAGGCGTCCATGGCGCCCCGGTTCACGTGGGCGACCCGGCTGCCATCGGCATCGAGGACCTATCGCAGCCCGATTTCGGCGAAGCCGTCGACATTCCTGAGGGCACAATCCCGGTCTTCTGGGCATGCGGCGTGACCCCGCAGGCCATCGTGATGAACTCGCGGCCTAGCCTGGCCATCACGCATGCCCCGGGCAAGATGCTGGTCACCGACATCCCGGACCGCGACTTCCTCATCCCCTGAGCCCCAGTTCGGTGGCGTTTTCCTCTAGCTCTCATGACGCCGATACATGGTTCTACTCAGATGGTTCTGGTCAGAAGGTTTGTTTGGGGGCAAACAAACCTTCTGTGAATGCGTACATGGTTCACTTGGGGGTAAACGAACCTTTTGACCCGAACCATCTCACTAGAACCATGTGGGCCGAGCAGTTTCGCGCGGGTGGAACCGGCTAACAGGAGCGCAGGCACAGTTAGAGGACTCGGAGAATCGATTCCATCGCGCGCATCAGGTCCGCGCGGCAGGCATCGGCGGCGGCCTCACGCTCACCCTGCGCGATGAGGTGGGCTAAGTCGATGTTGGCCTGCACGTGGTTATCGTGAATCTGCGGGTAGCGCTCCAGGGTCAACAAGAAGGTGAGTCGCATCCGTGCCAGCAGGTGCGACATGGAGCGGTCCAGCGTCGGCGAGCCCAAACCGGCGACCAGCTGCTTGTGGAAGCGCTGGTTGATGAGGGGGCGGGGAGCGTCGTTAAGCACGGCGGATTCGGTCAGCCGAACCAGCTCGCCTGGGTCCTCGAAGGTGGCATAGCGCGCCGCGGCCGGCTCGATGGCTGCGCGCGCCAGATAAAGATCGCGCACGAAATTGGCATCCGGGGTGGCAATGAACACGCCCCTGTGCGGGATGCGCTCCACGATGCGCTCGGAAGCGAGCATGGCGAAGGACTCCCGCAGCGTGTTGCGGGAGCACTCGAAGCGCTCGGCCGCGCGGACCTCGCTGAGCTGCTGCCCAGGCATGTACTCGCCTTCGGAGATGGCGGCGCGGAGCGCGGAGGCAACGGTATCTGCAAGCATGCGACTTACAGTAGCCCGCCGCTTAAGAAATCGTGGCGATTACCGCGCCCGGTTCCAACCTCGAGCCTTCCTTCGCAACACGGCTCAGCTTGCCCGCGGACGGAGCCTTGACCGCAGATTCCATCTTCATGGCCTCAATCGTGGCGATGGCCTGGCCTTCCTCGACCGTCTCGCCGTCCTCGACGTTCCATGCCACGAGGTTGGCCTCGTAGGGGCTGGTCACTTCGTTGCCACTGGCGCTGGCACCGGAGGCCGCGCTTGCCGACGCCCCCTTCACCGGCCCCTGCGACAACATATCGGTGGGGAAGCCCACGCTGACCAGCTTGCCGTCGATTTCCAGTGCCACGCGGGTGCGCTGCGCGTAGATGGCCTCGACGGGGACCGTTGTGCTCGTGGCCTCCGCGGAAGGGCGGTAGTTGTGGTCGAGCCAGTCGGTGTAAATGCCGGCCGCGGCATCGGCGTCGCCATGGTCCACGAGGACCTGGGAGGAGACCATATCGCGGTGGAAGGGCAGCACGGTGCGTACACCTTCGATGTCGAATTCCTTCAACGCCTGCTGCGCGCGCTTCAGCGCGATCTCGCGGGTCGGGCCCCACACCAGGAGCTTCGCGACGAGCGAGTCATAGTAGGGCGGGACGATGGAGCCGGAGCGCACGCCCGAATCCACGCGGATGCCAGGACCCGTCGGCGGCTCGAAGCGCACGATGGTGCCGGGGCACGGCGCGAAGCCGTTGAGGATGTCCTCGGCGTTGATGCGGAACTCGAAGGCGTGGCCGTTCATCTCAGGGTCTGAAGCGTCTGAAGCGTGCGCTTCAGACGTGGAATCAGACGGTGAATCGGACGCGGGAGCGTCAGATAGGAAAGACAACGGTTCGCCGGAGGCGATGTGGAACTGCTCCGCAATGATGTCCACGCCCGTGACCATCTCGGTCACCGGGTGCTCCACCTGCACGCGGGTATTGACCTCGAGGAAGGAAATCGTGCCATCCTCGGAGACGATGTACTCGACGGTGCCTGCACCGGTGTAGCCGACCTTCGCGCAGATGGCGCGGGCGCCTTCGTGGATGCCGGTGCGCTGCTCGTCGCTAAGCGCGGGTGCCGGGGCCTCCTCGATGAGCTTCTGGAAGCGGCGCTGCGTGGAGCAATCGCGGGTGCCCAGCACGGCGACGTTGCCGTGCGTATCGGCCAGAATCTGCGCCTCCACGTGGCGCGGGTGGGTCAGGAACTTCTCCACGTAACATTCCGCACGCCCGAAAGCCTCCTTGGCCTCGCGGCCGGCGGAGTTGAAGGCGGCCTCGATGTCCTCGAGGTTTTCCACCACCTTGAGGCCGCGTCCGCCGCCGCCATAAGCCGCCTTGATGGCGATGGGCAGGCCGTGCTCCTCAGCGAAGGCTCGGGCCTCCTGCCAGTCATCGATGGGATCGGAGGTACCCGGTGCCAGCGGGGCGCCGACCTCCTCGGCCACGCGGCGCGCAGCAATCTTGTCACCGAGCAGCTCGATGGACTCCGGTGAGGGGCCAATCCACGTCAGGCCGGCCTCCGCTACGGTGCGGGCAAAGTCGGCGTTCTCCGAGAGGAAGCCATAACCGGGGTGGATGGCGTCAGCGCCGGCGCGCACGGCGATATCGAGGAGCGCCGGGATGTTCATGTAGGTATCCGCCGCGGAGTTGCCGGGAAGCGCATAAGCTTCGTCAGCCACCTGGGTGTGCAGGGCGCCAGCATCGGCTTCGGAGTAAATGGCGATGGAGCGGATGCCCAGGTCACGCGCGGTGCGGGCGATACGGACGGCGATCTCGCCGCGGTTAGCAATAAGGACTGCAGAGATCATGGGTGGGTGTTCCTTTACTAGTGGTTAAGCGAGTTCAAAGCGGACCGTCGCCCCCGGTGGGAGCTGTGCGGCGATATCAATATCTTCTTCGAGGACTGTGGCGATGACCGGGTAGCCACCGGTTACTGCGTGATCGCGGAGGAAAATCACGGGCTCACCACTCGGCGGAACCTGGACGGAGCCAGCCACCATGCCCTCCGAGGGCAGCTCGCCCTCGCGGGCGCGGCCCAAAGACACGGATCCCTCCGGGCCGACCAGGCGCACGCCCACGCGGTTGGACTGCGCGGTCACAGTCCACTCGGTGGCCAGGAATGCCTCCAGGCTTTCGGGCGTAAACCAGTCATCGCGCGGGCCGAGCACGCAGCGCAGCACACCCTCGGTCTGTCCGTGTGCGCCTTCGCGAACGCGCATGGGGTTGCTCAGCTGCGCATCGGTCATTGCGGTGGAGCGGGGGAGGACACCAATGACATCGCCCAGCCGCACCGGGGCAGGCCCCAGTCCGGAGAGCACGTCGGTGGAGGCCGAGCCCAGCTCCGCATCCGCCACGATGCCGCCGCGGATGGCGATGTAGCTGCGCAGGCCCACCGTTGCGGGATCCACGGTTACCGTCGAACCAGCGGTGACGAGCACCGGGCGTGCGAGGTGCACCGGCATATCGTCTAGCAGGACGCGGGATTGGGCGCCGGTGACGCACACGACGGCGTCGGTCAGCGCGCGCAAGCGAATGCCGCCGATATTCTCCAGCACGGTGGCGCCGCGTGGGTTGCCCACCGCGACGTTGGCCGTGGCTGCCGCAGCCAAGTCCGCAGCACCCGAGGGCGTGACGCCCAGGTTGCCGCGGCCAGGGCGGCCCTGATCCTGGAAGAGGGTGAGCAGGCCGGCGTCGAGGACTTCCAAGCGCGGCAGGCGCGCCGGGGTGCGACGGCCAAAAGGCGTGGTAGACACCACCTCCGGCAGCGAGCTCACCGCGCGGTAGCGTACGCGGTCACCGGGCTGGACGAGTGCCGGCGGGTGGGCATCAGACTCCCACATCGGAGTCGAAGTGGTGCCCAACAGCTGCCAGCCGCCCGGGGAGACGCGCGGGTAGACCGCGGAGAAACCGCCTGCAATACCCACGGCACCCGCCGGCACCGCGGTGCGCGGGGTAGCACGGCGCTCGATGTTAAAGTTTTGCGCCGGGTCAGCCGGGGTGCAATACGTAAAGCCGGGCGCGAAGCCGCCAAAGGCCGCGAGCCACTCGGTGGACGTGTGCCAGTCAATGAGGCCTTCGCGCGACATGCCCATCAACTCGGCGGCCTCATCGAGGTCCTCGCCGTCATAGAGAACGTCGATTTCCACAAAGCGCGGATCCTCGCCCGCCTGCGCGGTGGGGTGGAAATCCTGCAGCTTCTCAGCGGCAGCGGTGGCGGAATTCGGCGTGGCAAAGGTCAACAGCAGGGTGGTGGCAGCAGCAATCGCGTCGACTTGGTCCTTGAGCGGATTAGCGTCGAGGGCCGCATGCCACGCCATGACCTGGGACAAGTCCTCCAGCTCCACGAGCAGCGCGCGCGTTCCTACGGGGTGAATATGCATCAGATAGCGCTCCGAATCTCAATCCCGCGCGCCTGCAGCTCCTTGACTACACCGCGCAACAGCTTCACCGCGCCGGGCGAATCACCGTGCGTGCACACCGACTGGGCATCCACGTTGAGCACGGAGCCGTCGATGGCAGTGATGGATCCGGTTTCAGCGACTTCGAGCACGCGCTTGACGACGTCCCCCTCATCACCCATCACCGCATTCGCCTCGCGCCGCGAGACGAGCGTGCCATCGGGGTTGTAGTTGCGGTCGGCGAAGGCCTCGCGGATGACGGTCAGTCCCTTCTTCTCCGCAATGTCGACGGCGATGCCGCCAGGAAGCAGCATGACGGGCAGATCGCCGAAGGCCTTGATGCCGTCGATAACGGCGTGGGCCTGGGCCTCGTGGTGGACGATGGTGTTGTACATCGCGCCGTGCGGCTTGACGTAGGCCACGCGGGTTCCGTTGGCCTGGGCCAGGGCTTGGAGGGCGCCGATTTGGTAAGTGACTTCGTCGGCAAGCTCGGCGGGAGCGTAATCGATGAAGCGGCGGCCGAATGCTGCTGGGTCGTTGTAGCCCACGTGCGCGCCGACGGTGACGCCTGCTTCTGCGGCCGCCTTGAGGGTGCCCGCGATGGAGTGCGGGTCGCCGGCGTGGAAGCCAGTGGCGACGTTGGCGGAGGAGACGAGCTGGAGCATCGCGGCGTCATCGGCCACGGGGTTGCCGGCGGTGGTTTCGCCGAGGTCAGCGTTGAGGTCTATGTGCAGCGTGCTCATGACAGGAGGACACCTCTTCTATAGTTCTCGAATTGTTGAACAATCTATGGGTGCCTAGTGTAGTCCGCATCACGTCAGTTTGTGAAGTGTGTCCCGCAACTGCGTTGTGGGGGTAAGTGAAAGCGCCCCCGTGCCACAGGTGCTGTGGCGCGGAGGCGCTGGTACTAGGTGCCTGTGGAACAGGCGTTAAAGACTTAGAGCTTCAGGGCGTTCTTGACGAACGGGAAGGCAGCTGCGATGACGGCGAGAACACCGGCAACGATAGCAGCGATGCCGAGCGGGGTCGGCTTGTTGTCCTCGGAGGAGAGCTCATCCTTGACGGAGCTCTTCTTGTCCTTGGACGGCTCGCCCTTGTCCTTGTTGTCCTTATCCTTATCCTTATCCTGCTCGTTCTTGTCCTTATCCTTATCCTCGGATGGGGTCTTGTCCTTGTCCTTGTCCTCATCCTCGACAGGTGCAGGATCCTGACGCTCGCCGTCGACGATGTCGTAGTCGACCTTGCCCGGGCCGCCCTGGGAGGCGCCCCAATCGCCGAGGTCGATCGATTCGGAGTCGCACACGGGTGCACCCGCCTTGGCCAGATCGAAGATCTGGGCGCGGTTCAGCTTGACGTTCTCATCGCTGGTGGACGTCCAGATGAACTCGCTAACCTTCTTGAAGGTGTGCTCCTTGTCATTGACGGTGGCGGTGAACTCGGCCTTGGGGGAGCCGCAGGAGGTAGCGGTGGCGGCTTCCTCAGCGGAGGCGACGGTGGTGCCAGCGAACGCGAGAGAGCCGGTCAGGGTAGCGGCGAGCAGGGCGCGGGAGAAGTTATTCATGTTGTCTCCTAGAGAGATGAAATAGAAGTGATAAATAGTGAATCGGAAAGGTTATAGAACCAATCCGATAACCGGTATCGGCTGAGGAAAGAGCGTAGGTCGCTCGTGCAGTGGATGCCGCAGCTTTGAATGTAAATTTGACCATTTTTAATCTGACCTTTAGCTAACGGGTGTATCCGGGCATCGAAAACACCCCCCAATCACTTGAACTAAGTGATTGGGGGTGGCTGGTCAACGCCGACACTGCGGCATCTTTAGTTCTTCAGGTTAGAACGGAAGCTTGATGCCCAGTGCGCGTGCAGCATTCGGGACGATTGCAGCCAGAGCGCCAAGGACGCCAATGACGATTGCTGCGATACCCAGGTCGGTCGGCTTGCCGTCCTTGGAGGACAGTGCATCCTTGATGCCATCAAAGGAACTCTTGTCCTTGTTTTTATCGTCGTCGCCCTCCGACTCGTCATCGTCGTCGTTGTCGGCGTCATCATCGCCGCCCTCGGACTCGTCGTCGTTGTCGGCGTCATCGTCACCGCCCTCGGACTCGTCGTCGCCGGTGTTGTCGTCTGACTCATCGTCGCCGTCGGTCTCGTCATCCTCGGAACCGCCGCCATCGTTGTCAGTGTCCGGCTCGTCGATATCGATAGGTTCGGAATCGCAGACATCTTCACCATCCTTGGCCAGATCGAAGATCTCGGCGCGGTTTAGCTCAACCTTTTCATCGTCGGTGGCCTGCCACACGAATTCGCTGACTTTCTTGAAGGTGTGCTCCTTGCCATCAACGGTAGCCGTGAACTCGGCCTTCGGGGAGCCGCAGGAGGTGGCGGTTTCTTCGGCGCTGGCGGCGGTGGCCCCAGCGAATGCGAGTGAACTGGTCAGGGTTGCGGCAAGCAGGCCGCGAGAGAAGTTAGACATAAAAACTCCGAGAATAGCTAGTAGGTGGATAGGTGATGGAAAGTGGAATGAATCATTCCGTTAACCGGGATCGGTTGGGTTCGGAGTGTAACCCAGATCCCACGCGTGCGGCTGATGTAAGACGAAAAACCTTCGATTTTCGGGAGTACTCCCCATGAACACGCAAAGGCACCCCCAATCCACGCGATGGTGGTGGGGGTGCCTGTGTGCTTAACGACGTCCCTTAGGACGTTCAAGCTTCAGTGATTAGAACGGAAGCTTGATGTTCAGAGCCTGAGCAGCGGCCGGAACGGCAGCAGCGATTGCGCCAAGGACGCCGAGAACGATGGCAGCGATGCCCAGATTGGTCGGCTTGCCTTCCTCGGAAGACAGCTTGGCCTTAATGTCGTCGAAGGAGCTCTTCTCCTTGTTCTCCTCCGGCTTCTTGCCGTCGTCCGGCTTCTTGCCGTCACCTTCGCCAGGGTTGTTCTCGCCCTCGCCCGGAGTGGTCTCGCCTTCACCCGGGGTGGTCTCGCCCTCGCCCGGAGTGGTCTCATCCTCACCCGGGGTGGTTTCGTTGTCACCGCCGGTCTCGCCTTCGGTCTCACCAGCGTTGTTGCCGGCCTCGGTGATGGCGTTGATGGCGTCGTTGACGGTTACGTCAGTGTTCTCCTCCGCGTTGGCGGCGGTGGCGCCAGCCAGTGCGAGGGAGCTCGCCAGAGCGGCAGCGGTGAGGTTGCGGGAAATGCGCTTCATATTATTTCTCCTGGGAACAAATCGGGGACGTCTTATGAAAGTGAAAGCCGTCATCAGGCGATGTTCGTTATCGCTTACTGAATTCGACCTCCCACATGCTAACGAAGGTCGGAAAGGGATTGGGCAAGCTGTGAAAGGTTATATGGGTATTCCACGACAGCTGCCAAGGGCTTATCAGCGCGCAATAATGTTTGCTGGCGCGGTTGTGTTGCTACGAAAACGCGAAAAAAGACTGTATGGCGGTGGTGCGGTCGGGGAGAAAGCGTGGGGTAGGAGCCGAGGATGTTGACAGGCGTTACACAGGGGATCTGCGCAAGGTTCCGGCGGCGGAGAGTGCATTTATTGAGTGAAGCGCAACATATCGCCGTATTGTTATGAGGGAAGTCACGCATACGATACCCCTAAGGAGAACTCATGAAAGGGACAAAAGTCGGCGCGAGCCTCGCCGCTGTCGTCGCAGCAGCTGGCCTGACTGCATGCGGAGGAGACGGATCGGGTGGTGCGGCGGATGTTGATTTCATCAGTACTAACTCCACCGAACCCCAAAAGCCGCTCATCCCGGCGGACACCAGCGATGTGCCGGGAGCAACGCTCATCGACCTCATCTACTCGGGACTCGTGTACTTCGATGAGAATGGTGAGGTGCACAACGACCAAGCAGAGAGCATAGAGAAGACCGATGACGTGACGTACAAGGTCACGCTCAAGGAGGACGCGGTGTTCTCCGATGGCTCCCCGGTGCGTGCCCAGGACTATGTCGATACGTGGAACAACGCCGTAAAGAACAGCATGCTCTCTGCGTATTTCTTCGAGCCCATCAAGGGCTACGAAGAAGGAACAGAGAGCATGGAAGGGCTCAAGGTTGTCGATGAGAAGACGTTCACCATTGAACTTGATGAGCCCACGGCGGATTTCGAGACGCGTTTGGGCTATTCCGTCTTTTTCCCCATGCACGAATCAGCCTTCGATGACATCGACGCCTACGGCCAAAACCCAGTGGGAAGTGGCCCTTATAAGCTGCAGGAATGGAACCATAACCAAAATGCGATCCTTGTTCCCAACGAGAAGTATGAAGGTGACCGCAAGGCGCAGAACGATGGTCTGAACTTCGTGTTCTATGCCGACGCCAGCGCGGCCTATGCTGACTTGCTTTCGGGGAACCTGGATGTTTTGGACTCGGTTCCGTCCTCGGCCATGGCCAACTTTGAAACTGATCTCGGCGAACGTGCAGTGAATGAACCTGCTGCCATCTTCCAGTCCATCACTATTCCCGCAGGGGATGAGAACTTTAGCGGGGAGGCGGGGGAGTTGCGTCGACAAGCACTGTCCATGGCCATTGACCGCGACGAGATTACCCAGACCATCTTCCAAGGGACGAACACTCCGGCGGTGGACTTCACATCGCCCGTGCTTAACGACGGCGCCACGGACATTCCCGGCAACGAGGTCCTGACCTATAGCCCGGACAAGGCGCGCGAGCTGTGGGCCAAGGCGGAGGAGATGAAACCGTTTGAGGGGCCGTTCACCGTGGCGTACAATTCCGACGGTAGTCACAAGGAGTGGGTCGATGCTGTCGTGAACTTCATTCGAAACACCCTTGACATTGATGCGCAGCCAGCGCCGTATCCGGATTTCAAATCGCTGCGCGATGAAGTTACGAACAAGACGATCGAGGGTGCGTTCCGCACCGGCTGGCAGTCGGTATACCCCTCGCCGTCGAGCTTCTTGGAACCGTTGTATGCCACGGGCGCTGCGACTAACGACGCCGACTATTCCAACCCCGAGTTTGATTCGCTTCTGAAGAAAGCGGCGGCGGCAGCCAACGAAGAGGAGAGTGTTGAGCGGGTCAACGATGCCCAAGCGGTACTCATGAAGGACCTTCCAGCAATCCCGCTGTGGTACACCAACTCCACTGGTGGCTACTCCGAGCGTGTCGATGATGTGATCTTTACGTGGAAGTCGAAGCCGCTGTATTACAAGGTGACTCTGAAGTAGATCGATACACGTCCTGCTACGTGAAAAGCGCTCCTCAACGATTGGTGGTGAGGAGCGCTTTTTCTTGAGCGGGCGGAGCTGTTAGAAAGGCAGCTTGATACCCAGGGACTTTGCCACGCTCGGAGCGACAGCAGCGATGGCGCCGATGACGCCCAAGACAGCAGTGACGATGGCGGCAATGCCTAGATCGGTCGGCTCACCGTCCTTGGAGCTGAGGGCTTCATCGAAGGAGCTGGATTCATTGGTGCCGGTCGGCGCCTGCGAAGGGTCATCCGCTGGCTCCACGGGCTTCTCCGTCGGGGTGGTCGGCGTTGTCGTCGTGGACGTCGTCGAGCTCGGCGGGTTCTTGGCCAGGGATTCCTGGATTTCAGCGGCTGCGGTGTCCTGCTTGCCACAGGCAGAGGCGTCGTCCTTGGCAATCGCCATGACCTCGGCGCGGTTCAGGGTCAATTCTTCATTGTCAGTGGCGCGCCAGAGTCCGAATTCCTCCTGCTTGAAGGTGTGCTCGGTGTCCTCGATGGTGGTGGTGAACTCTTCGGCTGGAGCCCAGCAGAAATTGATCTCGGTAGCCGAAGTGTTGGTGGCGTTTGTGGTGGACTCGTCGGCGGTGGCGATGGTCGAGCCAATAACACACAGAGAGCCTGCCAGGGCGGTGGTGGCGAGAGCGAGTGAAGCCTTCTTCATGGAATTCTCCTAGAAATAGAGCGAGGGAAAGTGAAAGCTGTAAAACCCTTGGTGTACAGGGGCTATTCAACTATATTAACGCTACCTCAAGCGTTAAAGCGAAATGCGGTTAACGTCTGAAAGATCACTTGCGGTGGGGCAGCGTGGGAGCGCGATTAGTTGATGGGCGCAAAACCGCGAGAACCGCGTTTCTCCAGGCTCTTCAAGGTAAGGCCTGGAGGCACGCGGGGAACGCGGCGCAGGGACTCTTAGATAAAGAACTTGCGGCGGGCGGCGAAAGCACCAGCTGCAATCATGGCTGCGATGGCCAGTGCGGCAAGACCACGAGCAACGGTGTTGGAACCGGTCTCAGCGGAGATACCGCGCGACTGTACCTGGGACTTCTCGGCGGTGCTTTCGGCAACCTGACCACCCTGGGCGATGACCTCGTCCTTGTTCTCCTTGAGCAACTGCTCGGAAGCGGCCTTCTCCTCGGCGCTCGGGGCGTTGCCCTGAGAGTCCTCATTAACCGGGGCTGCTGGATCCTCGGCGGGGTTGTCGGCGGGGGCTTCCTTCTCCTGCAGGCGCTCCCAAGCGGCCTGTGCCTGTTCTGCGGTGAGGGAGACGGAGCCCAGCGGATTGGTGCTCTTGTAGGTGCCGTCGGCCTGGCGCTGGTAGGTAGTGCCATCGAGTTCGAAGACGGCCGGGGCCGGAATCTGTGCGGAGGCAACGGCGGTGCCGCCCAGTGCGAGGGAGCCAGCCAGTGCGGCTGCGGTCAGGGTGCGGTGGATGCGCTTCATATGTTTCTCCTAGTGGGTTTGTGAGAGGGAGTCCATCAGACCAGAACCACAATAGTCACAATTTTCACATTAGTCACAGGGGTTACGTGAAGATGTTCCGTAATTTATGGGAGATGTGTCGTGCTGATCTGGGGCAGTGTTCGATGAGCGTGAAGTATAAGTTGTAATGTAAAGGGGCTGGCTGTTTAGTAGAAGAGCAGGTTCTGGTGGGGGCTGCTGGTTGTGGGGTGTTCGACAACGACCTGTCAAAACGGGTACCCCTGTACGGGGGTTGAAAAGTACGATTGAGCGCTAGCTTGCGGCCGGCTCAGGTGCGGTTGTTACGCCCTCAAACTGCCAGCCCACCACCGCGTTGCGTACTGCAGAAGCCAGTGGGTTGGCCGGCTGAATGCAGCTGATGGTCAGCAGGCGGCCCGGTTTGGCATCGGCGCCCCAGATACTCTCGTCCTGCTCAAGGCCTTCCTTTGAAGGATCGTGCAGATCCGTGGCTATATACACCAGCCACTGCTCGCCGGAGTTCTGCGTGCGCAGATACAGCTTGTCGCCCACCGCGGCCTTGTGCTCATCGGCGCGGCCGTCGTAGAGGTTATTGAATACCGCCGGCACACCCGCGCCCGTGTGTCCAGCAATGACCACGATGTCCGGCGAGTCCGTACCAGGAAGCGTGTAAGGCTTATCGTCCGCGGTATAGGTGCAGGCCTTATTCATGGAGTCCGGGTTGATCTTATTGTCCTTAACCCTGCAGGAGCCCTCCTCGAATTTTGCGCGCACATCAATCGCTGGGATGTACATCTCCACCGCGGGGGAGGGCTCGATGACGGTAGCAGGCTCCGTTGCTACTTCTGTGGGCTGCGGTGCGGGTGTGTCTGGTTCCTGATTGAGCTTGAGCGCGGCGATAATGCCGACCAGCACCACCGCCACAATGGCTACGAGGCGGAGGCCACGGCTGTCGCTGGGCTTGCGATGGCGCGCTGTGACCTGGTTTGACCGGCGTCGTGGGCGGTTGGGCTGCTGCTTGGCGACGGCCCCCGCGCGGCCGTATGAGGAGCGGCTTCGGCGGCGGGCGCGTTCTGCGCGGAGATCGATGCGGATTCCCTCTTCCGGCAGACGGTAGTTATCGCGCCGCGCCGAGTAGCGAGAATCCATGGTGTGCTCCTGAGGGATAGATGATTAGAAAAATACAGTACTACCCGACGGCAAGCTGATAGCGCAGCGCATAGGTGATAAGCCAGTGGGTGGACATGAAGTGGCCGTCGACAAGCTGCGGACGCGCGCTGGCCACCAAGGCTTCGGCACGCGGCAGGGCCGAGGCGTCGAAATGCTCGGCGAGCTCAACAATCATCCACGCCCTTGTGAGTGCCAGGCCGTAGAGATGGGCTAAGCGGCCATCGGTCGGGTCGAGCACCTCCGGGATGTCAGTGAGAAAATCCAGTGCTTCGGCGCGGTGGGGGAGGAAACCGTCGAACCACTGCGGGAAGTCCGGGAGAACGCGCGACATGAGCAGAGCTTCAGATAATCCGTTAGAGAGGAAATCGTGCCCGGACAGCTCCCACTCGAGTGGGTAGTTGCGGTCATCGCCGAAAAGGCGAACCGCAGCCTTGCGCACCGAATCCGCCAGCGAATCCTGCCCGATCTTCTCCGCGGCCTCGAGGATGAGGAAAAGGTTGAAGGCGGTATTGGAGTGCATGCCGTGGAGCACTGGTTGGTTGAGTGAACCGAGCCAGTCGTGGCAGTGCTGCGCGGTGAGCTCGACGAGCTTGTCCATCGATTCGCTGGGACGGATGGAGGCTAGTTGCAACAGCCAAGCGCGCCCGTAGGGCATCTCATACCCGGGGTGTTCGACAAGGTAGTTGTATTCGATGGTGAGGGCTTGGGGGCTGAGGCGATCGTCGAGAAGCGTGGCAAGACTGGTGGGAGACTTGGGCCCGAGCATGGTATCCAACAGCGCCCCGGAATACTGCATGTGGACGCTGGAATGCCAGTCGAAACAGCCGTAGAAACTGGGGTGCAGCTCGCGTGGGCGCACGGTGCAATCATCAGCTGAGCTGCTCGTGTGGTGCATTGCGGCGGGAAATTCGCGCTCGAGGGCGTCCACAATTGTCTCCGCCCAGGTTTTGGCCCAATTCTCTAGCGTGGTCATGCGTCAAGTATGACAGAGACCCCGGACATCTATCACGACCTGCAGCTTCGTGGTTGTGTGCTACAGGGAAAGTGCAGCCTTCAACTGCGGGAGGAAAAACTCTGCTGCTTTAGCAAGCCCAGCCACCGCCGCGGTGACGAGAGCAACGACGCCACCGGCTGCGAGCAGGGAGAGGCGCTTTTCTTTCGCGTCAATCTGTTCAAGTTCGTGCTCATGCTCGTCGCGCAGCGCGTCTTTGACGTTGATATCCATGTTGAACTCGCCCCATGCCTGGGAGGCGGACCGATATTCCTCTTCGGCTGCTTTTATCTCTTCCGCTGAAGCGCCGGAGTTCTTTAGCTCTTCCAGCTTGAGGCGGGCGTCTTCAGCGTTCTGCCACATCTCTTTAGCCCGGGCTTCATCTTCTTCAGATGGCTTGTACTCTTCGGCCTCGTCTGCCTTGCTGCTAAATGCGCTGAAGCAGTCTTCGCGCAAGCACCGAGAGGATTCCACGTTGAGCTCCTGTGCCGTCGCAGTAGGAACCGCTACGAGGCCTGCGGCGATGACTGTTGCTATTCCAAGGCCGGACCGGCGATGCCACGAATTCATAGAAGTCTCCTTCAATAGGGAAAGTAGGGAAGCGGCTTTACTGTATCGCGGGACGCGTCCGAGCGCTGAAAAATGGGAGGGTTCTGTTGGTCAACAAACCATTCTTTCCTGACTGTATAGCCAGAATTCGGCTGGTAATTGTCGAGGCAGTCGAACAAGGGATCGATTGTGTGAGTTATTGTCTTAGCTTCTTTCTAATGTGTAAAGCAGACATCTGAAGCGTTGGGGAATCGGTTCATTGTGGGGCGAAAGGGTGTCCACAGCATAGGATGCAGTTCACAGAAGAGGACTGCTGCACAATTCACGAGGGGGAGCCATGAGGTTCTTAGAACAAAAGCCGACAACTTTTAGTAAAGGGCAGATACATCGAATAGGCAGTGCGCTGCGCGCTGGGAAAGAGTTCGATGAGGGGCTATACCGGCTCATATTGGTTCAACAGTCTGCCTTATGCGACCATCTTGAGTCCTTGGCCGTATCAGCATTGAGTAAATCGGGTGTGCCACTGGAGCGTTCGACAAATGCCGTTGTGGAGCCGGATTCGAATCGTTTCTTCGTAGGATCGAGGGTTAAGACCCGGCCAGTGCTTGTTGAGAAACTAAGGAGAATGCCGAGCTTTCCGCTGGAGAGCATCCAGGATTTTTCGGGAGTGCGAATGGACTTTGATGTCTCGCTTTCGGAGCAAACAAAAGTCGCTGAAATACTTGCCCAAGACCTTGAAGAGCAAGGCGCTGCTCGCGTCAAAATTCAGGATATGAGAGAAAAGCCGCACTCTGGGTATCGGGCGATCCATCTGCACATTTATTCTCCGGCAGGCCGTGCCGAGTTCCAACTACGCACAGCACTCCAATCACGATGGGCCAACCTCTACGAACTGGCTGGTGACTTATACGGTCGGGGCATTCGATACTTGGAGTTTGGTGAGCAAGTACCGCGGCAATTCAATACCCAGGTCCGCTCACTCCATGAGCTTTCAGACGTTGTGTACAAAGTGGAGAGGTATTTCGATGCGCTTTCCCCTCCGTTTGCCGAGCATATCCTCGAAACAGTAGGGCTGCGTGAAGCCCGTTTATTGCGGCAAAAGACTTCTACGATGTTGGATAGATTCATTAGTCGGCTCGACAAGAGATGGGCAGACGATGGGTCGGAAAGGAGCGAATAGCATGCCGGCTTTTCTCATCAAGTATCACCGCCCGACGGGTGCATTGAATGTTACCGAGTTTGGAACCTTGACTGAGGCAACTCTTGCCCGTCATGACCTTGATCAAATCAACGATGACCCCGATGTTGAACTCGTTGCTATTGGTGCTACGAACTTGGAATCCGTCCGGCACACGCATGCGCGTTACTTCTTCCGTGAGAAAACCGCGCCGCCGTACCCTTTTGTGGCTTAAGTCCGGCGGCTCTGAATAGCGCAGTGAGAAGAGATTAGCTGCGCAGGATCTTCTCCATGGCCTTGCCTTTGGCGAGCTCGTCAACGAGCTTGTCCATGTATCGAATGTTTTGTATCAGCGGGTCCTCGATGTCCTGCACCTTGTATCCGCAAACGCTCCCGGTGATAAGTGAGCGGGACGGGTTGAGATGTGGTGCCTGTTCGAAGAATTCCTCGAGGGTGACCTTCTCCTCTCGCGCCCGCTCTAAGCCCTCAACTGAATAGCCAGTGAGCCAGGAGATAACTTCGTGGAGCTCGTTGACAGTCCTGCCTTTGCGCTCTACTTTGTTGACGTAGTGCGGGTAGATGTCGGCGAAGGGCACGGAAAAGATGCGGTGGGACATAGGGGCGCAGTATATCCATTGTTGCTGGTTTAGCCGTGCCACAGCGTGGAAATGGGCATTGCCCATAGGTTCTTGCCCATTGGTAGGACGTCTTTGCCCGTATACAGGACGATTCCTGCGCGGAAGGAAGCGCCTGCAACCTGCTGAAGATAGCGCAGGCCGGCAAAGTCTTTCGGCTGGATCGACATCGCAGCTTTGACTTCGATGCCAACGATGTCCCGGGATCGCGATTCCAATACGAGGTCCACTTCTTTGCCAGTGGACGTACGAAAGTGGAAGAGGCGATAGTCAATCGAAGACCAGGCCTTCTGCTTCAAGAGCTCGTTGGCGACGAAAGCTTCACAGATACCTCCAGTGATCGTGCTGGAGATATTCATCTCCAAAGCCTCTGGATCGAGTCCTGCAAGGCTTGTAGCAAGTGCGGTATCCGAAAGAAAGACCTTGGGCTTAGAAATTGCCCGCTTCTCTAGATTGGTTCCCCAAGACGGCAACTGGTTGAGCAAGAATACGTCACTCAATGCAGTCACATAGGTAGGGACCGAGCGTTGAGGAATATCGAGCGCGCGCCCAATGTGTGCAGCTACAAGCTCCGCAGTTCCTTGTGCCGCCAACTTGTTGAGAAGATTGCTCAAGCGGTCGGGGAATTGAATGCCGTAGAGCTCGGCAGCATCCTTCGACAGTACTCGTTCAATGTAGGCGTCGAACCAGCGGTGCTGTCGCCGCCGGCTAGCATCTCTAAGCCCTGGGAAACTCGGTGTGCAGAAGAGCTGAAAGTAGTCACTCCGGGAAGGAGTAAACGTGGGATTCAGCCCTGAATCCCCTAATGACCACACCCGTCCGGCAAAGTCATCGTAGATGCCCAAGCGTTCACCCACGCTAAGGCCGTGAAGGCGGATTGTTTCTGCACGGCCAGCGAGCGACTCTTCAGCTCCTGTGAGACTGAGGAGATTCGACGACCCGGTGAGGATAAAGCGTCCTGGTCGTCGATCTTCTTCGAGTGCGCCTTTGACTGCGCGAAAGAGCTCGGGCGCGCGTTGAATTTCATCAATTGCTAGTGTCCCCTCGGGGATCTGCCTGACAAACCCGTCTGGGTCCTCTTGTGCAGATGCCAGCGAAGCGCTCTCATCAAGATTAAAGAACCTATGCTCTTTATCTTCGAGCAATTGATGAACGAGGGTGCTCTTTCCTACCTGGCGTGCGCCAGAAATGGTCAGCACAGGCGTATCCGACAGGATTTCCTCCGCCAGATCTTGTGCGTTTCTATGTAGAAAAGAATCAGTCATGACAGTCAATCTACCTGCGATGTTGCGGTTCTGCAAGGCTCTCGTTGCCGTTTTGCAAAGAACTCATTGCCATTCTGCAATTCCCGCGTTGCCGTTCTGCAAGGGGGCCGTTGCCGTTCTGCAATGCTTGCGTTGCCGTTCGATCACGCTATGAAACGCTGAAAAGAGGGCACCCCTCAGCCGTCGTAAAGCAGCGCGAGGGGTGCCCTCTGTGGCGGGGCCTGGGGGAGGTGAGCTAGTTCAGTTAGTTCCAGACGGGGCGTCGCCAAGCTGCAGCTCGGAGTAGCGCGCCTCCGGAACGGTGGCGGAGTAGGGCTTGCCCACAGCCTCCCATTCCTGATCAGCGTTGCAACGTACGTCCTGGCCGTCAGTGTCGAGCATGGTAAAGCCCCACACCAGCTTGCCCTGGGAGTTCGCCGGCAGCGTGTACGGGCCGACCTTTTGGTCAAGCTTCCAGTGCTGCTCGTGAACGTAGGTGAAACCGTAGGTCTGGGTGAGCACCTTGGCCAGCTCGTCTTCGCCCTTGATGGAGCCGGAGATCTCGATCGTCTGCGTGCGCGCTTGGGTCACGGTGTGGCTGACCGGAACGGGCTCATCGTTGCGGTTGGCCACGCTGGTGGCATCCGTCTGCTTGAACCAGCGGCGGGTGGCGGTGACATAGGTGCCGTTCTCACCGGGTGTTGCGCAGTGAGTGCCCGGCTTGTGGTCCTCATTCCAGCGCTGGGGCAGCTCGAAGTCCCCGCCGAAGTCCGCGGCGTGGGCAACGGGAGCGGCCGCCAGCAGGCTCAGCGCAGCGAAAGCGCTCGCGGCAGTGCGCGCGATGGACTTCTTCAGCACGACTTAGCCCCAATCGTTGTTGTCGCGGGTGGAGACCTCCACGTGGCGCTCCTTCGGCAAGGTAGCGGTGAAGGTCTCACCGTTGGCCTGCCAAGTGTTATCGGAACCGCAGATGGTCTTCTGGCCCTCAAAGTCGGAGACAACCCAGCCAGCGCGCATGACGGCGGTCTTGCCCGGGGCGATGTTGTACGGGCCGACCTGCTCGCCGACCTCGTAGGACTGGGAGTCGGTGTAGCTGGAGGAGAAGGTGAAGTTGATCAGATCCAGCAGCTTGAAGTCCACGCCGGCGGAAACGTTCCAGGTCTTGGTCTTGGTTTCCTTGATGGAGCGGGTCACCGGCAGCGGCTCATCGTTGTAGTTGGAGATGGTCCAGGAGCCAGCGGAGCCGTCGAAGTAGGTGCGCTTGATCTCTACTGTCTGGCCGGTATCACCCGGGTTGGTGCAGTGCTCACCAATGGTGGTCGGGTTAGCCGGGCCCAGGTCACGTGCCGGAAGAGCGTTGGCGGCTGGGGTAGCGATCAGGCCGCAGGCGATGGCCACGGCGGCGGTGGTGGAAGCAATCTTGGTCTTGAACATGTGGGTGTACTCCTTGGATGAAAAGTAGGGAAGTGCTTAGTAGATGGTTTGGGTCGGAACAGGAAGGTTGCGGTACTCCTCCGGGGTGACGTCCTCGGTGCGAGTGGAGCCGTCCTTGCCCGTGATGGTGGCCTCCGCCCAGAAGCCGCTGGGAGCGGTGGTTTGCTTGTAGTTGGAGGTCAGGCTGTATTTTCCGTCCTTGCCGCAGTGGATTTCGCGGTAGTTGATGCGGGTCATGGTGGTGCCGTACTCCACGCGCACGCGCTCACCAGGGGCCAGGTCGATGTGCTGCAGCTCGGTTCCCACCGGCATGTAGGCGCGCTTGACCGCGCCGACGGATTCCAGCCAGCCCTTCGGAATATCGCCGCGGTTGCCCTGCCAGTTGGTGTAGGGGGCGTGCTCCGCGCCGACGACGAAGTCAGTAACCGGTGCATACTCATAGTCACCCTTGGACCAGTTGAGGAAGTCCGTGGAGTAGCCCGGCTTGCGGAAGGTCGGCGCCACCGCGGTGATATCCAGCGGGTACCAGGAGCTATCGCGGCCCTCGCAGGTCTCGCCCTCCTTGGGCCAGGAGGGATCGCGCTGCAGTTCCTCGGAAGGCTGCATGATTTCATCCTTCTTCGGATCCGCAATCTTTTCCAGACTGGGGCCAGATACGGAGGTGTAGTTGCCCTCGATGGGCTTGGAGTTCGCGCCCGGGGAGCGGGAAGGGATCTCCATGGCCAGGTCCGAAACGGAGCCGTCCGCCTTGATGATGTAGGCAAAGGCATAGCGCTCGGCCGGGCCCTTGCCGCGGATGACGTTGGCACCCGGCATGTTCTCTAGGCGGTCGTCGTTACAACCGACGAACATAGAGATGAAGTCCTTTTCCATCACGCCGTATTCCACGCGGAAGGACTCGCCCGGCTTGAGCGTGATAGGGCCGAAGGTTTCCTTCTCCTGCCAGCCGTTGCTTAGCTTCAATCCGATATCGGACTTGGCCGTGGTGTCCCACCCGGAAGGCATCGTGGCCTTGGAGTTGGCTTCAATCTTGTGGTTGGTGCCCGTTTCTACCGAAGCGGTATAGGGCACTTCTTGGTCAGTGGTGTTCTTGAACTGCAGGGTACCGTCGCTCAAGTAACGGCGGCCGGTTTCGGCAAAGTGCCACTCGGGTGTGGCGTTGTCTTCGCCTGCTGCGCTGCAGCTCTTGTAGAGGTTAGTAATGGGGTAGGCCTGTGGCATGGGCGGAATGTCGGCCGCCTGTGCCGCAGGGGTAATGCAGGCCGCGGCTGCCGCCAGCGGTGCAAGCGCACGCAGTCCCTTAATAAGCACCTGTGTACCGTCCTTATATTTTGTTAAAGAGTAAGGAAAGATTCATAAAATCTGGGTACATCTTAGGAGGCGCTGGGTAGTCCGGCAATAGGTTTGTGCGGGCCTTCAAGGAAAAGTTAGGGGTGTAAAGTAACTTCCTTCCAGCCTTTTGACCTTTCGTTCACAAACTTGTGATTACCCAATATGGAGGGTAGTCGCACGCCGGGGAGGCGGCTTTTGTTCTTAGAACAGGTCCCAGATGGTAATGCCCAAAATGACTGAACCCAGGGCAAAGACAAAGTAATTCCATGGGTCATTCCGGAATTTCTTGTACTCCTTGACCTTGTGAAACATGTACACCGGCAGCAAGAAGATGAGAATTGCATCAAACACGCCGCCCACCAGGTAGATGAGATTGAGAATCGGCGGATTAAACACGGAGACCGCAGTGCCGGTGATGAAAATGAAGACGTAGACAATGGTTAGCAATGTACGTCGGTTGACCCGGTTTGCTGTACGCGGAGCCAGCAGGCCAACCATGTAGGCGGTACCTTCTTCTGCGCCGAGCATTGTTCCAAAGTAGGAGGTCACGATGGCGAAGATGACAATTAATGGGGCCAACACGGCCAGCGCGTGAACTCCGGTGACATTGGCAAAGTAGGACAACACCGGAATGTTTTGCTCGGAAGCCTCCCGCATACCGTCAGCCCCCAGCGCCAAGACGCATGACCAGACAAAGAACATGGTGAAGATGACCAGCAGCGCGGCCGTGTAGAGCTCAATGCGCGAGACTCGCTTTTCGGTGTTCTTGCCGTAAGTGGATTGCATGTCCACTGACATTTGCGATAGCGCCGCCATGTGGGAGAAGGAGAAAGCCAGCACGGGGAGAATAAGAACGGCGCCGAGCAAGATATTTGGCCAGCTTCCGTCTTTGTAGTCCACGTCCAGGAAGGAATGAAAATCCCACTGGGGGATGAGGTAGATCGACGTTGCTGCAAGCGAAATGATGAGCGGATAAACCAGAATTTGTGCCAACCAGAGCATGGGTTTGCGCCCGATGGCGAAAATTCCGGTGAGGGTGCCCACGCACAGCACCGAAAGCACCCAGCGGTTGATGGAAGGTCCATGGAGCTGGTTAACAATGAAGCTATCAATGGCATTTGTTACGGAGATGGCATAGATGAACACCGTGGGGATGTTGGCCAGGGAGTACATCAATGCCACGAACAAACCTGTGTTGCGTCCAAGGTACTTGCGCACCAGTTCCAAGATGTCCAGCCCGTAGTCCTGGGCAGGGGCGCCGGCGACAATGCGGGCATAGGTTCGGTGGGAGAAATACACCAAAGGGAAAATGATCACCGTGGCGAAGGCGAGCGGCCAGAAGCCAAAGGCTCCTGCCTGTAGCGGCAGAAAGAGGATTCCGGCACCCATCGCGGTGCCAAAAAGCGCAAGAACCCAACTCAGCGCCGTGCCTTCGGACTTCGGTGGTGTGCTCGCAGACTGTGTGGAATCCCCCGGGTCGGTGGTCTGTGCAGTGGTGTCGGCTTTGGACGAAGTCATAAAATACTTTCTAGTAATCGACGGCCTCGCGGACAATTGGGCAGGTCATACAGTGCCCGCCTCCTCGGCCGCGCCCCAGCTCTGCCGAGCCGATCTCCACTACCTCAATGCCGGCAGTCCGCAGCTTCTTGTTGGTGTGTTTGTTGCGGTCATAGGCCACCACCACGCCAGGTTCAATGGCCACGACGTTGTTGGCATCATCCCACTGCTCACGCGCGGCGGTATAAACGTCCCCGCCGGTTTCAATGACCTCGAAGCGTCCAATACCGAGCGCGGTGGCAACGACATCGAGGAAGGAGTCGGTGGGCAGTTCGACGTCGAAAGGCGCCGTGCTTGTGGAGGGATGCAACACGATGGGCCGGATGGTGTCCACAACCTTGGGGTAGGCAGTGACCTTATCGGCATCCAGGAAGGTGAGCACGGTGTCCAAGTGCATCGAGGCGCGGTCAGCGGCCATGGCGGCGATGATGATCTTCTCCGCCGCACCTTCCTCGAAGAGCCGCATGGCCAGCTGACTCACGCCCTGCCACGTGGTGCGCTCGCCCATGCCGACCAGCACGATGCCCTTACCAATCGGCATGATGTCTCCGCCCTCCAGAGCCGCCAGCCCCGGCTCTTCATCGGTATTGCCGTACCAGAATTGGAAATCTGCTTGCGCAAACCGCGGGTGATAGTTGTAGATAGCCCGGGTCAGCAACGTTTCCTGGTGGCGTGCCGGCATGCGCATGGGGTTGAGGGAGACCCCACCATAAATCCACGCCGAGTTATCGCGCGCGTACTGTGTGTTGGGCAGAGGGCGCAGCGCAAAAGCGGACGGCCCGTAGACCTCACGCATGGCGTCGATGGTTCCGTGGCCTAAGCCCTTCGGGATTTCGGCGAAGGGCAGCCCGCCGATGAGAAGTTCGGCCAGGCGTGCCGTGGGCATCTCATTGAACCAGTGGCGCAGCTCGCCACCGATGCCCGCGCCGACGTTCTTATCCAGCAGCTTGTAGTCGAGGATGAAATCCCGACCGCCCGGGGTGTCCAGAGTTTCTTCCAAGAGCTTGTGCATCTCCAGCACTTCGACGCCGTAGCTGCGCAGCTGGGCGACGAACTCCGCGTGATGCTTCTTGGCTTCGTCGACCCAGAGGACATCGTCGAAAAGCAGCTCGGCGCAATTGTTGGGAGTAAGCCTTTCGTGCGCGAGCCCCGGCGCACACACCATTACTTGGTGAAGCTTGCCGACCTCGGACCAGACGCCCAATGGGGGAGTTGCCATCTGAGTGAACCTTTCTTTGCGTGCGGTGCACCGTGTTAGTCACGTGGTAGTGAGAGGTGGCACCGCAAGAGGTGATTGTGAACTAGGTGACAATTCTAAGATAAGTTTGAACTTTTTCAAGCTCCCGCCAGTGAGGAAAAGGCCACGTAGACGCAGGTTTTGCGGCTGTGTGCATACTATTATCCGCGTTTATTCACACGGTCCTGGCGTGCGCATGGTGCGGTTTCACGCCACGCTTGCCGACGCCCCACCCCTCCACCACTGCGACAACACCCGCGCTGGCAGGGGCGGCATTGCCTGGTGAGCTAGATGAATAATTTTGAAAGGAATGGAAACTCTGCCCGAATAGTAGAGAAGTAAACGCGTGGGGGTAGTTGTGGCGTGCAGTCTCCGGGGCGAGCGTGTGCTCACTATTGGGAGTCGAAGTCTTCGGCTATGAGACTCGCTGCGTGCTCGCGGAGGTAGTCGCGTAAGTACGGCAAGGCGAAGTCGACTTCGCCGTGGCCCGTGGTGGTGATCATTTCGGCGTCGAGAAGCCGGCGGCGATAGTTGCCTACATAAGAATCAGTCTTATTGAAGCGTGCCTTGATATCCGCCATCTTGGAAGGGCCATCGCTTTGGGCCATGTAAACCAAAAAGCTTCGGTCGACGGGGGAGAGATCCGAGAGTGCGGGCTCATGAACAAGTTGGCCGAGCTTGCGCTGTGCTGTTGCAACTCCGCGCCGGGCAGCGTCGACGGAGATTTCGGCGCCTCCATCCGACGTGCGTTCCTTTTCCCTGAATGAGCACTGGCCGACTAGCTGAATCATGAATGGATATCCATGGCATGCCTCAACCGCGGTATCCAATGCATCCTGTGACCATGAGGTGGCGGCGCTGTGAAGGGGCTCGGCAAGTGCTTCACGAACATCCGAATCGGAGACCCTGCCTAGCTCAATGCGGTTGGCGCGGCGAAGAAAGGTTACTGGATTGGCGTCACCGCGACTGTTCAGCTTTCCGGATAGCAACGGTCTAATTGAAGATGGGATGCCTGCCATGACAACGGAGATGTCTTCACCTTCGCGAACCAGATGTTGAATCGTGGCGCCGAACTCTATGAGCTCTTGGCTTCGTTGGTGGTGCATTTCATCCAATGTCACGAGCACACCACCAGGCTCCTGGCGGGCTTTTCGGTCAAGCTCACGTTTATAGGCCAGTAAATCCTTTAACGCATTACGTAGCGAGTACGTTGATTCCGCAATGGCTCGCGTATCCCAGTTGAGCCCGCCTCCAATGCCGAGGATGGAGACGTTGAGGCCTTTGAGCTGCTTCCTGTCTTTAGTCAAGAGTTGAATGATGCTGCTGCGCAAGCGTTCAACGAAACCGGCCGTTGCAGTGTCGCTGAGGGTGAGCCAACCGCGCGTGAGTGCTTCGTCTTCGAAGGCGTTAAGAAGGACTGTCTTTCCGATGCCGCGAGGGCCGATGATGAGCGAGATCCTCTCATGGGCGCCGGGGCCCTCATCGAGCGCGAAACCGAAATCACGAATGGCATCACTGCGGCCAACCAGCAATGGGGGAGTGGCGCCGAGGGTAGCCGTAAAAGGGTTGGTGTGTTTCGGATTCATGGCACTCACTCTAGACCACAAAGCTTTTGAAGTCTTGTGAAGTTTATGAAGTTTTTGAATTTTTTGAAGTTTATGAAGAGCTGTGAAGTTTGAAAGAGGGGCCGCACCGCTAAGCAATGGGAAGTGGCGGCGCGGCCCCGGAGTGATAGGGAAGAAGGGCGGATTCCCAGCCTTCCGTGTAGGGGCATCGTTGACATTAGGGCTGGGGCTGGACATCGTTGCGAATGATTCGAACGCGCGGGTCGAACGTCCAGTCGGGCGAAACGGCAAGCTAGCACGTGCTTGGTTAACAGCATTCATGAGCCACGTACTGTAAACGTATGACTCAGGATGCTTTGAAACCTATATCGGAACTGCCCCGTGGCGAGTTTGCCTTCCCCGGCCCGCTTCGCGACGCCCTCGTTACCGCCATCCTGAACGGCACGAAAACCACCACGTCATCCTTGCTGGTTGAGCACCCGCGCGGCCGCGACCCGCGCGAGGATGTGGGCACCCTAGAGGCCGTCCTCGACTCACACGACAACGTGGTGTGCGTCATCCGTACCACCGAGGTCGAGGTCCGCCGGCTTGCCGACGTCAGCGACGAGCACGCCATCGCCGAGGGTGAGGGCTACGCCGACGCCAGCGACTGGCGCGCCGGGCACGAGCAGTTCTGGCGTTCACCCGAGTTCGTTGAGTACATCGGAGAGCTAGATATCAACGATGACACTCAGGTGGTGTGTCAGCGTTTCACCGTTGATGGGCGGTACCCGGTTAGGGCATTGGAGCCGTGGGATTCCTGAAGGGACATGCCCGTGGTCTAGGCGTTTTCGTAGCTCGTGCCCAGCGGTAAGCATCTGGACTATGAATGTTCATCTAGATTTTGCCTCAAGGTCGGGGAACCTCTAGCCGCGTTAGGCAGAATGCCTCTATGCGCAATCGTCACACCATTCTTGCTTTGACTGCTCTTCTTTCTCTCAACGCATCTAACGCTATCGCTGCTGAATCGGACCCAGGTCAGGCGGCAGTAGCGACCGGAGACGTTGTCTACTTCCAGGACATGAAGGAGTTTGAGCCCCGAGCCTGGGATGACGGGAGCCACCAAGGCGGCATCGCCTACCTAGCAACTGCCCTTGAGAATATCCGCCAAGAAGAAGGCGACCCTATCGTCGCCTTTGGTGGAGAACTTGCTGCCGGCAGCCTATTCGGCTCAGTCTTTCGCGGTGAGCCATTTGTCGAGGCTTTTAACGAACTCGGCGTGGACGTCGGCAACTTTGGCAACCACGACTTTGATTACGGCGTGGACCATACTCGTAGCCTTATCGAAAAGGCCGAGTTTCCGTGGATTTCCAGCAACCTGACTACCCAGAATGGCGAGCCGATCAGCGATGACGGGACCACCTTCACTGCTAAATCCGGTGAACTCACCGTCGGGTTTGTTTCTCTTACTGCCGACCTTGATCGAACCGTAGCTGCCAAGGATGTCGTGACGGGGGACTTCGCTGAATCCGCACGCGCCGGGGTTAACAAGCTCCAAGAAGAAGGCGTTGATGCGATCGTTTTGCTGAGCCAGATCTCAAAAGAAGACACCACTCGGGTAATGGAAGAGATTCCCGAGCTTGCAGCAGCGCTGCGTGAAGAAAACGAGGCGCAATCACCGGAAGAAGTAACCTACACCGCAGATGATCGGCCGATTATCGCACCGCGTGCTGATTATGGAACGTTGGTTCACCTCGACGTCACCGTTGACCGTTCCACGCAGAAGACCACGGTGAAGGTAGTGAACCATCCGGTCAATCCATCGCTTCCTGCTAACGAAGAGTGGAAGGCACGCAGCGAGAAACTCTACGGTGAATTAGACCGTCAACTGGGCGAGCAACTTGGTACTGCGACGCAGGCTTTATCAAAAGCAGAACTAGGCCCGTTGGTAGCGGATGCATACCGCGAACATTTCGATACTCAGCTCGGATGGCAGAACGGTGGCGGCCAGCGTGCTGACATGAAAGAAGGGACCTTGACCCGTCGCGATGCGCAATCGGTGCTTCCTTTCGGTAACTCACCAATCGCGATTCAAGCAACGGGCGCACAGATTAAAGATGCACTGGAAAAGGGTATTGAATCTAATCCGGATGGTGGGAATGGCTTCCCACGGACTGCCGGATTCACGTTTGATTACGACATGAATGCGCCATTCGGTGAGCGCGTCACGGCGATAAAGCTCGATGATGGCACGTCAATGGATATGAATGCCACCTATTCACTAGCCATTAGCAACTACGTGGTAAACGGTGGCGACAAGATCGATTCATTCAGCGATGCGCGCGTTACTTCTACAGGCACGGCAATCGACGTCGATGTCTTTTCCGAGTACATCAAGCGGCATGGTGAGCTCTCACCTTTGAAGACTCCTGATAAGCCAAACGATCCCGCAGACGGTGGGAAGGCAGAAGAATCATCGATTGGCTCTTCGCGTGGAGCAGCCCGTGGAGCAGCCGTTGCCATCGGGGTGATTGCTGCACTGGCAGGAGCCTTCATCGCGTTTACTCCCAAGACTGTACTGGATGGGATTGTTCGCTATTTGAAGAATTTCTTGCCGGGCTCGTGGCAACTAAATCTTCCTTCGGATCACTTCCTCTTGCAGGGACTGCATCAATAACCAGGGTATTTCAGTTCTACGGAGTCATTCCCACGTATCAAAAGAGTGGCTGGGCTGCGAGTGATAAGTTGAGCTTCTTCGTCAATGCGACATGGATCTCGATGAGGTAATTCTTTTTTCAGCCCAGTCGGTACACCTCGTAGTCGCCCGGCACACCTGCGCCGGGGACGTGCTGAAGTCCGAGCTTCAATGCTAGGGCAATCGACGCCTCATTGGTGGGGTCGATGATCGCGACAACGGGGAGCTGCGGAAAACGCTCTCGCGCACTGGCAATCGCAGCGGCTGCGGCCTCCTTGGCATAGCCCCGGCCTTGCGATTCGGGCGCGAAGCGGTAGTAGAGATTGAGTACTTCTTCACCGGCTTCTTCGCTATGCCGCACACCCGTAAAACCAATGGTCGTTCCATCGTGAGTGGACACCACGTAGTAGCCCAGCTGCTTCTCACTCCAGTTCTCTTGCCACGAGCGTGCCAGCTCTTCGGCCTCATCCCTGGTCTTCATAGCCAGCTCAGGGCGGTGCTCGTAGGTACGGACATTCGAGTGAATGGCAAAGATGGTGTCAATATCGGCATCCGTAGGCACCGACAATGAGAGCCGTGAAGTCTGGAGGGCGAAATCCTGATTCATAGGGGTTCCTTTCATTGAAATTTACAGGACTCCCAGGTTATCCAATCACGAGGTGAAAACCCTTCAATTCCCATCAAACTCATCTGCTTAGTGTCCACTAAACGAGGGGTCCTCACGATCAGCACGCATGTAATACATGTGCATGCAGTGAAGGACTATCTGTCCAGGGGACGTGGCCGATCTTCCTCCCCTCTTCGTCAAGGAGAACTCCCGCTCTCTTGTGATGTTGCAGGAGGATGCTGCGGCTGACTACGCGAGTCGGTAAGCCGCGGACTACGTCAGATTCCACTTCGTTGGCTTGGCTGAAGGACCTTAGCCATAAGATGACGTAGAGGTTTGCTTCCCCACCTACCAGTGTTGTACACAAGCGCGCGTCTGGAAAGGTCTTAATCTTCGTGACTACCTCGTCGAGCTTAGCCGGCGGGACAAGTAGCCATAGGGCCAGCACCCCAGGCCATTCGTCGTGGAGCGGTGCAGCCTCCACTCGCTGGATAAGGACCCGCCGTGAGAGGAACTGTTTAACAATCCGTCGGGCCTGTGGGTCACCGAGCCCCAAAGATGAAGCAATACGTGAGGCGCCGGCTCGTCCATCGCATTCCAACACGCGAAGCGTCTTTTCCACACGTTCGTCGAACTCTACTTCCGGGAACTTGTAATGGTTGAGTGGTTTTTCGATTCGGCCAAGGGTACCGCTGTTCCACTGAGCACCTTCAAGCTGGACATCCGACATTAGTGAAATGATTAGTTCGGATATGCCCTCGACCTGACCTATGGACACATTGAGTACTGGGCGCACGCGGCTCTTGTCAGGAACAAAGACAATGAGCTGAATCTGGTACGCGCCGGTCATCTCACTTACCGACATCACTTCTGGGACCTGACAAAGTTGCTTGGCGACTGCCTCTACGAACCCTGGCTGGCACTTGACCCGCACGCTGAAGCACATCAACCCACGGACCCTATTTGGGTAGGTAGCGATCCAACCGGCTCCCGACTCCACCAGAGCGTGCCAATGTCGCCTCACCGTGGGGCCACTTACCCCAATTGTCCGCGCGATTTCCGCCCAGGGCGCGCGGGGATTGCGTTGAAGGGCATCAAATAACGCGAAGTCCAATTCCGACATCAGGGGCTTTCGCGGATCTATTCCAGAGTTCATATCGAATACCTTCTCCTGATTCCGGGCATCTTTCAAACAATTAGAGCTTTCGGAAAGTCGATTTGATTAGCATACCTCGACAATGTGATGCACGACATTATGTGGCGTGGATTGCGGCTATATCTCACTTTCGTTCGTTAAGGAGTTCCATGTTTGAGCAAGAAAAGTCTTCGACCAACATCAGGAGTTTGGTCAATTCGCTGCAAAGCTATGCCAACGAATTTGCCGATAACCTCGCCGACGTCGCCAAGGATCTGTGGGATCACCCTGAAATCCGTTTCACCGAGTATCACGCCGCCAAGCGGCTTACCGCTGAGTTAGAGGACGCCGGGTTCGATGTCACCCGCGGCTTCGGAGGCCTTGAAACGGCTTTTGTAGGTAAGTGGTCCTCGGCCAGTGCTACCGCCGATTCGCCAACACTGGCAGTCTTTTGTGAGTACGACGCCTTGGAAGAGGTAGGCCATGCCTGCGGCCACAACATCATCGCAGCAAGCGGCTTGGGCGCAGCGAAAATCGCTAAAGCAGATTTGGAAGCCGATGGGAAGACGGGCGCTCACTTGGTGGTTATCGGCAGCCCCGGTGAAGAGGGCGGGGCAGGTAAGGTTCCGTTGATCGAGAATGGGGTGCTCGAGGGGGTTGACTACGCCGTAATGATCCACCCGAGTAACGAAGAAAAAGTCGGGGGAGGGAGCCTTGCTCGCGTCGCTCTCGATGTTGAGTTCAAAGGCAAGGCCAGCCATGCCGCGGCTGCGCCGGAAGACGGGCGTAACGCACTCGACGCAGCAACTCTCTCGCTAAATGCGATCGGCCTTCTCCGCCAGCAGGTCAAGGATGATATTAGAATCCACTCGATCATCACTAACGGTGGGCAGGCACCAAATGTAATTCCTGAGCTAACTGGAATTCGGACTTTCGTGCGTGGATCGGACTCCGATTATCTTCTCGAGAGCGTTGTTCCGCGCGTTAAGAATTGCTTCGAAGCTGGCGCTCTTGCCACCGACTGCACTGTGAGCATCACCTCGACTACTCCGCCCTATCTTTCGCTGAAGTCGAACCCGACTCTAGTCGCCATCGCCGAAGAAGCATTCTCGGCCGTCGGACGCCAGACTACTCCGAACGAACTGTTCTCTGGATCTACAGACATGGGCAACGTTAGCCAAGTAGTCCCCGCTATCCACCCAATGATCCGCTTGACCCAGGATGCCCCGCCTCATACCCGTGAGTTCGCAGCAGCTGCAGACGGTCCCGTTGCAAAGAAAACGATCATCGACGGCGCTTTGATTCTCGCCACCACCTTGCTAGCCGGTTTCCGCGACCCCGAAGTCGTGGAAGAAGCGAAGCGAACTTTCAACGAATAACAACCCAGCAAACTAAGTAAGGAGTGGCTATGTCTAGCGCTAGCTCCCACTCATCGCCGGTCACCCAAGAAAGTGCGGAAAAGTCATCCACACGCTCGACTCGTCAGTTCGGTCGAGATGTTCTCCGTACGATCGAGAAGGTCGGCAATGCTTTGCCAGATCCCTTCCTGCTTTTTGTAATTCTGGCGCTAGCAGTCATGGTGATGTCTGCGATAGGCCATGCTTTCGGTGGTTCGGTCACCCACCCAGGAACCGGGGAAGACGTCCACATTCGTAGCCTTCTGTCGGGTGAAGGCATCGAGTACATCCTGACTTCGATGCTGGAAAACTTCACCGGTTTTGCGCCTCTGGGACTTGTCCTCGCCGTGATGCTCGGCATTGGCTTGACCGAGCAGGTCGGCTACATTCAGCACGCCGTGCAAAAGACAGTTCGTCGAGTGCCCTTCGCGGCCCTCCCTTACGCGGCGGTTTTCATTGGAGTGATCGGCAACCTCGCTTCCGACGCTGCGATGGTTGTCATTCCGCCCTTGATCGGGATCGTCTTTCACCACGCGGGAAGAAATCCGATTGCCGGTGTCGCTGCAGGCTTCGCCGGTGCGGGCATTGGTTTCACCGCAAACCTCTTTGTTGCCGGTACTGATGCACTGCTGGCGGGAATTACCACCGAAGCCGCGAGAATTGTCGACCCAGAGGCGCACGTAACAGCCGTCGCAAACTGGTACTTCAACGTTGTGTGTGTCTTTGCCCTTACCCTCGTTGGAGGACTCGTCACTACCTATATCACCGAAAAGCGCCTCGGCAGGTACGAAGGTTCAATAAATGCCGAGGACCTAGAGGAAGAGACAAAGGAAAGCGACAGAGCTCTGCTATTTTCTTCTGCCCTTGGCACGGCGTACATTGTACTTATTGCGGTAGTCGTATTGCTCCCCGACAGCCCACTCCGGGGCGAGAACGGGGCAATTATCGATTCTCCGTTTATGTCGGGCATCATTCCAATTATTCTCGGATTCTTCATGCTCCTCGGTACCAGCTACGGCATCTTGATGGGAAAGATTAAGGACTCCAAGGATCTGTCGTCATATATGGCAGAGGGTATTTCCGGCATGTCCGGCTACATCGTGATGGTCTTTGCCATCGCGCAGTTCATCAAGTACTTCGAATGGTCGAACATCGGCATCTGGCTAGCAGTCAACGGTAGTGATTTCTTGAAGGAAATTGGTTTTACCGGAATCTTCTTGATCATCGGCTACATCGTGTTCACAGCTCTGCTCAACCTCATTATTCCGTCAGGCAGCGCCAAGTGGGCATTGGAAGCGCCGGTTTTCGTTCCACTTTTTATGCAACTGGGTTATCACCCTGGCTTCATCCAGGCGGCCTATCGTATGGGTGATTCTTCAGCGAACATGGTGACACCGGTATCTCCTTATCTACCGATCGTCCTGGGGTATATCCGCCGGTACGACAAGAGTGCGGGTGTGGGCACGTATATCAGCATCATGCTGCCCTATACGATTGCGTTCTTCTGCACCTTCTTGGCCGTATTCCTTGTATTCTTCGCGTTTGAAATACCCTATGGTCCAGGCGTAACCGCTCACCTGCAGTGAGGTAGTGTGTTGTAGTAAATTGACGGACGAAAGATCCCCGGTCAGGCCTTTTCCCCTTGAGGGGGAACGCATAAATGACCGGGGCCTTTCATTTTCATGGAGACGTCCCGTGTCCGTATACCAAAAGAATGGCTGAGTTACGAGCAGGTTGAGATTCTCCGTCAATGCTGTATGAGCATCGTCGACAGTGCAATTGCAGTCGAGTATCTCTCACGGGTTAACTACTATCGTTCTTCTGGGCAGTTCCGGTATCGGCAGCTCGTGTTTACCCAATCTGCACGCGCGTGGTGCAATCAATCTTGGCGTAGGGTCGTCCCTTTTTGTCAATGCTGGTCATTGCGTAGTTGCCACCGTAGGCGCGGCAACCGGTGTAGTTGTCCACTGGATTGCTGGGCGCTGGAGCAGCCGGCGCTTGGTAGGCGGGAGCAGCTTGCTGTGCTTCCTGCTCCGCGCGACGGGCAGCCTCCGCAGCTTCTTGTTCGGCACGGCGGGCTGCTTCTACTGCTTCACGTTGTGCGGCCTCCGCAGCCTCGCGTGCTGCTTCTTCCTCGGCGTGCTTCCTCTCGCGTTCCTCATTGGCGGAGGAGATTTCACGATCCAAAGATTCTTTTCGCTCAGTGGCGTCTTTCTTCAGTTCGTCGAGAAGCTTTGCTTGCTCCTTGCCAAACGCTTCTTTCTGGAACTCAGACTGTTGAGCCATAGCCTTCTCCAGCTTGGTTACGGCTAACTTCGCGATGGCTAGACGGGTGGCATGGCTACGAGCCTTGTCGAGCTGCTCGTCGTTCCACATGTCATTGAAGTGGAACTGCTGCGCCTCATTCACGGCGGAGCGTGCGTCCTGGAAGGACTGGTAGGCGCTGTCGTCGCCAAAGGCACATTCCGGACCGGCCGAGTTGATGCCCTTGCCCGCAGCACGGGCTCGGTCGGCAGCGGCAGAGACCTCCGAGAAGAAACGAGTGTTGCCGCCCACCTTCATCGGCACAGCGAAACCCTCCTCAGCAACGGAGGCGTTGATGAGCGAGCCTTCTTTGAAAACTCCGGCCAGCGTTCGGCCATACTTGTCTTCGCGTTCATCGTCGTACTCCAGCGTCACTACCGTGCCCACTGGCAGCAGACCGGCCAGGTATTGCTTTGCTTCCTCGGCCAAGCACTCTTTGCCCATCTCCGGGGTATCGATGTTGAGCAGGCGAACGCGCTTGGTCTCACCGTCCTGCGCTACGTCGATGGTATCGCCGTCGACGACGTTCTGGACCGTAATGACATCATCAGAGGAATCCGGCCCCAATACGGTATAGGCACCGTAGCCCACTCCACCGGCGGCTAAGAGCCCAGCGACAACCTTGAAAAATCCCATATCAGGAACCCCACGAGAGAAAGAGAGTAACAAGAACATCAGGAGTATACGCGCCGGATGGGAAATGGAAACAGGGGAACAGCAAGCTCAGAGTTCGAATCGTCGAATTCGAACAGTGAACCCAGGTCTGTCGGTCGTCGGGGGTACCAAAGGCTTGAAGAACAAGCCCTCGTTAAAACTACATATAGGCAGCCGAGAGAGTTCGATCCCTAGGGCTCTGGTCGAGGAGCTACTTCTTCTGGGCTCGGCTCCTCAAGCGCTTCTTCCTCGAAGAATGACGAGTCTTCCACAGCGTTTCCTTCGCTGACATCGCGCTGAACCGTCTTCTTCAGAGCACCCTCAATGAGTGTGCAGAGTGATTCCCTTCGAAGCTCGAAGAATGCATCGAAGTTGTCATGGCGCAGTGCTTCGGGCGAGATGAGGTGGCCGCGGAGGACACCGTCCACGCCGTCGGCGTCGAAGCCAGATTCGCTTTCAACCTTGGATAGGTATTGCGACGGTGCGACGCCACCGATGACACGGTTGGTGCGTGCGCTGAGCGTCGTCTTGTTGACGATGGACTCGCGGCGTTCGTTATCAATGCCGTTTTTCTTGCACCAGTCCTGAGGGAAAATATGGTGAATATCCACGGCCATATCCCTGTATTGGAATGCACCGAATTGCTTTCCTTCTACCCAGTCTGTTGAGCCCTGTGCCATGATGAGCGCAGCAATGCCCTTGTAGGCCGCGGCATTGCGTGTGCGCAAGGAATGAAGTCGAGATTCAGCGAAGGTAGCGTCCTGCACGGTGCGTGGGGCGGTAGTTTCTTCACCCATCGCCCAAGCAGGCACCCCTTCGAGGTCACGTACGAAGCGCGTCTCAATGGCAGAACCATAGAGCTCACCCAAGACTCCACTCCAGAACCACTGCGTAATTTTCTCTTTGACGTGGTGCTTGTCCGCTTCGTTGCCAAGTACAACCGCAATGGCGGCCAGCGGAACCAACTGCTTTGGATAGGGGACATCCCTGAAACGATAAATATGCAGATCTGCGAGAAAGCCTGCCACCCAGATGAATCCTTGACGCAGGGCGTCGCGCCAGGTGAGGTAGTCGTTCAACTCAAGCTTTAAAACGTCTTCTCTCTTGGCAGACAGGCCGACTTTGCGGCCTCCCGAGGAATGCTTGCTTCGCTCAAGAGTCGTCAGCATGGTGATTGCTTGGAGGAAGTCAGTGTTCTCTACCTTGTGGAGGACATCGTGTTCTTTCCACAGCGCCTTAGTCTCCACCCAGTCATCGTTGAGGCGGAAATCGCGCTGGTACTTGTCGTAATACTCCGCATCGCCTGCAAACACTGCTGTGAGGAGCTCAAAAACGTTGAGCGGAAGTCCACCCACGTTGACTTTTTCGAAGACGGTGGCCACCGCTGCCTTGTCCGTCTGCTTGTCCAGCTCAATTGCGGGAATCTTGTATTCGTTGACCTGGCGAAGAATCCCATCGCTGAAGGCTGTCATGAGTTCGGTGTCGCCCAGTTTGCCGAACCATTCGAAGAGTCCCATCTGATCAAGGAGCAGCGAAACAGGGATGTAACCCGCTTCGTGTTGTCTCTCCATGCTGCTCAGATCGAGCACGATATCGCGGTTGAAGTTGGTCCGAATCACTCCATCAGCTGGCACAGAGATTACTGCCTCATCCAGCTCGAAGGGGTCTTCAATAGACCTCTGGATATTGATGAAGTACCTGCGGTCGAGACGCTTGCCACGTGAGTCTTTGGTGTGTACAACGCCATCGCCTTTGAGAGCCTGGGTGAGTGAAGTTAGTCGTTGCTGGCCGTCGAGAAGCAAGAATTTGGGCTCGGAAGTAGCCGTAGTTTCAGTGCTTTCGATGGGGCGTGGCTTGAACCTGACAGAGGAGTTACCAGTTTCCAACAACATGATGATGCCCAGCGGATGCCCACGGAAGATGGTGATGAGGAGCTGGCGGACGCGCTCGTCTTCCCACTTATACTTTCGCTGGAAATCGGGGAGCTGAATCTCCCCGTTCTCGGTAGAACGCATCAGTGCCGATAGTTGGTGCATGTTGGTATTGAAACCCATCGGTGCCTCCTCTGTGGTGAACGGTCATTTCTAGCATGCCTCAAAACGGTTGTCATTGATGAGAACTCGGGGCATTGGGTTCGGGGAGGAAGCACTCGTTTGTGACATATACATGCACAGCCCACAATCGGAGGTTTTCCATGCCGGCACCAGCGGTGAGTGGCTCAGGGAAGTTAAAGCTGTCGATGCTCACGCTGAAGCTAAGAAACGCAGGACAAGACTCGCGCAGGGAAGTGTGGAGAGCCTCCCCTAAACCCGCTGTAACTGTGAGTTTACCGGTCTGCTGAGAGAACCGTGCAGGCTGGAAGGCTATACCCGTGGTTACAGGCAAAAACAGCAAGAAGTGTGATGCAGATCAATGGTAGCTTTAGTTGACGGATGGACCATTGGTTCGCCTGTCAGACCGGAAAGGAAGGGTGGCGACGTGACTATAGAGTCAGTACAGGCTGCATTGGGAGTGTTAAAGGCTGTTGCCGGCAACCCAGGCGTTGGGCTTTCAGAGCTCGCGAGAGTATCTGGTGTGAAGAAGTCACGGACGTATCGAATTCTCCTAACCCTAGAAGAGGAGGGGTTTGTCGTTCAGTCTGAAGACAAGGGCTACCAACTCGGTCTCCAAGCGATGATCATTGGGCAGCATGCAAGGCAAGGAACTGGGTTAGTCCGGGCTGCAGAGGAGCGTATTGCCGAGCTGGCTGAAGAGTTTGATGAGAACATCCAAATCCGTGTCCGAGATGGAGCAGAAAATGTCCAGGTCTTTTCTCGAAAGTCCAATCAACGTCTGCGTGTCATATCTAGCCAAAGAAATCGTCGACCGCTTGGAGTTGGTGCCTCGGGCCGTCTATTGCTCGCTCATATGACTCCGGAGGAAATCGTAGCTTCGGGTTATAAGGGGAAGTTGCTGGAAGAGTCCTTGCGAAGTCAAATTCTGGCACAAGGCTATAGCGACTCATCTGGAGAGTTGACCGCAGGTGTAGAGGCGGTCGCTGTGCCTATTTTTTCTGTTGAAGGTCGTTGTATTGCATGTCTATCGGCATCGGTGCCCACTGCTCGGATGTCTATTCCTTACAAGGAATCCCTTATAGAGGGGCTTAGGGGTATTGCGGGCAGTTTAGCTGGGGATAGTTATTAGTCATTAGAAGAGAGGTTAAGGAAGGAACTATGAGGGATAAGGTATCTCAAGTTTCACGATCTGCAGGGGATGCTTCCCTGCATGATTCAGAAGGGCAAGTGAGTCCGGAGAAAAAGGGGAGTGGAGAAAAGAAGTCCACGAACCCGACGATTGTAATGGGATTAATTGTCGCTCTAGCTACTGTCTTGACTTATATCGTTAAGTCGGGAGCCTTTGAGCGAGATGGCAAGAAGATTGTTCCTGACAGCTACCGCACCATCGAAAAAGATTTTGGCTTTTTGGATGTGTTTATTGGAACAGGAGCTGCAGAAGGTAAAGCAGCACCTGTGAGTCTATTGCAGATGGTGCATGCGATTCCGCAAGGAATTATCGAACAAGCAGATCTGATAATCATGGTGATGTTTATCGGGGGTATGTTCGGGGTTTTGCAAGCCTCTGGAACCATTGACGCCGGATTGGAAAAACTACTTAAAACTGCAAAGGGGAACGTGTATGTTTTGGTTCCCGTACTCATGTTGGTGTTCTCTTTCGGCTCAACGTTTTTGGGGATGGCGAAGGAATACTTGTTAGTGATTCCTATTGTCATAGCCATGACGGATCGTTTAGGTCTACCAAAGGTGATAGGGCTTGCAATTGTCGCTGTGCCAGTGAAGGTTGGGTATGCAGCTTCGATTACGAATCCTTTTGCACTGTCTGTAGCACAACCGTTGGTTGGAGTTCCGGTCTTTTCTGGATTGTGGCTCCGGGTTCTCACTTACTGCATCATGATGCTTGTTGGGATTGGATTTGTGCTCTTCACTATTCGGCGTCATCAAAGTAAAAACTCTGAAATCGTAGCGGAATTCCAGGGCGGAGAGATGAGCGCACGTCAAGGTTGGATTCTTGTGGCCCTGGCAATTGGGGTTGCTTTCATGGTGTTTGCGTCCCAGTATTGGCACTGGAAGACCGATGCGTTGGCTGCTTATTATTTGTTTCTTGCCATTGTTTTTGGCTCCTTGGCAGGATTTGGCCCTTCAAAGGTAGCGACGGAATTCGTTTCCGGAATGAAGAAAGTCATGATTGCCGCTGTCCTCATTGGTATGGCAACAGCAGTGGCAATCGTTCTAAAACAGGGCATGGTTCTCGACACTATTATTGGTTTCTTTGTAGGCCTTGTTGGTGGTCACGGTCCCTATGTATCGGCTTACGCAATGATGATAAGCCAGCTATTCATCGACGTAGCGATTCCATCTACTTCAGGACAGGCTGCTGTGACTATGCCAATTTTGGGACCGGTAGGCGAAATTGTTGGCGTCACTCCTCAAACCACCGTTTTCGCCTTCTTGATGGGCAATGGTCTTACAAATGTCATTACCCCTACTTCTTCCGGACTTCTGATCTTTCTTGCCGCTGCAGAGGTGCCCTGGACTAAGTGGGCTAAATATGTGCTTCCGCTCTGGGGCTTGATGGTTCTAATAGCAATTGCCATGCTGACTGTAGCGGTGGCAGTCGGATACTAGGAGACTTGACGTGGAGTTATTTCCAAATTTGTACGTAGAGATGCGAGACGGCGTGAGGCTGGCCACAGATGTCTATCTGCCAGAAGGACCCGGACCGTGGCCTGTCGTTCTAGAGCGGACTCCATATGGAAAATCTGTCCAATCGCGTTCAGAAATCAATGGAGATGGGCGAATGATTGACAGGGCTGAGTTCGCGCAAGCATTTGTGCGCGAAGGGATGGCAGTTGTTTATCAAGATTGCCGCGGTAGGCATGACTCCGAGGGGAAATTTGAAAAATACGTTAATGAGGCCACCGACGGGTATGACACACTTGCCTGGTTGTCGGAACAGGATTGGTGTGACGGGGATGTCGGTATGCTTGGGCTATCGTACGCGGCGCACACTCAATTCGCGGCGGCGTGTTTGAATCCTCCTAGTTTAAGAACAATGGTGCTTGATTCGGGCGGTTTTGATAACGCATATCGCTGGGGAATTCGTCAAGGAGGAGCGTTTGATCTAAAGCAGGCCACTTGGGCTTTCAAGCAGTCAAAGGCATTGAATAGCCTTAGTCATTCAGGGGGAGAGGAGACTCCTACCGAGGAATTAAAGGCGGAGATCGCTGCTTGGTTCCGAAAAATGCCTTGGTCCGAAGGAAACTCGCCATTGGCAGACTTTCCAGAATACGAAGAGTATCTGCTTCGACAATGGAGAGAAGGGGCTTTCGGTGAATACTGGGATGTTCCCGGGCTGCACAACGCAGCATTTTATGACGATATGCCGAGCATTCCAGTGCTCTTCATGTCAAGTTGGTACGACGTGTATGTTCCTTCCACGATTCGGAATTATCGCGCCTTTGTCCAAAAAGGAACTAAACCGTCTCTCATTATGGGACCGTGGCTGCACGGGGACCGTACCATTCCCAATTCTGGGGACCTCTGGTTTGGCTCGCAGGCTGTTTTCGACGCTGGTTTTGGGCATACGTGGGTTCAACACCGTGTGGAATGGATGCGCCAAGTCTTGGTTGAGAAACAGAATCCTGCTCCCGAGATACGTCTATTTGAGATGGGAAGCAATCGTTGGGTTACAGGATCGTCTTGGCCCCTTCCGAATGCGAAAGCACAGGTACTCCATCTGTCGCCGGAAGGACGCCTCACTGAAGAAGGGAAACCCGGATCGGTGGAGCTAATTGCGGATCCAAATTTCCCAGTTCCGACAGTGGGAGGCCAGGCAACTTCAGGTAAACCAATTTTCGAGGGCGGGGCTTTCGATCAGGTCGAAGCCGAGGGCTTTTTTGGGGCAGATGGTAGTGGGAGGGCCTTGAGCTCGAGAGATGACGTACTGTCTTTTTCCACAGGTGTGTTAGAGAAAGATTTCGTGGTAGCCGGCTCTGTAACGGTCGAAATTCATTTCAGTGCAAGTACCCCGGACTTTGATATTGCAGCGAAGCTTGTAGACGTCCATCCTGATGGAAGTGCTTTTAATATCACCGACAGCATTATGCGAGCTCGCTATCGAAGGAGCTTCTCAGAACCAATCGATGTGGTTATAGGAGAAAGAGACTTCCTAGTCGTCGAGCTACCTGATACCTATACCCGTTTCAAAGCTGGTCATCGATTGCGGCTAGATATAGCCGGTTCCAACTTCCCGCACTTTGATGTAAATCCAAATTCAGGTGAACCAGAGGGGTATGCTGAGCATCCTGAAATTGCACGGACCCAGATTCTGCTGGGACCCGAACGTTCTCACATCAAACTCTCAGTGTTATCTGAGTAGCGAAACAGAGTCCCGAGTGATGTCTGTTTTCTGTTTATAGTGCCAATTACGGGCTCTTCCTCGAATGTTGTTTTATTATGAGGACGAGCTTTCCGGGTTTGGTTTAAAACAATTGTGGGGTGGAAACTTCGGAGCGAGAACACTTCAATTACATTGAATTTTGGTGCTACAGGTAGAAACCCCATCCTTTTGATGGCAAGTGAAGTTGAAAATATGCGCCCTTTCCGTTAAAAAGCTGATTTGATTCGAGCGAATGTATCCTTCAAGGGCGCTCAGTTTCAACAAGAGTGGTTAATAGCGCGCAGAGCTCCGGCAACCGTGTTACTGGTAAAAGAGGCTACCGGTGTTTAGTGGCGTCCTATTTGTACGGACCTAACATGCACCTCAACACCAGTGTATAAAACCAGCAAAGCCTGAGAGAGTTACCGTTACAAGGTGGTCACTCAGATGCTACCAGCAACTCACCGCGCCGCTACCATTTCATTCTTATCAATAGGCAAGTCTAGAGCGTTGCGTTTCGGGTGGGCATGACCGCATTGAGTCTTGCATCGTCATCTTGTTTTCTTCTGGGGCTTATCGCTCTTCTAGGTGCCCTTTGATCTAGTGGGAACGTAGCCTGATGCGTTGGCTATTCAATATTGCCTAAACGGATAGATGTAGGTTCGTAATAAGCGTCTGGTACCGCAGGATCATAGTAAGTGAAGCTCCCGAACTCGAAGGTATCGGGTACCTCGTACGCATACGAAACTGTCCCTGAGAAGCCTGGAGCTACTGAGTCTCCGCATAGTGCGTTCCCGGGAATACGTTGGATATCTAAGATAGATTTGTAGCGCTGTCCCTGGGGGTTCTCCAGCGCAGTAGAAAAGCCAAACCCGCACGAGAGATCGAGGGCTTCTATACTCTCGTTTGAAATAGTTACATCCACACGAGCGAACTTAGCCTTTTCATTTTCCGGAGTCACAGTCTCTAAAACGGCATTCTTGTCATTGGAATACTCTTTTTTCATCTGAATTTCATCAACTAACTCGATAGAGTCGACAGTCAAGTGAACTCCATGATTGGTGGTTGGTTCGCCGATCGAGAAGGTCTCTTCACCATCAGTTGGGGATGAAGGACTATTTTGTGTCCAAGAAAAATCAGATGTCGAAGCTTGCTGCCCCCCGCTTGTCTGTGACGCCATATCGACCCTTTTGTTGTCTATGGCTGTTGTGATTCCGTAGCTGAGCAGGGAGCCGGTGATGAGAGCGACGCCCAAGGACCAAAAGGGCACAGGTTTCGTAAAGAATTTTTTCTTCTTAACTTCAGGGACGTAGAACGGATTTGAATTGTCGATTGCCATGATTGCGAGTTATTCAGCGGTTGGCTGCCGCCGAGGGGCGAGAGGAGACGTTGGTATAAATATCGCTTATTCGTCCTCCAAATCAAAATTGAGAGTATTAGTTCTCTAGAACCCCCCACCTCATTACGGCACGGCGCAACTTGGGCTTGTGCTCTTGGAGTACGTTCGCTCCCGGTATTGCAAATCACCACGCGTGTTGACGCTCATGGAGAAAAGCCTGGGGGCGATGCTGGGTGGCCGTACAACCTAGGAAGCGGTAGTTCTGGCGGTAGCATTCTCTGCTCTCATTTTCTCTAACTCCTGAGCCACAATCTGCCAAATAGGGTCCATCCTCGCTGCTACCTTGGACTCCATGAGCCTTACCGACTACTCCCAGCTCGCCCCCGGCGTGACCATCTCTTGCCGCGACGAGCACTGGCTGGTCAGCAACGTCGCGCGCACCACCGACGGCTTCCGGATCCGGGCGCGCGGGGTGAGCGACTACGTGCGCGATACCACCGCCATCTTCTTTACTGCGCTCGATGACATCGAGGTCTTCGACCCTGCCAACGTCACCGTTAGCCCGGATGAGTCGCCGCAGTTTCGCCACACCCGCCTGTGGTTGGAGTCGACGCTGCGCCGCACGCCAGTCCCGCTGTACCAAAAGCAGCTGGAGGTCGCCACGCAGATGCTGGCAGACCCGCTGGATTATCAGCTCTCCGCTGTGAAGTCGGCGTTGTCAGATGAGCGCATCCGCCCGCGCGTGCTGCTCGCGGATGCCGTGGGCCTGGGCAAGACGCTGGAGATCGGCATGATCCTGGCGGAGCTTATCCGCCGCGGCAGGGGAGAGCGCATACTCGTCGTCACGCCCAAGCACGTCATGGAGCAGTTCCAGCAGGAGCTGTGGACACGCTTCGCCATCCCGCTGGTGCGCCTGGACAGCCAGGGCATTCAGAAGGTCCGCCAGAAGCTGCCGGCGTCGAAGAACCCCTTTACCTACTTTCCGCGCGTCATCGTGTCGATGGATACGCTCAAGGCGCCGAAGTACCGCGCGCAGCTGGAGAAGGTCCGCTGGGATGCCGTGGTCATCGATGAGATCCACAACGCCACCAACGCCGGCTCCCAAAACAATGAGCTGGCCCGCACGTTGGCACCGACCACCGAGTCCCTTATCTTGGCCTCGGCCACCCCGCACAACGGCCGCGAGGAATCCTTCAAAGAAATCCTGCGCTTGCTCGACCCGCTCTCTGTCCTCCCGGATGGCTCCATCGACATGGAGGCCGCCAAGAAGCTGATTATCCGCCGCCACCGCAACTCGCCGGAGGTAGCCTCCGTGGTGGGGGAGAAGTGGGCCAAGCGCGGCGAGCCCCGCAATATCTTGGTGGATGCCTCCCCGGAGGAAAACGCCGTGGCGCGCGCCATCGCCGAGGACTGGGTCAACACCCCAGCCAGCACGGCGAATGATCGCCTCTTCCCCTGGACCTTGGTCAAGGCTTTCCTATCTTCCCCGGCCGCGTTGGCGGAATCTATTGCCGCGCGCCAGAAGCTCGACAAGCCTAAGGAGCCAGCCAAGCTGGAGCGCCTGGCAGAGCTCAACAGCAAGGTCACGGAGGAAAACTCCAACAAGTTCGCAGCACTCATTGATTACCTCATGGAGATAGGCGTCAAGAAGGGCTCCGAGCGCCGCGTCGTCATCTTCTCGGAGAGGGTGGCGACGTTGCGGTGGTTGCAGGAGAACGTCGCCAAGCATCTCAAGCTCCCGCAGGACGCGGTGAAAGTCATGCACGGCGGCCTGTCAGACTCGGATCAGCTGGCGCTTATCGACGAATTCAAGCGCACCGACACCCCGCTTCGCGTGCTGATTACTGGCGACGTCGCCTCCGAAGGCGTCAACCTGCATGCCCAGTGTCACCACCTGGTGCACTATGACATCCCGTGGTCGCTCATCCGCATCCAGCAGCGCAATGGCCGTATCGACCGCTACGGCCAGGAACACGAGCCGGAGATTACCTCCCTGCTGCTGGACCCGAAGGATGCCGACGTTGCCGATTCTATCGGTGAGCTGCGCGTGCTCACCCGCCTTATTGACCGCGAGTACTCCGCGAACCAGCTCCTCGGTGATGCCGCCCCGCTCATGGGCAAGCACAACCCCAAGGCGGAGGAAGATGAGATTCGCGCGGTGCTCATGCACGAGCGCGACTTCGATGAGGTCGTTGCCTCCCCGGAGGAGATCCTCACCGGCGCGCATGCCAAGCCGGCACCAGACGCGCAACCGGAGGAGGCCGCTCCGGCCACCGGCCTGGGCGATGACATCTGGGCGCTACTCGCCGCCGCTGCTACCAACGGCCCTGACGACGCCGAGAGCGCCGATAACCCCGAGAGCACCAACGACGACGAGAACAGAGAATCCTCAACGCTTGGCGACGCCACCCCCGCGCCGTCACGCCGCACAGCGCGCCACAGCCTCTACCGCGCGGAGAAAGATTACCTCGGTGACGCCTTGGCGGAGGCCTACCAAGACTCCGCGGACAAGCCTTTGAGTGCTGGTGGCGTGGACTTTGCACAGCACGATAATGACATCGTGGAGCTCACCCCTCCGCGCGATCTCTGCCGACGCTTTGATTACCTGCCGCAGGATTATGTGTCCTACCGCAAGGTCACCGAGCGCCTCATGTTGGCCACCTCTGAGCGTCGCGGTAACCAACACCTCAAAGCCGCGCGCGAAGGTGATTCGGAGAAGTCCTGGCCGCGCGCCCACTTCCTCGGACCATTGCACCCGGTCTCCGAGTGGGCCGCGGACCGCGCCCTGACGAACATGGCACAAAGCGAAATCCCCGCCGTACTCGGCGCGGTGGATACGCCCACGCTGCTACTCATGGGAACGCTGACCAACTCCCGCGGCCAAGTGCTTTCTCGCACCTTCCTCACCGCCACGGAAGGCCCCTTCGGCTTCAACGTCCCCGCCGGCATGCAGGCCGTGGACATTGAGGTGCACGAAGACGTCTATGCCTGGCTCAACCGCATCGGGCTTAGTGACAACGCCATCAACCCCGGCGAGTTCGCTGTCCCTGATACCGCAGCACAGCTCATCGCTGCTGCAGTAGAAACCGCCCACAGTCACCTCACGGTGGTCAAGAACACCAACTTGGACCACGCACAGGACCGCATCGCGGGCTGGCAGCAGCGTGCCGATTACTGGCAGGGGGCCAACGACGGCCAGCAGACTCTCAAGATCAAAGACACCAAGCGCCTTATCCACCAGGACGAGGAACTGTTGAAATCCATGGCCCCGGAGCGCTCCCTCGTGCGCCCACTCGCACTCGTCCTCCCAGACACTGACCACTCCAATTCCAACGAAGCAGAGGCACGCTAATGGCAGACTTCGATTCCATCATCAACGTCGAGGAATGGATCTCGGATTACTACCTCACCACCGATGACAAAGGCAGCTCCTTTGGCAAGCGCGTGGAGGAGGCCGTCAAAGAGTGGAAGGCAACGGACAAAGACGCCAAGAGCGCTGGCCATGAGCACACCCAATCCCCGCTGTTGCGCCTGACCTCCCGCAGGGAAGCACTGCACACCAAGCTCTCCGCGCTCTCCATGGAGGCATCCGACGATGCACTGCACGAGGTCTACGACCTCGTCTCCGCGGCCTTCGGCTACCCGCAGCCACAGCGCCTGGAATTCTCCCGCAACGGCCAGCCCCTCACGCTGAACGCCGCCGCGGACAAGAACCACTCCCTGGTCATCCTGCGCGCCGGGCAGATGGACTCCGTGGAGGATCTCACCACCGTGCCGCTTCTCGGAGTCGACCCGGAGCTCGGCCACCAGAACTCCAACGGTGAGGCCAAGGCCCTCGACATTACCGCCGCCAAGCTCGTCGGCGAGCTCTTCCTCACCGAGCAAGCCCCCGACCTCATCCTGGTCCTCGCCGGCCGCTGGGCAGTCCTGGCAGAGCGCGAAACCTGGCCGCTGGGCCGCTACCTCGCCGTGGACCTAGGCCTGGCCGTCGAGCGCAATGACCAGAAAGCCAAAGGCGAGCTTCCCCGAGTTGTGTCCATCCTGGCCGCCGAGCACACCATGTGCGGTGCCGACGGCACCACCTGGTGGCTCGACACCCTCGCCCAAGCCCGCGAACACTCCGTCAAAGTCTCCGAGGAACTGCGCGGAGCCATCAAGGCCTCGATTGAGATCATCGGCAACGACGTCCTGCAGCGCAGAGCGCTGCAGGACACCAACAACGAACAACACATCACCACCGACATCGACGGCAACGAACTGGCCAACCAAGCCCTGCGCTACCTCTATCGCATCCTTTTCCTCCTCTTCGCCGAATCTTCCCCGGAACTACAAATCCTGCCCACCGGGGACAACGACTATGACGAAGGCTATGGCCTGTCCCGCCTGCGTGACCTCATTCTCACCGAGCCCACCACGCACCGCACCCAAAACGGCACGCACCTCTATGAAAGCCTCCAGCTGCTCTTCGAGCGTGTCAACCGCGGCCACGATCCGCACGATGCGAACGCCGAGCTCTTCGACGCCAACGCCACCGAAGACGGCCTGGAATTCCGCAACCTCGACGCGGACCTGTTCAAATCTGAAGCCACCTCCTACATCGATGAAGTCAAGCTCTCCAACCTGGCGCTGCACCGCGTCCTACAGAACCTCCTTCTCACAAAAGAAAAGCGGGGTAGTGACCGCGGCTTCATTTCCTACGCCACCCTGGGCGTGACTGAGCTGGGCCAGGTCTACGAGGGCCTGATGTCCTACACCGGTTTCATCGCCCAAGAAGATCTCGTTGAAGTAGCCAAGCACGGCGATCCTTCCAAGGGCTCCTGGGTGGTTCCCGAACCACAAGCACGCACGCTCCCGCAGGATTCCATCGTCTACGAAGACCGCGAAAGCGAACACGGTGGCGTGGAGCGCGTCCAGCGCACCCACGCTCGCGGCAGCTTTGTCTACCGCCAATCCTCCCGTGACCGTGAGCGCTCCGCCTCCTTCTACTCGCCACCCGTCATCACCGAGTTCACCGTGGGCCAGGCTATCGAAGAGCTCAAAGTAACCGGCCGCATCGACAACGCCGATGACATTCTCACCCTCACCATCTGCGAGCCCGCCATGGGCTCCGGCGCCTTCGCCGTGGAAGCCGTGAACCAGCTCGCAGAGCTCTACCTGAGCAAAAAGCAATCTGAGCTGGGCAAAGAAATCCCCGGTGAGGACCGCACCCAGGAGCTGCAAAAGGTCAAGGCCTCCATCGCCCTGCACCAGGTCTACGGCGTGGACCTCAACAAGACCGCGGTGGAGCTCGCCGAAATCTCCCTGTGGCTCAACACCATGACCAAGGAGCTCAAAGCCCCATGGTTCGGCCTGCACCTGCGCCACGGCAACTCCCTCGTGGGTGCCACCCGTTCGACCTTCAGTGCCAAGGAAGTCTCCTCCACCGCATCGAAAGCGAAGGGCACGCAGAATTACCTCACGCTGACCCCGCAGCACCATCCGCTCAAGGAGTTAGCGGAGGCTATCGACGCCAACGAGACGGATCAGCATCCCACCGGTCGTATCCACCACTTCCTGGTACCCAGCCACGGCTGGGGAAGTGCGGTGGACGCCAAGGACCTCAAGAACCTCGCCGCTGAGGAAATCAAGGCCATGAAGGCCTGGCAAAAGTCCATCTGCAAGCCTCTCAACGTTACGCAGACCAAGCTCGCCAACGCACTGTCCAACCAAGTTGAGCGCCTCTGGGAGCTCTCCCTTATCCGCCTGCGCATCGCCGAGGACCAAATCCGCCGTGACCTGGACTTGTGGGGCCAAGAACCCAACACCGCCAAGCGCACGGACGTGGTTACCCGCGCCCAGGTGGAGGAAGAACTCCTCCACAACAACGAAGGCGCTTACCTTCGCCTGCGCACCGCCATGAATGCGTGGAACGCACTCTGGTACTGGCCGGTCACCGCCACGGACGAGCTTCCCGATATCACCGAGTACCTTGCCACCATGCAGGACCTCCTCGGCATCCCCAACGAGGGTCAGAAGCGTTACCGCAAGGACAACCAGTACGCCTTCGGCTTCGACATGACCTGGGACGAGCTGGACTACGTCGAATCACTCGACCGTTCCACCTCCGGCCGCCTGCGCTACGAGGACGTCCTTGAAGCACACCCCTGGCTGAATACCGCTAACACCATTGCCCAGGAACAAGCCTTCTTTCACTGGGACCTGGACTTCGCCACCGTCATGGCTAAGGGAGGCTTCGACTTCCAGGTGGGCAACCCTCCGTGGGTGCGCCCTGACGTCAACTTCGACGATCTTCTTTCCGAATTCGATCCGTGGTTCAGCCTGGCGAACAAACCAACGCAAACGGAAAAGAAGGCACGCCGGGAAGCGCTTGCCGACGCCCCCGGCATCCTCGAGTCCCTTTCCAAGGGTGCCGGCGAAGCAGTAACGACGGCAGCAGTGCTTCGCGACGTCACCCGCTACCCGCACCTCAAGGACCAGCGCCCGGATCTCTACCGCGGCTTCATGGAACGCACGTGGGCGAACGCCGCCGATAACGGCATCATTTCACTCATCCACCCCGAATCCCACTTCACGGAGAAGAAGGCCGCAGCGCTGAGGGCTGGTGCCTATCGACGTCTTCGCCGTCATTGGCAGTTCATTAATGAGCTTGTACTGTTCGACGTTCATGATCTCGTGAAGTACGGAATTCACGTTTACAGTAGCCGTCAAGAAAAGCCGAGCTTCCTTTCTGCGTCAGCGTTGTATCATCCGCGTACCGTCATTGATTCTTTGGAACATGACGGAAGCGGAAAGCTTCCAGGCTTCAAAGACGACAATGACAAGTGGGACTTGCGTCCACACCGCGACCGCATCATTACGGTCGACGAGGATACCCTCAGGGTATGGAACTCGATCATTGAGGAACCCGGCACTCCGCTGCTTGAGACACGCACCGTCTACTCGGTGAACAGTGAAGCGTCTGCGGTTTTATCCAAAATGGCTGGTTCTGCGCGCGTGAAGACGCTTGGACCACAGTTTTCGCTTGGCTGGGATGAAGGGGCCGCACCCAAAAAAGGATTCATCGAAGTCTCTTGGCAGCACCCAAGTTCTTGGGACGATGTTGTACTACAAGGACCGCACTTTGGGCTTTCGACCCCATTTAACAAACAGCCCAACCCCACAATGAAACATAACCAAGATTGGACTGAAATCGATCTAGAATTCCTGCCAAAAGACTTTATTCCCGCGACTTCGTATTTACCAGATCGAGCCATAGCCACATATGACCGGGACTATGGTCTATGGTCCTTTGAAGGCGAGAATATCCCGGTACGTAATCAGCTCCGCGTGGGGTGGAGAGTTATGGCTGCAACGACTGGGTTTCGGACATGCTATCCAGCCTTAGTACCTGTCGGAGCTACGCACGTTGATAATGTGGCCACGCTGTCTGTTCTTGGTTCAAGCAGGGACACGATTTGGGTTGGTGCCATTCTCAGCAGTCTTCTTACGGATTTCTTTATTCGGTCAACAGGGGTTTCGCATTTGCGTGCGCCAGTAGTTGAGAGTTTGCCGCTAGGGGTAGATGTTTTTAGAGGTGAGCTTGGCGAGAGGTTTCTAGAACTCAACTGTCTGACTGCTGGATATAAGGATCTGTGGGAGTCAGTGTTTGAGAGAACTTGGACAGATAAGTCTCCTTTCCGCAACGCCCGCGATCGCTTCCATGCCCAGAACGAAATCGACGCCATGGTGGCGTTGTCGTTGGGAGTGACGCTGGATGAGTTGCTGATGATTTATCGGACGCAGTTCCCCGTGATGAGGCGCTACGACCAAGAAGATTTGTATGACGCGAATGGTCGCAAGGTTCCCAAGGAGGTCCTGAAGCTGGAGAAGAAGCTCAAGGATGGTCAGCAGCTTTCGGAATCAGACCGCACGTGGACGCATCCGCAGTCGGGAGTGGAGTACGCCTTTGAATATCCGTTTGCGCCGTTGGATCGTGAAGCAGACTTGGCAGCAGCATATGAAAAGTATGCTGCGATGATGGACCAGCAATAGTTCCGGAAGCCAGAAGCGAAGACCGAAAGTATTGAAGTAGCACCTTATGTCGAGTCTTATCCCTACTTACGCCTCCACCCACATTGTTGATGGGTTGTCGGAGTACCTCACCACGACTTTCTCCCTGGCAGAGGACCTGACCTCCCAGCAGCTGCGTGAGTTCCTCAACGACCCGCAGGGCGGCATGTTTTACGGGCCGTATGTGCGCACGCGCTTGCCCTATGCACCGGCGAAGTCGTGGGATGGGATTCTGGGTTGGCTGCCGTCTGGCTTCAAGCCTTACCTCCATCAGGTAGAAGCCTTCGAGCGGTTGTCCTCGTTCGATTATTCGACGGGCTCGAAGCGTCGGCCATCGCCCACGTTGGTGGTGACGGGTACTGGTTCGGGTAAGACGGAGTCCTTTCTCTATCCGATTCTGGATCATTGCCGTCGTTCTAACGGCAGCGGAATTAAGGCGCTGATCCTGTACCCGATGAACGCGCTGGCGTCCGATCAGGAACGTCGTTTGGCCAAGCTGTTGCATGCCGAGGCTGAGCTCGCCGGGGTGACAGCGGGTATCTACACCGGCGAGGTGGTTTCTGGTGGACGCAGGAAGGCATCGAAGGATGGTCTGATTTCTGACCGTTCGGTGCTGCGCGATACGCCGCCGGATATCTTGCTGACGAACTACAAGATGTTGGACCAGTTGCTGCTGCGTGAGCAGGACCGTGAGCTGTGGGAGAAGTCCGCGCGGTCTTTGCAGTACTTGGTTCTGGATGAGTTCCACACTTATGACGCAGCCCAAGGCACGGACGTGGCGATGCTACTTCGCCGCCTGGGTTTGATGCTCAAGAAGTATCAGCCCGAGGGTTTCCTTTCGCCTGAGGATGCCAAGCGTCCTTTGGGCAAGGTAACGCCGGTGGCGACCTCCGCAACGTTGGGGGACAAGAGCACCGAAAGCGCCGAAGGTACCGAAAGCACCGGAGACACCAAAGACTCCGGTACAGATTCGGCGGCACCGCACAGCGATATGTTGTCTTTCGCTTACACGGTCTTTGGCGAGCAGATGCCGCCGGATGCTGTGGTCGGGGAGACGCTCATGACCGTGGAGGAGTGGCAGTCTACGGTTGCACCATTGGTGGCGAAGCTGCGTGCCGTCGTTTCAAACGACGAAGACTCGTCGAACTCCGATTCTGCTGAAGTGCTTCCGCCAGTGACGCCAACGCCTTCGGTTGAGGTGATGCAGAACGTCGTTGATGAGGTGGCGGCTGCGGTTGCTGCTTCAGGTTCTGCTGAAGATTCATCAGATTCATCGTCGTTTGACTCGGCGGTGTTTGAGGCGATGAGCCGGCACGTCTTCGGTTCTTTGCCTGGTTTGAATTCTTCCCCGGACTTGGCTGACTCGGTTCTGGCAATGGCGGGCAATGAGTTGGTGTGCGCGATTCTGCGGGAGGCCGCCACGCCGGTGCCGCTGGAGCACGGTGAAGCTGGGGTCCCGGGGACGGATATCGTGGCGGTGGAACCGCTGGTATCGCGAGTGTTCCCGGCCAACGTGCTGCGCAGTCACCGCGAGTTGGCGGTCGAGTTCTTGTCCCTGACGTTGTCCTTCATTGCGTATGTGCGCGCGGAGCTCGGTGCCGCATTGGGCTGGGATGGAAAGAAGTTCCCTGGTGTGGAGTTGCACCTGTGGGTGCGTGAGATCTCCCGCATCGATAGGGCAGTGGCGTCATCGTCGCGTTCCTCGGTGTTCAGATGGTCCGATGATGGCGGCATGGGCGCGCACACGGTGCAAGCTGCAGGCGATGCGCCCAAAGCGTGGCTGCCGGCGATCTACTGCCGCCACTGCGGGCGTTCCGGATGGATGCTGGCGGAGCAACCCGGCGGTGACACGTATGTCACCGCACCGCAGGAGATTCGCCGCATTGCTATCAGCGCGCCGGAGCGCCAGCGTCCGCTCATTGATGCCACGAGTGAGGTGGCACAGGGCGTTACGCGCGCAGACGGTGAGAGCTCCCGCGTGGCGTGGTTGAACCTGGACCTGCCGGGTCTGACACCACAGGCACCTGATTCGGAGACCATGGAGGAATCCCCAGTGGTGCCGGTGCTGGTCTACTCCGGTGAAGGTGCGGAGGAGCGCGCGAAGGCGCAGCAGTGCCCGTCCTGTGGTGAAGACGACGCGATGCGCTTCTTGGGTTCCTCGGTGGCGACGTTGCTTTCGGTGGCGCTGAGCAACCTCTTCGGCATGGATGATCTGGATTCCGCGGAGAAGAAGACTCTGGTCTTCGCGGACTCTGTGCAGGATGCCGCACACCGCGCGGGCTTCGTGCAAAGCCGTGCGCGCGCTTTCGCGTTGCGCGCGCGTATTTGGCGAGCGGTTCGCTCGTTTGCTGTTTCCTCTGAATCGTCTTCGTCGTCTGAAACGACGGCATCTTCGTCCGCAGGCGTGCCGTTGTCGTCGGTGGCCGCGCGCATGGTGGAGCATGCGCGCGCGGAGTCGGAGCCGGCGGTGCGGGCGAGGGCGCTCTATGAGTTGTTGCCGCCGCAGTTGAAGGAGTCGCCGCGCTACCGGGCGGTGTGGGAGAAGGGCGCTGGTGCTGCGGAGCAGCGGCGTGCGCTGGCGGCATTGCAGTCGCGCTTGGACTTGGACTTAGCGCTGCAGTTCGGTGACCGGGTGGATCTGCCGCGCTCGTTGGTGACGACGGGGACGCTGTCGGTGTCGGTGGGTGTTGATGATGCGGTGCTGCTGTCGGCGGCGCGTGCGGTGGCGGGAACGCTGGCCACGGATGCGGAGCTGCTGGCTTGGGCGCGCGGTGTGGTGGAGTACATGCGCATTGCCGGTGGCATTGCCCACCCGTGGCTCAAGGAATACCTGCGTCAGGATTGCAATCCGTGGTTGCTTAACCGCCGTCAGGCGCGTGCCAAGGGAATACCTGCGTTCGTGCGCGGTGGCGCGCCGAAGTTCCCGCGTGCGGGGGCGGCGCTCAAGGGGGCGTTGGGCAAGCGCGATAATAACGCGACGATGCCGTTGGACTCCCAGAAGGGCTGGTACGCGCGGTGGACGAAGGCGGCGCTGGGTGCTTCGACAAGCAGCGCGTTTGATGCAGCCAACCAGGTGGCGGAGTTGTTCAAGCAGCTCGAGTTTGAGGAAGTAGTGTTCTCCGTACCGACGGCCACGGGTGGGCGCGTGTATGCGCTGGACCCGGAGAGCATCATTGTACGCGAAGAAGCCGAGCCGGGGCTGTTGGAGTGCCCGGTGTGCCACCTGCGCGTGGGCGTGGATGCTGCGGCGCGTGAGGCGATGTCTTCGGTGGCGTGCTTTACGTTGTCCTGTACCGGGCACTTCGTGCCGGTGGGTGTGGAGGATAACTACTACCAGCAGCTTTACCGCACTACGAATACCCGCACCGTGGTGGCAGAAGAACACACGGGACTGGTGCCCACGCCACGGCGCAAGGAACTGGAGGATGAGTTCAAGCGGCCCTTTGCGGAGCAGTCCGCCTCGGCGCCGAACGTGCTCGTGGCCACGCCGACGTTGGAGATGGGTATCGACATCGGTGACCTCTCCACGGTGATGCTGTCTTCTATGCCGCACACGGTGGCTAGTTACGTGCAGCGCGTGGGACGCGCCGGGCGTTTGACGGGTAACTCGCTCATCGTGGCGCTGGTACGCGGTCGCGGGCGTGCCCTGACTACGTTGGAGCATCCGTTGGAAACCATCGCTGGTTCAGTGACAGCACCTGCGGCGTATCTGTCCGCGCGCGATATCATGCACCGCCAGTTCGTGGCCTACCTGCTAGATAGCACTGACGTGGCGAGCTCAGTGGAGCAGCTACGCAGCGCACGCGATGTGTTTACACATGCCAGCTACTCCGTGGTGGATGCGCTGGTTGAGCTCTCGCCCGCGGTGGTGTTGGAGGCCTATGAGCGTTTTGCTTCTACGGTGGCGCAGCATGCTTCGGCGGAGGTGTTGGAAGAGCTGCGCGGTTGGTGCCTGCCGGGTGAGGCTGGTGCTTCGTCCGGCATGGTGGTGGACTTGCAGTCTGCACGTGAGCGCTGGGGTGCAACACAGAAGCTGCTGTTGTCCCGCCGAGAAGTGCTGAGCAAGCGCGTGACGGAGTTGAAGGCACGCGTGGAGGCCTCCGCGGTGGAGGATGAGGAGCTGAAGAACCAGTATGACGCCACGGTGGCTTCCCAGAGGTTTGTGCGCAAGCAGCTGGAGGACCACGCTGATGAGTACTGGATCAGCGCTTTGGAGCGCTTTGGGCTGCTACCGAACTTCACGTTGTTGGATGATGCCGTGGAGTTCAATCTGGCTGTCTCCTCTTTCAATGAGGAGGTGCAGAAGTTTGAGACGGAGACCTATAGCTACAGCCGTGGTGTCTCTTCCGCGCTGACGGAGCTGGCGCCCGGAAACACCTTCTACGTGCAGGGCGTGGGCGCGAAGGTGGACTCGGTGGAGTTGGGCGAGCACCACTCGGCACTCACTCAGTGGCGTCTGTGCCCGGAGTGCTCCTACTCGGAGGCCACAGGTGCGGTGCTCTCCAGCGATGAAGAGGTGGCCGTGGCCGCTCCGCGCGTCGGTGCCTGCCCGGAGTGTGGGTCCAAGGGCTTTGCGGATAGGAATCAGCTCATTGATGTGGTGGAGATGACCAAGGTCTATGCCACAGTGGACGCGGCACGCTCCGCCATCAATGACATCACCGATGACCGCACCTCACTGCGCTTTCAAACGCAGCTTAGTTTTGATGTGCCCGAGGGCGGGCGCGGCAAGGCCTGGTATCTGTCTGACTCCGGCTTCGGTATGGAGTACCTCTCGCACGTGGAGATGCGCTGGCTGAACCTGGGCCGTATGGGCGGCGGCAGCCCGCGTACTTTTGCGGCAGTAGAGCGCGAAGCGCCGCTGTTCCGCGTGTGCGAGCGCTGCGGGCACTTGGATTCCGATGTGGGCGCGAACCGCTGGCAGGACCATGCGCCGTGGTGCGAGTATCGCAACGCAGCTGAGGAGCACTCCATTAGTTTTGCTTTGGGACGCAGCCTGGGTACGCAGGCGGTACTGGTGCATCTGCCAGCGCTACTGGGCATGGTGGAGTCCACCACGCTGCCCTCGCTGGTGGCGGCATTGAAGCTCGGCTTCAAGGAGTACCTGGGCGGTAACCCGAATCACTTGGACGTGGAGCCGGTGCGCGTGGATTCCGATGGTAGCCCGGTAGATATGCTGCTTATCCATGACACCGTGCCGGGTGGTACCGGCTACCTGGCTCAGTTCACGGAACCGGCGCATGTGCGCCAGATGCTGCTCGTGGCTTACCGGCGCTTGGCCTCTTGCCACTGTGCTGAAGAGGTGCGGCAATGCTGCCCGTCCTGCCTGCTGCCTTTTGCACGCAGTAGCCAGATTCCGCAGACCTCCCGTGAGGCCGCGGTGGTGGCGCTGCGCAAGATTCTGGCCGATGACCTCCATGTCTCCACCGATGCGGATCCCGCCGCCTTCACCTGGGAAGGCCACCTGACGGAAGAGCGCCCGGAGCGTAGCGAGCAGTCCAAGCTGGAGCAGCGCTTTGTGGAGCAGCTGCGCGCGGACTTGAAGGAATGCGGTGCCACGGTGGTGGAATCCATGAAGGGCAACCACGCGCAGTGGGACATCAGCTTTGAAGGCTCGCTCCATGACTGGGTCATGGAGGAGCAGAAGCAGATTGGCGGCACCATCCCGGACTTCGTCTTTTCCACGCGCGATAACGCTATCCGTGACGTCGCCGTTTACCTTGATGGCGCGGCCTTTCACGCCAGTGCGGTGTACAACCGCGTCAAGGATGACTTTGATAAGCGCAATGGGCTCTACGAGTTGGGTTACTTGCCGTGGTCGCTGACGTGGCAGGACATCGATGCCCGGCAATCTGCGGTACGCAACGAACCGATGGAGCCGCCGGTGTGGGTGAAGCCGGACCTACGACCACCTATGGCAAAGAAGTACAACGCATCCCAAGACCTGTTGAATCGCGTGGACATGGATCCGTTGGGGCTGCTGCTTGCCCTCTTGTTGGAGCCAGTCAACGATTGGGCCACGTTGAGCAAGACTGCGCTGCTCGAGGCATCCTTTGGCGGTACGCAGGTCCCGGATGGATTTGAGAAGAACTACCTGGGAACCGTTACCGCGGGTGTGGGTGATGCCCACCGTCGCGTGCGGTTCGATGCCAGCAACGTCTCCGAGGACTTGGAAGCCTGGCGGCTGTTCTTGGGCTTGAGCAACATGGCCTACCTGGACCCTGACCTCGCACAGGTCGAGGTGAAGGAGTCCGTGGTGGAAGACGTGGTGGCGCGTGGCGTGCCGTCGGTTGTCCCGCAGCCGGTCGATGAAGCAGCTGAGCCTGCGCTGCGGGCTGTGGATGAGGCTGCGGATTCTGCAGCGGAATCTGCGGTAACGCCTGGCTGGGTCGAGGCACTGGATGCCTTCGCCGACGAGCCGGAGGTGCACGCAGCGCTGCGGGCGATGGCGGCAGCAAGCCTGCCCGAGCCGGATGCTGATTCCATCGGTGGTGAGGTCTCCGGTATCCCGGTGGTGGTGCAGTGGCCGCAGCAGAAGGTTTTGTTGCTCTTTGCTGAGGATGTTGAAGACTTGCGCGAAAACTTCGAGGCTGAGGGCTATGCAGTCTTCGGCGCTGACTTCGAATCTGTTCCTGATCCTTTGACCGCGGCGCTGAGCGCCTCCTGATCCGCTGACTTTAAAAGAGAGGAAAGCAATGGCAACGAGCCTGTCCTTCTACCGCCGCATTGAGGACCGCTACAACCTGGGGAACCAGATCTTTGAGTTCTGCAACAAGTTGGTCGAGGATCCCACTAACCCTTCGCTGCACGTGGAGCCCATTAAGGATGCGGTGGATAAACGTGTGCGGACCGCGCGGGTTAACCGCAAGTACCGCGCGGTGCTCTTTGAGCTGCACGATGGCAACGACACCATGTTCGTGCTCATTGACATCCTCAACCACGATGATGCTTATGCGCTCGCCACGTCGAAGACGCTGGTGGTCAATGAGGTCTCCGGAGTGCCGGCGCTCGTGGATGCCACCGCGCCGGGAGCTTCGGCGGCGATGTCGCAGGCGGAGATTGAATCACGTGCCAAGCGCTTGGCAGCCGAGCAACTCGCTGCCGAGGCAGCAGCTGCAGAGGCAGATTCTGCAGCGGGCTCTGCAGCAGAGTCTTCGGCTGCGGCGGCGGGGGATGCTTCGGCTTCTTCGGAAGCGGAGCCGTCGGCTGAGTCTTCGGCGGATACCACTGATGACGGTGAGGGCCTGCGGCCGTGGGATGTGGTGGGCGCCGCCAAGCATGAGCTCACCGATGACCTGGGCTTGTCACCGCAGACGGTAGCGGTGCTGGAACAGGCCGCCACAGTTGATGAGGCCTTGGAGAAGTCGGAGAGCGCGCCGGATTGGGAACATCATGCGGTGGTTGGCCTGCTGTCAGGGATGAGCATTGCTGAGGTGCGCGAGGAACTGGGCTTGGACCTGGTGGAGCCCGCGGCGGTGGCTGATGCGAGTTCCGACAAGGCACTGGTGGAAGGTATCAAGTCCCCGGCTGCCCGGATGGACTTTGCCATCGACCCAGGCGAAGAAGAGCTGGCAGCGATCCTCAAGGGCTCTTTTGCCGAGTGGCGCGTCTTCCTCCACCCGAGCCAGCGCCGGGCGGTGGAAGCGGAGCACACGGGCTCCGCGCGCATCACTGGTGGTGCTGGTACCGGCAAGACCGTAGTGGTGGTGCACCGCACGAAGCACCTGCTGCAGAAGAACCCGAAGGCGCGCGTCTTTTTGACCACGTACACGCGTGAGCTGGCCAATGCGCTGAAGACACAAATGAACGAGCTGTACCCGGTTTTCCCGGAGGCCTCCGTGCATGGCGCGCCGGGGCTGTGGATTAGTGGCGTTGATGCGCTCGTCTTCGACGTGCTGGCGAACGCACAAGCAACGGAGCGTGCCGCCGCGATGGCCGCGGTGCTCAACATCGATGGGGACTTTGTGCCCCGCGGCCTGGATGGCGTAGAGGAAAAGCGGCAGTGGCAGGAGGCCGCGGAGCTGAAAGGCAGCTCCCTGCCGCGGGAGAAATCCCACCCGACGTTCTTGGCGCAGGAGTATTCGGCGGTGATTCTCACACAGGGGATTACCGATGAGAAGACCTATCTCCGAGCGCGGCGTACCGGACGTGGCACGCCGCTGACTCGTGCTGAGCGCAAGGCGGTGTGGGCGATTGTGGAATACTTCCACGCGGCGTGCGCGTCCATTGGGAAGCTGACCTATGCGGCCGCAGCGGTGCTGGCCGCGCACATCGTGGAGCACCGCACCGGCACGGAGGGCATGTTTGATCACGTGCTTATCGACGAAGCCCAGGACTTCCACGCCGGCCACTGGAAATTCCTGCGGGCGGTGGCCAAACGTGGGCCGAATGACATCTTTATTGCGGAGGATGCACACCAGCGCATTTATGGCCAGCGTTTGGTGCTGCGTGACTACGGGATTGAAACACGCGGGCGTGCCACGAGGAAGCTGCGGGTGAACTACCGAACGACCCGGCAGAACCTGGGCTATGCCACGGCGATTTTGGAGGGGACCGAGTGGATTGACTCGGAAGAGGATATCGACGATCTACACGGCTACCGTTCGGTGCGCCAGGGGCCGGCGCCGGTGGTGCTGAGCTCTGCCAGCAAGGCGGAGGAAGCCGAGGCTTTGGCCGCGCATATCCGGGACTGGACCTCCGGGGAGGAAGACGTCTCCATTGGTGTGCTGACCCGCACCAATCCCCGTAAGGATGAGATTGCCACGCAGCTCGGTGAGTTGGGCGTGGCCGTGAGTACTGGGCGGCGCACCTCCCGGGAGCGCCCGGTGGCGGTGATGACGATGCACAACGCCAAGGGCCTGGAGTTCACACACGTCATCTTGCTGGATGTAAGCCGCGAGGCGCTGCCGCAGCGCTACCTCATGAAGGGGCTTGCACCGGCCGAGGCCGACGAGGCGCTGCAGCGCGAGCGGGCGTTGCTTTACGTGGCGGCCTCCCGCGCCCGCGATGTGCTCGTGGTGAGCGTGGTGGGCGAGGCTTCGGAGTTGTTGCCGGGGTAGATTAGTCGGCGTTTTGCTCCGCTTCTTTTCGCTAGAAGGAACTGCATCACAATCCTAGGAGACGTATGATGTCTTATGACTCCAATACGAAGGCGAATGGGAAGGTTCCTAAACATGACTGCAAATACACAGCTCTTGCGCGGCGTGGTGCCACCGCTGCTGACCCCGTTCAATGAGGACTACTCTGTCGACACCGATACCCTCAAGCGCCAGGCTGAACGCCTTATTAAGGCTGGCGTTCATGGCCTGTTCGTTCTCGGCTCTTCAGGTGAGGTAGCTTTCCTCACCCGAGAGCAGCGCAAGGAAGTCATCGCAACGGTGGTGGAACAGGCTCAAGGGCGCGTTCCGGTCATTGCCGGCGTGATTGACATGACGGCTCCGCGAGTAATCGAGCACATTGAAGATGCCGTCGCGCTCGAGGTGCAAGGGCTAGTTGCCACTGCGCCTTTTTATGTTCGTACTCACGATGTAGAAATTGCTGAGCACTTCCGACTTCTTCATGAAGCCGCGCCAGAGACCCCTATCTACGCGTATAACATTCCGGTCAGCGTTCACTCGGTGCTGGATATCGCTACTCTTATTTCCCTCGCCAAGGAAGGCGTGATTGCCGGCGTTAAGGATTCCGGCGGCAATGATGGATACACGCGTGCTCTGATTAGCGCCCGCAACAAGGCTGGGGTGAAAGACTTTGTGGTCTTGACTGGCTCGGAAACTACGGTCGACTTTGCTTACCTGGCAGGTGCCGATGGTGTGGTACCAGGCCTGGGCAACGTGGACCCGGTGTCCTACGTGAAGCTACACGAGCTCCTGGTTGACGGGGCGTACGCCGAGGCTGCGGAATTGCAGTCTAAGATTTGTGACCTTTTCACCATCGTTGGTGTTGGTGATGGCACGCGCATGGGCGGAAGCTCGCAGGGCCTCGGCAGTTTCAAGGCAGCGCTGCATCACTTGGGTGTCTTCCCGTCGGGGCTGATGTCCCGTCCGCATGTCGCTCTGAATGATGAGGAGCTGGCCAAGATTCATGAGATCGTCGATGCCGCTCAGGTGATCGAGCCTTAATTCCGCTGAATTACGACGAAACGAGTGAAGAGTGACTAGTACGCTTGCGCTTGATGTCGGTGCAACAAAGATTGGTTGGGGCTTCGTGGCTGATGAAGACCCAACGCAGGCAGTTGCGCTGGGAAAGATCCCTACCCAGCCGGCCGGGGCTTCGCCACAGGAGCAGATTAAGAAAGCCATTCAGCTGGCGTTGGAGGAATCGGGTAGTACTCCGGCGCGAATCGGCATTGGTTCGCCAGGAGTGATTCAGGCACCTGAGGGACTCGTCACCTACAACGGGGACACCATTAAGAACTGGGCTGGTACCAATCTTCGTGAGGTCGCGAAAGAGGTTGTTGACCTCCCGTGTGCCGTTCACAATGATGTGCGAGTCTGGGCGTACGGAGAGCTGATGCTCGGAGCCGCGAGGGAGTTCCAGTCCGGCAGAGTCCTGTACCTTTCGTTGGGAACTGGTGTCGGTGGTGCGGTAAGCGATAACGGGAGTCTGCTCAGCGGACCTACCGGATCGGCCGGAGAGTTTTCGGAGCTCTTGTGCGCTGATTTCCGGGGCTTTGCGGACCGCGCCGAAAACATTATGAGCGGCAATAGCTTGGCTGCGTATTATGAAGAATTTTCTACGAACCCGGCGAGCGAGCGGGTGCAGTGGAAGCAGCGAGATCAGTTAGCGCTTCCCCTCGAAAAGGTCGTAGAAAGAATGAACCAGGGAGACGAACTCGCTTCCCGGATTATTCGAGGGAATTCCTATGGCCTTGGCCGAGCTGTGGCGGGTCTTGTTTCAGGGCTCGATCTCGATGCCGTTGTCTTGGGCGGCGGTGTGTGCCAGATTGGGGCCGCTGTAGAAGAACCATTCCGTCAGGCCATAGAGGATTTCGCATTGAAGCCGAATCGCTCCGTTGCAATTCGGGTTACTGAATCCCCGGCGACAGCCCCGTTAGTGGGCGCAGCGGCTTTTGCTCGAGACAACGCTTTTTAGCACCGTTTAACCGCGATATATCCAGAGGAAGGTTCAAGCATATGTTTAGGTTTAAGGGCAGTGAACTGGCTGACCGCCGAGAAGAAGTTCACGACATGATTCGAAACTCGGTGATTGTCTCGGTGCAAGCGCCGGATGGTCACCCAATGCGCGATACCCACACCTTGACGCATGTCGCCCGTGCGTGTGTTGAGGGCGGAAGCCGCGCAATCCGGTGTGGCGGGTATGGCGGCATCGAGGATGTCGAGGCAATCGCAGCCGCAGTAGATGTACCAGTTTTCGGCCTAACAAAGGAGGGGAGTGAGGGGGTTTATATCACCCCTACTGTTGAGTCCGTGCGCCGATTGGCTGAGGCAGGGGCCGCTGTTATCTGTGCGGATGCTACGGATCGCCCTCGGCCCGATGGATCGAGCTTCTCCGATCTTGTCGCCGAGTGCCACCGACTTAATGTTCTGTCGATGGCTGACTGTTCTACCCCGGAAGAAATGCAGCGGGCGCACCAAGCGGGGGCGGATATCATCTCAACGACGCTGGCCGGCTACACAGAGTTCCGGAGCAAGACCGAAGGCCCAGATCTTGAATGCTTGGCAGAGGGGCGACGGCTCTGCGGTGAGGATGCCTTTGTAATCGGCGAAGGAAGGTTTGCCTCGCGCGATGATGTGGCTGCAGGAAAGCGCGCCGGCGCCGACGCAATCATCATTGGCACTGCCATTACAGACCCTGCGTGGATTACGCGGAGCTTTAATAGCTGACACGGACTGTCACAGCGAAGTCAGCAGGGGCTCGTAATGCCTGATTACAGACTCTTGGTACTTCTTCAGATCTTTATTCTGTAGGGCATCGACGATGTCTTGGTGCGCGCGAACCGTTCTGCTGAAGTCCTGTGGTTCTTCTATTTTGCGAAGTGGAATGACGTTCATGTGCACTTGCCAGAAGGCATCATTGAGCTCACGGATAATCGGGTTATCTATTTCGGAAAGCAGAACCTGATGAAACTCCCGATCCTCCTCGGCAAAGTTGAGACCTTGCTCCCGCTTGGCTGACATTTTTTCAACGATGGCGCTCAACTGATCTAGCTTGGAGGGATCGGGTTTGGTAGTGATTTCTTGCCCGATAGCAAGATCAATTGCCTGCCGAATCTCCACCACATTGCGAAGCGTTTCAAGGTTGTCGTCAGCGTCGAGAGTCGCGCGAAAAATGAGGCCTTGAACTAGGGCTTTGAGTGACGTGCCGGAGACAAACGTTCCGGTTCCGTGCCTGACTTCGACGATATCTAACGTCGTTAGGATTCTGATGGCTTCTCGGACAGAGGAGCGGGAGAAACCGAGTTCCGCACAGAGCTCTGATTCGGTTGGCAAAGTGTCCCCAGGCTTGAGTGCGTTGTCCTGGATGAATTTCTTGATGCCCTCTACAGCCTGCTGTGTGGTTGAGGCAGGGCGATGTGCGGCTTCGCTGAATCCCCATGTTCCGGTGTGCACTGGTTAATCCCTCTTTTCTTTCCGATCCATCTTAAGCCTCCCACGTTGGCGGGGTTCTCAAAGGATGAGCGCTGCTGGGGGAGGAGCACTTCGCTCTGATGATCAGGGGTAGACGGCTTTATCTTAAATCCCCTCACACATCAGACGTCTGATGTATTGTATCTTTCAACATGCTTTGTTGCACAGACGAATTGGAGAGTGATTTAGCTCTCTGCACTGAAAGCCCTGAAGGGAAGGTCACATGCAATCGTTCGGAACACTCAACTGGATAGTTCTGATCCTCTATCTCCTGGGAATGCTTCTTGTCGGCGCTTATTTTGCGCGCAGGGCCGGCAGTGATCAGGACGAATTCTTCAAAGCGGGTGGCAGGATTCCTGGCTGGGCGGCAGGATTCTCAATCTATGCCACGACGCTGTCTGCCATCACGTTTATGTCCACTCCGGAAAAGGCATATCTGACTGACTGGGCCTACTCGGCTGGTAACCTCGCTATTTTTGCCATTGTTCCAATTTTGATTGGTTACTATGTGTTGCGACCGGCTATTTGGTAGCAGTGTCGTG